>JAAYCK010000062.1 GCA_012729835.1 Syntrophomonadaceae bacterium
AAAATTAGAAATAATTAAAAAAATCACAAACGTTAAGAATTTCATATGTTATAATTTATTTCACGGGGGGATAGAATATATGAAATATAGAGAATGAGAGGAGTGATGGAAATGAATAAGGCCTTAATTGATGAGATCCTCAAGGAGATCGGACTTGAACATCTAGATGATGATAATGAAGAATGTGAGTCGAAGCCATTTAAGCAGCGTACTTAATTGGCTTCGACTGTCTTTGCTTCAACCCCCCGTCGGCTTTCCGCTATTATTCGCTTCCCTCGGTTTTGACCGGGGCTTCTTTAAGCAATTCTGACACGGTAACAAACTGGTAACCCTGTTCCTTAAGGTTTTTGATTACCACCGGCAGAGCCTCCTGGGTCTGCTTACAGGTATCGCTGGCATGCATCAGTATAATGTCGCCAGGATGGGCTTTCTTGGTCACTCGCTCGATAATGGTATTGACACCAGGGTTCATCCAATCTAAGGAATCGGTAGTCCATTGGATCGCCTCGTAATTGGATTCGTGTATGCCTTCAATTACCGAATCACTATAATCCCCATTGGGGGTTCGGATCAATTTGGCCTCAGCCCCCGTCACCTCTTTAATGTTCTTGTGAGCCTTGGCTAGCTCCTCTTTGACCTCGCTTTTAGATAGGTTACTGAGGTTGATATGGCGATAACCGTGACTGCCGATTTCGTGACCGTCTTTCTTGATTCTTTGAGCTATTTCTGGATACTGCTTGACCCAGGGACCAGAAAGGAAGAAGGTACATTTTATATTGTTTTCTTTAAGTATTTCGATGACCGGCATGGGGGTTTGATTTCCCCAACTTATATCAAAAGTCAGGGCTACGACCTTTTTATCAGTGGGTACCTCATAGACCGGTTTTAGTTTGTGATAAGCCTGTACGTAAAGAACACTGCTGGTCAGGAAGACCAGGGCGATAATCCCCACCAACATAACCTTGGTTCGCTTTGATAATGAAACAAATCCAAAGATTTTAGGCATACATTCGAGCCTCCCCGATAGTGTTTTTTACATCTTATGGCTTCCCATCCCCGTTTATTACTGCTTTCCTGCCTTAATCAATTCGCTCATGGTGACTACCCGATAGCCCTGTTTTTTCAGGGCACTAAGCAAAAGATCGGTAGCCTTAGCCGTCTGAAGGCCATTTGGTGCTCCGTCATGCAGCACGATGATCTGACCCGGCTCCAGGTGTCTGGTGATATGACCGGCGATCTGTCCAGCTCCTACTCCGTTGCGCCAGTCTTTACTGTCCTGCTGATAGGTCCAGTAGGCGATGGTCAGGTTATGCTCTCGGCATATGTCGACCATGTCGTATGACAGGTAACCGCCCGGGGGGCGAAACCAGGAGGGATTGTCGCCGCTTGCCTTGCGGATGGCCTCGCTGGTCCGTATGATATCGTCAGCTATGCCTGCTTTTTTATATTTATTGTAATCAGGATGACTGTATCCGTGACTGCCGATCTCATGTCCTTCGGCTTTCATGCGTTTGATTATTTCCGGCTGGGCGGCGACCCGTTTACCCAGGACGAAAAAGGTGGCCTGGGCTTTATGTTTTTTGAGAGCATCCAACACTGCCGGTGTATTCACGGGATCCGGACCATCATCATAGGTCAGGGCAACCACCTTTTCTTCGGTATCGATCTTAGAAACGAGGATATTCTCCTGCTGCCATTTTTTCATAGCTGGATGCATGGCCAAGTGATAGCCTGACCAGGAAACGCCGAAAAACAACATAGCACTGAGGAACCAGGCGATGTTCCGTTTGCGCAGAATGATAAACATTTGTCATCCTCCATTAAAACAGCTAAATAGGTAGTATTCTAAATATATGGCTGGCCGCTTTTGAGTATGATAATGGATAATACGGGAGCCACGCTGCTCTTGATTTTTGTATTTAAAGCAGGGTATAATAAATAATCAAATATGGGTCGTTAACTCAGCGGGAGAGTGCTTCCCTGACACGGAAGAAGTCGTTGGTTCAAATCCAATACGACCCACCATAGAATGAAGGAAACTCGGGGTTTATAAGCCCCGAGTTTTTTGATAAATACCGGAATATGGTATTATAATTAACTTGCCCATAAAATTGCCCACAAGATAGACAAATCTGTATCTGATGGATGCTCATTAAAGACCATCAAATGCTATTGGGCCTTCTTTTCTCTCTTCCGGTAAATGTTAATGGGCAGGTTTATAAGATCGGGCACAATGTTCTCCAAATCAAAAGCTTCATTTGCCTTTTCGGGGACCTGGCGGAGGGCTTCAATATCGGGATCATCATAGTCCAGAGTTGTTGATTTCTTTGCATGGCCAGCGTTGTCGGCAGCGGTACCCACATCAACACCATGCTTAAGCAGCTGAGTAATATTTGTATGCCTCAATCCATGGAAGGTTAGGTTTTCCGGAAGGTTATTGTCCTCTCTGAATTTACTGAACCATGTATCAACGGAATTAGGGTGCATGGGCTTTCCGTTCCACTGCGTAAACAGCAGGTCATTATAAACCATCTCCCCGTTGACTTCAATCTGATTGTGCCACTTATCTCCGCACTTATCACGTTGTTTGTTTCGATAATCTATCTGGGCTTGCAGCAGAGGCACCAGGCTCGGATGGAAAGGAATTGCCCGCTTGCTAGTTTCGGTCTTAGGATTATCGAAAACCACTCGTGCGCCTTTCATATGCCGGGATGCCCGGTCGACGTAAATCACACAATTGACCAGGTCAAGGGTTTTATCACCTATACCTAGAACCTCACCACGTCTTTCTCCAGTTGAAGCTCCAAGAAGGGTAATGCATCTCCATTTAAGGGATTCATTCGCAAGCGCGCGCAGCATCTCCCTGGCCGGATCCTTATCAATGCTAGCCTTTTTTCTTTTTGGTATTTTGGGGGGCTTGACTCGGTCACAAGGGTTTTCCTTGATTTCACCCATTTCTACTGCAAAAGCAAGCATTGAGCTGAGAATATGAAAATTCTTTTGTATTGTTGCTGGGCTGAGACCCCCTGGTTTACCATCCGCTCTTATACCGTCTTCTTTCAAATTATTTAGAAAATCATAAATATTGGCAGGAGTTATTTTATCAATCTTCTTATGCCCTAAGGCGAGGAGGATTCGCTTATCAAGATGAATCTTATAGTTTTCACGGGTAGGTTCAGATAGATCGGGGTTGTCCCTGAGAAACCGAATAGAAAGATCCTGCAAGGTCATCTTGGCAGGTCTCTTATACTTACCCTCATCAACACGTGTAATGAATTTAGCTAATTCTCGGGCAGCTTCCTGATCATTCTTAGCCTTAACGGTAGTAGATTCTCCTTTATAGCGTACCTCGTAGGTATCTTTTCCTCTGGCCCGGTAGGAGCCGGCAGCACTTCTCGGCTTTTTGGTCTCTGACATCCTAACACCTCCATGGATGTTATAACACATGGGCAGAAAAAAGTGAACCCGGCCAACTTGACCGGGTTGCATACCTGCTTCTCTTTTAAAATATTGTTCAGCTATTAAGGTGGATTTTTACGTTGTTCACTTTCAAATATTGGCCGTCACTTACGGTTATGTATTTAGTTCCTTCAAAGTTATCGTTTGTTGTAATAGAATCCAGGTTATGGTTGCTGCTTGAACTGACTTCAATATATCCTCCATCTGATTCTACCTTATATTCACCAGCAGGAATATCGATGCCGACCTTATACATTCCTGATTCTAGAACCCCACCACTTTTATCAATAGCCGGAGCTTCAGCAAAGGGGTATGCTTTGCATCCTTTTAGTTCGAGATATTGACCATCGCTTACTGTGACAATTGATCGATTAGAAAAATTATCATTAGCCAAGATGCTCTCAAAAGATCCGCTAGAATCCGAGGTCACAGCAAAATAACCACCGGCATTGGTTGCTAAGACATATTCTCCGGCGGGTATATCTGATCCAACTTTATACATGCCCGATTTAAATGAGTTATCCGGTTTATCAACAGGGGTAGATACGGTCGCTTTCGATCCACTTACATTGTTGTTACTGGTAGTGTCCGTTTTATCATCACCACCGGATGCAAAAGCAATTAACAACACAATTATTACTCCCCAGAACCACCATTTTTTCCATAGAAGCTTTTTAACACCGGACGTTTCTTCCATTTAATTATCTCCCTTCTTTTATGTAATTCGCCAGCATATGCCACCCATTTCCTGTAAAAGGCCCATTAAACACGAAAACCGCCGCAAAGCAGCAGTTTCAAAATAAAATATAAATATTTGTTCCCCCCTCATATTTATTTTGTTTTTATTTTAACCCCCTCATTTTTTTGGCGATCTCAATTTGCATTTCGAGTAGATCCCTTACCTGTTCTGGTTTAAATCCACCCTGGGCAGCCTTCTCAATTACTTCCGTCCATTCTTCGCGGCCGCAAACCGTTAGATAATCTTTATAGACTTGATATCCAGGAGCGTCCTGCCGAACAGATGCAACAAGGGTGCCAGCTATCCGGTACCCATCACTTACCATATCGATTTCTTCATAATTAGGATTGGCCGGCCTAAGCGTTCGTCCCTTCCCATTCTCAAAGTAATATTTCAACGTAGCCTCGGAATATCCATTGGCTAAATCTTTGATTGCAACCACTATCTGCCCAGAGTTGGCCATCTGGTTTTCCCGGCAGATAGCCAGATCTCCGTCAATAATTCCGGATCCTATCATGCTATCCCCAACGACTCGCAGGACATAGTCCGCCTGCATGTTATCCGGGATATCTAAATAACCTTCTATATTTTCCTCAGCCAGGATCGGGAGGCCGGCCCTGATGGTTCCGAGGATAGGTATATGCGCAAGACTAAAATCGGCAGGTTCTACTACTAGATAGCCTGCTGCATCCATAAGGTCGCGATATGTAACCCCATTATCAGCTCTTGCGGATAGCTTCCTAATTACATCAACCCCTGGCGGTTTTGAAACTAATCCCCGTTGGAGCCTTGATATATAAGTAGCACTTACACCTGCATCAAGGGCATATTCATTGATCGAACGATTAGAGCCCTGAGCCCTTTTCATTAAATCAGCAAAGGCCATTGAAAAATTTGGGTAACCATTATCATGTTCCGATTCATTAATCCCAAGGAGGTAGTCTGTTGATACTCCGAAATATTCAGCTATTTTCCTTATTGTTTGATAATCGGGTTCTCTTTCATTTGTTTCATATTTCGAGAGGGCGTGGTAAGTAATACCAATAGCTTTGGCTAAACCGTCCCTCTCGATATCAGCTTGAGACCTCAATATCTTAATTCTTTCTCCTAAACCCACGTGGAGTACCTCCATAGACAAATTATACCGTTTGTCTAGTAGCATAAAAATATTTTAGACAAAACGGGAAATAAGCATTGACATTATACAGAACGTCTAATAGTATATAAATAGTTAGACATAACGTCTACAAAGGAGGTGTAAAACAGTGAGGGAAGCCCTCAAAAAAGCTCGCTTAGAAAAAGGTTACACAGTAGCAGCTATAGCTGAAAAACTTAGTGTATCTCCTGGAATCTATTACAAATGGGAAGATGGAAGCCGCGACCCTCTTATTGATAATGCGCGGCAAGTTTCCATTCTTCTGGGGCAAAGCATAGAAGCTCTTTTTTTTGACAACCCATTAGACGATATGTCCAATAGGTTTAAACCAACCGGCACTGATGGTTAGTTTCTCCCGAATGGGTATCAAATAAACAGATCAAATAGAGGAAGGAGGCAGCCCCATTGTTATTAACCGATAGCTTACAAAAATCAATAGATCAGCTGGACTCCCTGCTCGACGGCTGGACGTTTGGCCAGCTGGTGATCGAAGATCAAAAGCCGTTCCTGCAGCTTGAAAACGGGGATATAATCCCGGCAACTGGCATCGTTGAAGTCAAGAACGGTGACTTCTGGGAGCGTGTAGACACCTACGACTACTACATTATCACCATCGACGGCTGGCCAGCCTATGCCGGGATGAAGGCGCGGATGAAGCCAGTCAAAGCATAAAGATCAAATAGCGGAAGGAGGCGAAATTTATGGCACGCAATATGATGGAAGCTCAGGAAGCGGCAGATTATCTGAAGATTTCGTATTGGACATTGCTTAACCAGGCGAAAAAGGGTTTGGTTCCTCATGTCAGAGTCGGCCGCCGGGTCCTTTTTTCCCGGGAAGGGTTGGATAAATATATTGAGGACCAGGAAGCTCAGAGTATTTCCAACCAACCAATAAATCCGGAATATGGCATGTTGAGAAAGATCAAATAACGGCTTCTCTTTTATAAAAATAGAACATTTGTAAGTAAATAGAAAGGGGGTGAATTTGACAATGTTGGAAGAACGCAAAGTGCTTAAGATGGGTTTCATGAAAGGTTACGGCAGCCAAAGGAATGCTGCCATGCACCTTGGCTGCAGTGAAGCGTTGATTTCTAAGGTGGTATCCCGGGAGCGGGATCTGGCCCCTGATCTGATGCCCAAAGCATCCAAAACACACCTAATTATCGGCATTTCAGTAGCCGAAGACGCCACTGG
The DNA here is from genome assembly GCA_012729835.1 of Syntrophomonadaceae bacterium. Classification (GTDB taxonomy): domain Bacteria; phylum Bacillota; class Syntrophomonadia; order Syntrophomonadales; family Syntrophomonadaceae; genus Syntrophomonas_A. The sequence continues at coordinate 6,548 of JAAYCK010000062.1, forward strand.
TTATTCTTGCCTAAGTTATATCGAAGGGGACCGGCATCCTCAGACCATGATCCGGCGGGTGGAGAAGGAAGATGCTGAAGCCGATGCTGCCCTCAGGAAATTGCCCTTAATGCTATTGGACAAGCATACCGGCGCAGACTTGACCCAGGAGGAAAGGGAACACGCTACTCTTACTGGCTGGGAATTATGCGACCGGATCAGGGCAGATCTCAACCTGGTGGCCGAGCTGGATGACCGTTACCAGTTAGGACTGGTGAGCTACCTCACAGAAAGAAAAAGACCGCTCGCAGCGGCCCGATGAATGATTACTTATCTATTATACCACAGGAGAGGAGTTTTTCCAAATGGCTGATTATATGGACCTCAACAGCGTTGAAGAAATACACCGGATTTATTCAGATATTAATGAGCAGAAGGCACTCGTTGCTAAGCTGCCCGGACTGAGAGCTCAATATGAAGACCTCGTAAATGAGTTGTATGAAATATCTCCCGCGGACTCAAGGACCGGCGAGGAGATCAGCAACCAGGCGCTGGAAGTAGGGAAGGAACTCGCGGCAGCCATCCATGCCAGCTCCCGCATTCAACAGCTCGAAGAGGAACTGATGAGATACGGCATCCAGCAACCAGCAGAGCAAGCTGCATAACCATCAATCTTATGAGAAGGGGAATGGTCGGATGAATTTAACAGCTGCCGAGCAAGTAAAAGGCTTTAATAAGCTATCCGAAGCCCACAAACAGATTTTCAAGGATTTCCTGAAAAACTGGTATGGCCGCTGGGATCACCCGGAGAATCACCAGCCGCTGAGAGTAGGCTTTAAAAGAGACAAGAGCGCTGGAGCCTATCTCAGAGTGGATATGTCAGACGGTGATTGGTACCACGTTAAAAGCGCCATTACCTTCTTCTGATTTTAGGTATCACGCTGGACTGATCGCAAGTTCGACGAAGATGCACGACAGTCTGGCTGACATTCTTCTCCTCCAACCACCAGGGAGATTACCCCCCTCCCTGGGGAAATCAACGTTCCTGCCCGCCCGGAACCTGCAGCGGGTGTTGGCCCGGGCGGGCAGCCTTTAACATAGTAATCCATTTTCGGGCGGCGGGGACCCGTGGGGGCACGAATTTGCCTGCCAAACTCCTTGGCTGTAAGGGCGCATGGGATAGCAGCTGGCCGTCCCGAGATTACCTAACTCCCCTAATGAGGTCCCGGGGGCTTCATCCCCCGGGACTACTTAAAATCGGAAGTAGCAGGAGTGGACTATGGATCGGATCGGCCGCAGCGTGGACAACCTCTTTATGGTTATAGAGGATCTTAGAATATCAAACCAGCGGCTGACCAGCCTGATCTATCAATTGATAGGAGGTCATGCAACAATGGCGCGTAACGCGACTATTATCAATAATCCAACTGATCTATTGGACTACCTGGGTGAGTATGAAAACGACTATACCCTCTTTGTTACACCCGGAACACCAATCGCCTACCTCGAACGTGATGAGATAGACAGAATGAGCGAACGCGGTACCCTGGGAGCCTGGATCGAAAGTAACTGGCTGCCGGAAACCATAGCTATTGCTGTTCCATAGGGCGATTGCTTATGCATGCCATACAGATTTGAAGGAGGCAAAGTAATGTTAAGAGAACCCTCGATCACCCAGCACGATTGGAATACATACCGGGTAAAACCCGCCACGGCAGCAGACAAGCCCCGGAAGGAAAAACAGAGTTTCTTGCAGATCCTAAAAGCCCAGACCAGCAAAGGGGAACGGGTAACCCTGACCATCGTTGGAGTGCATGCTCTGGGCCTGGTCGTGGTCCAGGTGCTGATCCATATCGGGGTGATCACTGGGCCGGGGTATCTATAATGATTGCCTACCTACGCAACCACTACCGGACGATTATCATAGCCCTTCTGATAGCCACAGTGTTCGCGGCACTGGACCTGTATGTGATCAATCTCAGCAGTTATGTCTGTGGGTTCCTACTGGCGGGGATATGGATGGAGATCCGGGCGAAGAGATAACACCATTCAGCAAGGAGGATAACATGCACGTACATGATCGTTTAGTGAAAATCGAGTGTTTAGTTTGTCGTGAGGAATTTCTTGTCAGCGAATATGTCCTGAAACAAAAGACTGATGAGGAATATCCGGGGAATGGTTGTTATTGCCCATATTGCGGAAATATCGAAACTCAAGCAATTACATGGACTGGCGATAACACTGATTTTGCCGACGAAATGGGATGCTTAGCAATCAGCCATTTCGAAATTGGCGAGGGTGAAGTATTGAACCCTTGGAGAATAACCAACGAGGATACCGGTGAAAGCGAAGTCATTGAGGCATTAGACTTCGGCCATGCAATTGATATTTATAGACGCAAAGGGCTTATGAAGCCTGGGCGTTACAGTGGTGATCTTTTAGATTAGTGCGCAGTCTGGTTAAGATGCGCAGCAAGCAATTAAGAAAGCGAGGAGATTTTAATGAGAATTATTAAACCGTATGTAGAGGTACCGGAGATTGATGGAAAGCAGCTGCTGAGAAATATCGAAAAGGCTGGCCGGACCTGCTATAAGTCAGAGGCTAAAATCACCGAGGATAGCTACCGTCCATTCATTGAAATGATTATGAAATCCGGGCATCATTCAATGTTTGAACACGAGAAGGCCACCGTCAGGATCATCTGTGACCGTGGAGTGACCCATGAAATAGTCCGGCACCGACTGGCAGCTTATAGCCAGGAAAGTACCCGGTATTGCAACTACGGCAAGTCTGGAGAAGTAACTTTTATTAAACCCTTCTTCTTTGAGAATGGTGGAATAGCCCATGGCTATTGGGAAGAAGCATGTAGGCATTCTGAAGAATATTACCTTGGTCTGTTGAAGATGGGATGCTCTCCGCAGGAAGCCAGATCTGTCCTGCCCAACTCCCTCAAGACTGAAATAGTGGTAACCTACGACCTTCGGGAGTGGAGGCATTTCTTTACTCTCAGGGCAGCCAAGGCAGCTCACCCCCAGATGCAACAGATAGCCATTCCTTTGCTGTTCCATTTCCAAGAAGTATTCGAGCCATTGTTTGATGATATTGATTACAATACCGATTTTGACCCGCAGAATTATGCCGAAATAGTGGTTGTGGGAGGCGATGTTTAATGTCAAGTGTAGATCATCCGAGCCACTACAACACAGGCAAGATTGAAGTTATAGACTTCATTGAAGATCAGGACCTGAATTTCTCCCGGGGAAATGCCCTGAAATATCTTTGCCGAGCTGGGAAGAAGGAAACCTCCAATGAGGTTGAAGATTTGCAGAAGGCGGCATGGTATATCAACCGTGAAATCGAAAGGTTGACTAAGCAGCAGCCTGAGTAATCATGCTGCGCTTTCCACGGAGGAGGAGGGAGGTAGAAATGTTAAGACAACAACGTTTATGCGGTAATTGTGGGATATTTGGAGATTGCGAGTCACCAATTAAACCTTTCAGTGGTTATAACGCTGATTGCGAAGATTGGGTGGAATTTTATCCAGTTGCTTTTGATGATAAGGGTGAAATAATATTCCGCAGCAACGAATGGAAACGTCCAAGAAAAATATTTCTGGGCAGTACAGCTTTGCGTACGACACAGAATGGTTAAGATGCGCAGCAAGGGAGGGGCGAAAAAGTATGGAAAAACAGAAGATTGCCACGGTTGATGGCATTGATATTTACCTTGAGGGGATAAACCTTTATTCAGACAACAGTGAGTATGGCTTTAGTTTTCTAACGCCAGAAAAAGGTTTCCAAATTGGGAAGCGGGGGGATATACCATCCGAAGTACTGAGAATAGCAAGCGGAATTATCTTTGGTGACCAAGATGATTCGACTGCTCAAAGCCCTGCACAACAAGGGATTGGGGTTATGAACAGGTTCAAAACCCGTAAGAAATCAAAAAACCTTGAATTGCTGATTAAAGATGCTCTTGAAGCTGCTTTAACTGGCACTCACATTCGAGGATCAAGTGATGTACTGTCGTTTATGTCGGGCTGGCTATCAAATGATTATCCGGACATATCGGATCTTATTAAAAAAAATCTGGAGAAAACCTTTAAAGTTGATTGCCGATAAAGGGAGGAAGAATCAATGAAGATTGAGGACAAAGACTACTCCATTAACCAGGATGATTTTTACCGGGTGTTATGGGAGCAAAGCCCATGTCGTTGGTGCACTATCCATGTATGTGATAGGACTCATTTATGGTGCTGCATGTATTGAGCCAGAAAAAGAAATAAGGCCGAACGGCCCTACTTCTTTGGCGATTTTTGTTGCAGGACAGGCATCTGTCGGCTACCACACCAACTGAAGCACTATCGCGTTGCGCTAATAAAATTATTATAGCCGATATGATAAGCCAGAACAAGACCGGGAAGGGAGGAAATGAGTTGTATAACGAAAATGATCGGCACTGCCGAGAGTGCATATGCTCCAATTGCGAACTGAGAGGCTCAGACAAATGTGATGAAGGTCCAAATCTATGTAATAACTGCAAAAACGAGGACCACACGACACGCTGCATTTACCTTGAGGACGTTGATGATTGATGCGCTTTCCACGGACACCGTGGTTAAGAAGGGAGGAATTGATTTTATGACCACAGTTAAGGTTATAGACCCTAAAAGCCCGTACTATGGGAAAGAACTTGAGGGCGGATGCCTTTATTATGATGTTTACCATACCGGCAGCAGTCCGGACCTCTTTATTATAAAAACTCCGGGCGGAGATGAACAAATACTGTCTACCAGTATTGACACTGAGCATTATTGGAACCAGAGAAGGCAAGAACAGATCGAAAGGCTCGGTGCTGATGTGGGTGATACGGTAGTTATCATCCGGCCAAGTAGTGGATGGTCGAAGTCGGGGTTTGATATTTCAGTCCCACACAAGATTACCGCAATTGACTCCAGCGGGTATGTGGAATTTGATGATAGACAAGCTACGTATTTCAGGCCCGATGTGATCCACGTGGCCAATACTGAGAAAATCGCCGGATAGTTAATGCGCATTCCACGGATGAAGAAGGGAGAGAGATCGATGGCACACACATGCCCGACTTGTGGCAGCACCTGCATGTGCAACGGAGATATAGATGATTGCTGCTTTGACTTTGACGAGGATGTTGATGCCTGTATCTGCTGCTGCGACGATGATGATTTGGAAGATTATTACTATGATGATCCCGATTTTAACGATTGGGAAGAAGAGGAAGCGGAGCAGCCGGTAGAGCCATCGGTTAAACTTGGTTGCTCCTGCGCCAGGCCATCCGGCGAATTTCACGGCTGGAGATGCACTGTGAGCGGCGATTCCTGTGTATTCTTAATCCCCAGTTCCGAGGCTTGCGCCAAGGAGTATGGGGAGGGGCCAGACGTAGATAAATATGACGAAGTGCCGTATTGATACTGCGCTTTTCACGGAAGAAGCGCAAGAGCTTTCTCGCCTGTAGTCGCGAATGCAGGCGGTTAAGATAAATGCTGATGTTGGACAAGTATGAGAGGGGAGAACATCGATGGAGAAAATGACCTTTTCAAATCTGGCGGGTGGAGGCGCACAAGAAAGACTGCAAGATGCACTGGACCAAGTAGCGGCCAATATTGCCGACCCGAACACTGATGCCAAGAAAACCAGGAAAATAACTATGACCCTGACAATGAAACCGAACGAGCAGCGGTCTATTGCTAATCTCGAAATTAATGTAAAGACCAGCCTAGTTTCTCCGGTGGGGATCAACACGACACTGATGGTTGACCGGGACGAAAAAGGCAAAGCGGTCGTATCGGAAATCTACGGCAAGGACCCTAATCAGGGAGTCCTTGATCTTGACCCCGGTAAAATAACGAACATAGCTGAAAGGAGATAACTGAAATGATAAAGGGAGCATTGGAGTATTTAATTGGCCTTGGGCTTAATTCTAACCCAATTGTAAAGGTAGACGGAAGGCCCTACTCGCTTGAGCAGCTGCATCCGGTAAAGGAGAGCAGTCCCGCCGCCCTGGGATTCAATTTTCTGGATTCCTTGGTTACCTATTTGCGGAACAATATAGACCCTTCATTCAAAGAAGAGGGTTTAATAATTGAGATCAAGAGCCCTACCGAAGTAGCCCTGCATACGGAGATTGTCGGAGATTTCAATCAGCGGTTTAACCCGGTTGTCTGCACTGCCTTGGTCAATCCCTTCCCTTGGGATAAATTCATTGACCCGGATTCCTTTATCATCATGGCACAATCCCGCTTTGTGGAAACCGATGATTTGGCGAAGATCCGCTCAATTGTTGGCAATGTCAGAAGCGAGGAAGTGGCCCAATTCTGCGACGATGGAATCAGTCAGCAGGTAACGACGAAGAGCGGCATAGCCCGGGTGGAGAATGTTACAATCCCGCCTAGAGTAAAACTTGCTCCTTACCGGACGTTCATGGAGATCGAGCAGCCGGAGAGCGAATTTATATTCCGAGCAAAGAAAGGCGATGGCCTTCCTTATTTTGCTCTGTTTGAGGCTGATGGCGGCGCATGGAGAATAGATGCCATGAAACGCATTAAGGCGTACCTGGAAGATCAACTGAAGGAAATTGAAAACGTCGTTATTCTCGGATAACACATTAACCAGGGGGTTTCGGCCCCCTGGACCAAGCGGGATAGCAGAGGGGAGGGGATAAATTTGACATGGCATCTATACCAGGGCGATGCGCTGGAAACTCTTAAACAGCTCGAGTCTGAATCTGTCCATTGCTGTGTTACTTCCCCGCCCTATTGGGGCCTCAGAGATTATGGGGTAGATGGGCAGCTTGGCCTGGAGCCGACACCCCAGGAGTACATAGCGAGGATGGTTGAGGTCTTTCGCGAGGTAAAGCGGGTGCTGCGGCCAGACGGAACCCTGTGGGTGAACATGGGCGATTCCTATATGTCCAATCCAAATCCTGATATCGGGGATCCCAAAAACATTGTTGGCCGACAAAGGATAGACAATCCCAATAGGCATCGGATTCAGGGCTTAAAGCCAAAAGACATGGCAGGGATCCCCTGGCGCTTAGCTTTTGCGCTCCAGGATGATGGATGGTGGTTAAGGTCCGATATTATTTGGTCGAAGCCGAATCCTATGCCTGAAAGCGTAACTGATCGACCTACAAAAGCGCATGAATACATTTTCCTATTATCCAAGAGCTCGAGGTATTTCTACGATCAGGAAGCAATAAAGGAACCTATTACTCAATCCAGTGTTAGTAGACTGTCACAGGACATTGAACATCAGGCAGGATCCTACCGAGTACCAGGTAAGACTAACGGGCCAATGAAAGCGGTGATTAAAACATCAGGTAACAAGGAACGCAAGATAAACGCATCCGATAGATTAAATACTCATATGGGGAGTTCAATCCCTTGGGAGGGCAGCACCAGGAACAAGCGCACAGTATGGGAAGTAGCCACACAGCCATTTAGTGAAGCGCATTTCGCCACATTTCCGCCCAAATTAATTGTTCCTTGCATCCTGGCTGGTTGCCCGGAAGGTGGAAAGGTACTGGACCCGTTTGCCGGGGCTGGTACAACGTTATTCGTAGCGGAGCAGCTCGAGAGAAATTCAATAGGAATCGAAATAAATCCTGTCTATTGCGAAGATATCATCCGGCCCAGAATGGCCCGGTTACAGATGAACTTATTTGCAATGCAGTAACCATGAGGGGAGGGGTGACTGTGAAATATGAATTACAACCATTATCGCTGAAAGAGGCCCAGACATTTATAAATGAAAATCATCGACACAATGTTGCCCCGATCAGGGACAAGTTTCGCATAGGCCTAAATGATGGCGAGAAGGTTATCGGCGTTATCATGGTTGGCCGACCCATAGCAAGACACAATGACGACGGCTGGACTCTTGAGGTTACACGGTGTTGCGTTCTGGAAGGATACAAGGATGCTAACAGCATGTTGTATGCAGCCGCTTGGCGGGCTACCCGTAACATGGGTTATAAACGGTTAATTACTTACACCTTGATTACCGAACCGGGCACCAGCTTGGTGGCTGCGGGATGGAAAGTTATAGGGCAAACCAAAGCCAGGCCGAAGGGATGGGATACGCCGAGTAGGCCGAGGGTAATGGCTGAAAAGTACCCCACAGAACAAAAGACCATTTGGGAGATCAGATAGCAGAGGGGGAACGGGGAGAAATGGCAAGATCGAGGAACATTAAACCAGGATTCTTTATAAATGATAGATTGGCTGAGATAGAGCCATTAGGCAGGATCCTCTTTGCCGGTCTATGGTGTATAGCTGATCGGGAAGGAAGGCTTGAAGATCGGCCAAAGAAAATAAAGGTGGCAGCACTGCCTTATGATGATTGCGACGTGGACTCACTATTGCAGGATCTAAATGAGGCTGGTTTTATAGTTCGCTATTCATGTGATGGCGAAAATTACATACAGATTGCTAATTTTTTGAAACATCAAAATCCCCATAAAAACGAGGCTCAAAGCGATATTCCTCCCTACTCCGTAGCAACACCAGAAAAGCATAGTACAAGTACAGTACAAGTACAGGAAATGCATAGTACTAATCCTGCTGATTCCCTTAACCTGATTCCTGATTCCCTATTACCTGATTCCCTTAACCCGCTATCATCTCCTGAGCAGGAGATTTTTGAGCACTGGCTATCATGCGACGTTATTTCTCACAAGGAACTGACCGAATCTATGAAAAGCGCGATCAAAAAGGCTCTTAAAGACAACACAATGGACGAGATCAAAGAAAGCATCACCCATTTTTCCATAATGCTGAAAGACGATTCTTATGGGCTATGCAACTATGCTTGGGGACTGGACACGTTCTTAAATCGGAGAAACGGATACAGACTATTCCTTTCTGACGGAGAGAAGTGGCTTAATTACCTACGGGATAAGGATAAGCGTGGGAGCCCGAAATTTGCAGGGGGAACCCGCAATGTTTCAGACGATATCGATCAGATATTCAGCAAAAAGGAGGCGGTAAATAGTGGATAAAGAGCAGTTTAAAAAGTTTGTACAAACAATGACCGATGCTTACCCGAACTGGGACCCCAAAACCAGCCGACTTGAATTATGGGCGGACATGCTATCTGACCTTAACTACTTCGTCGCCATGGCACGCCTGAAGAAACACATAGCGACCAGCAAATATCCTCCGTCCATAGCTGAGATCCTGAATCCGGAAGAGGCGGCTAAGAGTAAGAACCGGCAGGAGACAGATGGATTATCGCCAGCCGTGATCATGAATGGCGGGTATCAAATCTACGTACCGCCGGACACAGGGAGCCAGACGAATTAATCGGATTCTATACGGGGGAGCAGAACCATGAACTTATCCGACATACAACCAGGAATGGAAATCGAATACATCAATTGCCCAGATAAGCGCAAGCGGCCGCAGACCAAGACTGGGACCGTCCGACAGGTGACAGATAAGGTTATTGCCATCCAGGGGCAACGGTACCCGGACACTATCTTGGTTAACGATCTGCTATCCGGGAAAAGTCAGTATTCTAAACATTAGCGGGGAGGGAATTGATATGCCTAAAAGACCAAGGCCCACAAATGATAGACTTCGGGAACTGTGGGATCTTAAAAAGACAGTATCAGGAGTTGCTCTTGAACTGCACGTTGGCCAGCCAAAAGCAAGAGAATGGCTGGAAGAAGCCGGGATACTGGAACCCAGAGATAATCCAAAGACACAGGCTACAGAACCCGCCCAGGCCGGCCCCGGGGATCAGGTGCCGAATCAGGATGAACCTGCAGAACCAAGGGTAGATAACTATGGCCTGGGCAAGCCAGGATGTCCCCCGGTAGTAATGTCACCGGCTCAGGAGTTACCAAGAGAAGAGGCGGAACAAGATACCCGTCTATTGTCCGATGCTTTAACGGATCACACTTATCAACACATGATCAGAGGGCAGATAGCAGAATGGGCTGTCGATGTTTTCCGCATGGATGCACCAAAGCAAGTCAAATTAATGCCGCTTGATAAACTGCTGGATCTAGGTGCGGCATAGTAAAAGTGAGTATCTCAGAATGAGGGGAGGATAACAGGTGAGCCGCAAACGGGAACCATGGTACCAGAAAACTGAGAGCATGCTTTACAATTATCCATCTTTCGAGATCCGGATAAAAAGTCACAGGGCATTTATTGAGCGGGTTAAGAGTTATAGTATAGCCGTATTTGAAAATACGCCATCTGGCTTTATAGCATCTTATGAGTTAAGTGAAGGTGCCAACTACAACGTATCCTCTCCAGTTGAAAAGGACGTCAATTATTGGGTTGATAAGCAGTTCGAGTTAGAAGCTAAATACAATCAAAAGATAGAGAACCTTATTCGATGGATGGAGATTGTTGAGAATAGCATTGAAAAGATGCTCGATCCGGATCAGCGTGAGTTGGTCAGCATGACATATTGGCAGCGCCTGCCCTGGCAGCAGATTTGCCAGGAAAAACTCATTGATAAGAACACTTTTTATGCCCAGCGTAAGGATATAGTGAAGGTGCTGGCTTGGTGTTTCGGGTATCTTAACGATGATGATGCTCAAGAAATCCTGGGATTGTTCGCGGAGGAAGAGTTGTGGCTGCGTAAGGCTGCTAATAACTAAGAATAAACCGGGAATAGATAGGGAATAAAAAGGGAATAAATCAGGAATCACTAACGGCATTTCCCATTTATAATTACATCATAGAGTTTTGTCAATTAACACCCCGGGGACTTGACAGCTGGAGCTGCCAGGTCCCTTATTTATTGGAGGCGATCCCATGAATTTTGTTGAGCCTATCAGGGATAAGTCCATGGTTCATGATATAGCTGAATATCTTAAGTTCAAGAATGAGCGAAACTACATCATGTGGATGATGGGAGTATATTCTGGACTCCGTATATCAGATATTCTGCGGCTAAAGATCAAGGAAGTGAAGGATCGCAATGGCATAAACATCCGTGAGATGAAAACCGGGAAGCAGCGGACCTTTGAAATCAATCCGGTACTTAAGAAGGCCCTGGCCGAATACTGCGAGGGCAAGGATCCGGATGATTACCTGATCAAAAGCCGGCAGAATTATAACCGGCCGATCACCAGGTCAATGGCCTATAAGATTCTTCAGGCAGCGGCTGAACGGTTCGGTATTGAATCTATGGGGACACATACTATGCGCAAGACCTTCGGCTTTCATTTCTATATGCAATATAAAGATGTCGTGGCGCTGCAAAAGATATTCAATCATGCTGATCAGTCTTATACGCTGAGGTATATAGGTATTGAACAGCAGACTATAAATGAGAAGATAAAACAGTTCAAAATCTGATCAAATTCTATTGAAATTCTTAACGAGTTATCCATATTGAGCTAAGTGTGAACTCGTTTTTGTGGACCCAAAGCAAGAGCCCAATTCTTCTTGGCTCAAATTGAAACTGACCAGTTCAACACAATATAAGATATGGATAACTCATTATCCTAATATATGGTAAAATAATGCCATTTAAATTAGTCAGGAGGATTTATAATTTCCTTTGCCGAATGATGGAAGAAAAGGCAGAGAGGAATGAAAATATTTTGGAGATACTTGATAAGTTTGGAGCGGTTGCAAAAGTACTTCGACAAGCCGATAAAATTGATGAATTTAATATGATACTTGACTTACAGGAAAAAACTATGGCTTTATTAAGCGAAAACGAGAAAATCAAAAGGGAAATAGCTGAGCTTAAAGATTTATCTGAATTAAGAAAGAAACTCGTTTTTAAAAGCAACTTATATTGGTTGTCCGATGAAGGTCCTTTTTGTAGCCATTGTTTTGATGAAAAACTTAAGCTAATACGAATGCATAAAAATGGTTTTTACAGATGCCCAGTATGCAAAGATGTAGTAGATGATCCAACTTCGCCACGTGATAAAGGGCCAACGACAATAAAGAATGTTTACGGCTGGTAAATTAAACTTCAGCCCGGTGATAAGCCGGGCTTTTTTATTGGAGATGATAACGTGCCGCCAAAATCAAAGAAACCATGTGCCCACCCTGGCTGCTCACAACTGGTTCAGGATGGGCGCTATTGTATCCAACATAAGAGACAGGACAGACAAAGATATGACAAGGAAAGAGGTAGTGCATCTCAGCGAGGATATAATTATCGCTGGCAACAATACAGCAAGAGATACCTGGCAGAGCATCCGTTGTGCGTGCAGTGTCACAATGAGGGACGGATAGTAGCGGCCCAGGTGACTGATCATATCCAACCTCATAAGGGAGATCAGGGACTCTTCTG
>JAAYCK010000063.1 GCA_012729835.1 Syntrophomonadaceae bacterium
ACGCGTACAGACGAAGTAGAAAAGCGGGTTTTGGCCATGTACGCTAAAGGCATGAGCACCCGCGACATAGAAGACCATCTACGCGATATCTACGGCGTGGAAGCCTCAGCTAGCCTCATCAGCCGCAAGTGACAAGGGGACGGGGTTGTTGACAACGCCTCCATTCTGAAGTAATTTGGAGTGGGGGTGATTTTTATGCCAAGAAAAGCCAGGGTGAAAAGTGAAAGCGGAATATATCACATAATGATGAGAGGAATAAACCGGCAATGCATTTTTGAAGAGGAAGAAGACTATGAGAAATTTATAGAAACAATTAAGCGCTACAAAGAAATAAGCGGATACGAAATATATGCATATTGCTTGATGAGTAACCATGTACATCTATTATTAAAAGTTGGTGAAGAACCACTTGATCAAATAATGCGCAGGATATGCGGCAGCTATGTCTACTGGTACAATTGGAAATATCAAAGGGTAGGCAATCTGTTTCAAGACCGGTTCAAAAGCGAAGTAGTGGAAGATGACGCCTATTTATTGATCGTGCAGAGATACATACATCAAAATCCAATTAAAGCTGGCTTGGTTAAAAAAGTAGAACATTATAAATGGAATAGTATTAATGAATATATAAATAAAGCCAAGGTAGTTGACAGCAACTTAGTGCTTAGCATGTTCAATAATAACCCTAACGAAGCAAAGCGAGCCTTTATTGATTATAATAACGAGACTGAAGACTGTGTTTGCCTGGATATTGAAGAAAGAATTCGACTAACAGATGAGGAAGCAAGGGAAATAATTAAAAGAGTAGCAAAGGTTAACCATGCGGGGGACCTGCAAAATATGGACATAAAAAGCAGGAATATATATCTAAGGGAACTAAAAGAGCAACATGGTTTATCAGTAAGACAGATTGAGAGAATAAGCGGAGTCAACCGGGGGGTTATATTTAAAGCATAGGGGTGTTAACAACCCCGTCCCCTTGTCATCCCCCTTGTCATCCGCGTCCCCTTGTCATCCCCTTGTCATCTATAATGCGGAGAAGGCAAGCTGAATAGATAAAGGCTTTGTTCGCTCAGGGTGGCAACCGCCTTGGCGACTAATCCGGTTGAAGCGAGCAGACCCAGGATTCCGTCCCCCAGGGTGGTTAACAGGCACCGTACTGACCATTAATGGCCATAGATCGTCAATAATCCGCGAATAGACAAAATACACTATTAAATCTATAATATTTATAGTCATAATATTAATTAACAGGAGTTTTCGATAATATGAACTATTCATTAAAAAACATGATTGAACTGGATGGTGGGGAAGACGTTAGACATTGTGAAATACACAGTAATCAATGCAGTGTAGTGCAATTAGCGGAACAACTCAAACATCAGCAGGATATTCAAGCCTCTATGAATGCTCTTTTGCGGCTTTCCTTAATAGACATGTCTCTGGAAGATCTACTTACAGCAACCCTTGATTTATTGACGGGTATTTCATGGCTTTCGCTGCAAGAACGAGGAGCTATATTTATTGTAGAAGGAAATTCTAATTACCTGGTTATGAAAGCGCAAAAAGGACTGGCCAACATTCTGCTCGAAAAATGCGCTAGAATACCTTTTGGTACCTGCCTTTGCGGAAAAGCAGCATCAGAACGGCAGATTCAATTTGCGGATCGTCTCGACGAGAGACACGAAACCATATATGAGGGTATATTACCCCATGGACATTATTGTGTACCTATTATGTACGGAGAAGACATCCTGGGGGTAATAAATCTGTATGTTCGGGAAGGACATGAGCGTCAGGAGGAAGAGGAAGAGTTTTTAGGTGCCATAGCTGACACATTAGCAGGTATTATTATTCGACGCCAGGCCGAAGAAGCCCTGAGACGGAATATGGAGATTATAGAACACGCCCTGGATGGAGTGGTAAATGCCCTGGCGGCTGTTACTGAAAAACGAGACCCTTACACCGCAGGTCACCAGCAGCGAGTAGCTGAATTGGCAGTTGAAATCGCCAAAGAAATGGATCTACCGCCAGATACCATAAAAAACATCCGCATAAGTGCGCTGCTGCACGATATTGGCAAGATAAACATACCGGCTGAAATCCTTACTAAACCGGGAAAACTGACTGAACTAGAAATGGCGTTCGTTAGATTGCATTCAACAATGAGTTTTGAAATACTGAATAATATACATTTCTTCATGCCTGTTGCCCAAATTGTTCTGCAGCATCATGAAAAGTTAGATGGCTCAGGCTACCCGCTTGAATTGAAGGAAAACGATATCTTACTGGAAGCCAAGGTACTGATGGTGGCTGATGTCGTAGAGGCTATGGCTTCACATCGTCCATATCGTCCTGCACTGGGCATCCAAAAGGCCATGGAAGAAATATCAAATAATAGCGGTATACTGTTCGACAAGACCATTGTTGATGCTTGTCTCCGCTTATTTGGTCGGGATTCTGCTTTTTTATAATCAAGCAAAAAATCGGGGTTTGGTTAGTAAGCCCTCATTAAACCGGGTAAAGGATGCGATCAATCGTGAATCAGACTGTCATCAAATCCCTATATAAACGCATTCGGTAAAAACAGAGACGGATAGCCTATATTTCGCAACGAGGGGGGCAGGGGTTCGAATCCCCTCGTCTCCACCAAAATTCATCAATCATTAAACCCTTACTACTACATTATCATGCATGCATCATCATTGAAGTATGTGACTTGAAAGGGATAATAAGCCTTCCGATGATACACGAAGCAATAAACAATGCAGCCACATCCAGCCCGCTCCGTAAAAGCGCGTCGGGCATGGCACCTTTCATTATCAGCCCAATAAAACTGTTAAAAATAATCCAATTCAATCCGATGATTAAGCTAAACCTTACCGGCACATGAATCCATTTCTCTTCACCAGACAACACCGGATATAGCATAGTATAAATATATCCTAATACTATCCCCAATAAGGCTGTCCAGATATAGCACGGAACCGTATAGGTAGCGCAACTGCTCTGAATGATACCGGTTTCGTAGCCCGCGGTCCGCTCGATTAGGAAAAGTACGGCAATAACGCTGACCGCCAATAAGCGTTCTTTCATATTGATTTTACTGACCATGGGCTGGTTAGCGACCTGTTTAATGGTAAACAATGCGATCGCTACACATAGCATGAACACCGGGATGGCGTCTCCTATGCCCATGAGAAATTGATATTTTATATATTCAAACCCATAGGTACTGAAAGGCGATGAATCTACCATAATCTCTTGCATGCCCAAGAGATAAATCAATCCGAAAGCAAGGCCAAAGCGAATGCCTGTCTGCCAAGGGGAGGATTTAGTTCTATTGCCGATGTATCTGACCGCAACGGTACATTGAGTGTACAGTATTAAAAAATAACTTACTGCTACTATGGGGAAGCCCCAAAGCATAACCAAAGCGCTATCCAACAGCCCCCCATCCACAGATGCTGGCAAAATTGCATGAGCGGCAATTGTAATAGCTACCGAACATAATATAGCTAATATACTGACCATTAGGCTTTTTGCCGATGTTCTTCCCGGATTCATAAAGCTATTCTCCTTCAACCGTTATATAATAATTCCCAAACAATTTTTGGCGTATTTTACTGGTGACAAGGGGTTGACAAGAGAACCGTCCCCTTGTCATCCATTTGTATCATTTTATAGTAGGGTAGCCAAATGTAGATGGTAGTCCGGAGGTAAAATTAATAATAAAAAAAAGCCTCCGGGCTTTTTATTTGAGTAAGTGTTGGATGTTAACGCGTTCTTCAAGAGTTATTATCGGGGACCGCTGGGTAGTTTTTTTGGCTTCATCAAGGATAAGTCCGGCACTAAATACTCAGCAGACGGCTTTTTCGGTATGGGTGAAATGAAAAGGGTTTGTTTATAGTAATAGCTGATCCGGAGAATCGGAGCCAGTCTGAAAACTGACCTATGCTGGCAATTATTCACATTACTCCCCGGGTAGATAAGGTGCCTGCAACATTTAAAGTCGGGAGGTTCATTTCTCCGGACTTTTCGATTTTATTTAGAGAAATTTATAAGTCTAATGTAATTTGAAGATCCTTCTCTTAAAAAGCTCCTGCATGATCAGCCCGGCCAGAAAACCTGCACCCATGTTCCAGACGGCAAAACCGGCGGTGACCAGAAGTATATAGAAATCATTTTTCTCGTTTATATCACGGGCGGTAATCGCCATTTCCAAACCGGCAAAGAACAGGATAACACCCAGGATGCTCAGGGGGAAGAGTTTGAATATCAGTATCACAGAATTGCTGAAACAGAGACCGGTCGCCAGCAGAATCACACCCAGTATGATGGTAGACCCGCCGGTACGAGCGCCAAATCGGACATGTCCGGCCATACCCCCGGCTCCGTGGCACATCGGAATGCCGCCCAGCAAAGGGGAAACAATATTCATGAGGCCCTGGGAGAGGGCAACCTTCTTTTCCGTCACGGGATGATTCGGGAACAGCCGGTTATTTTCTGCGGTAACGGCGACAACAGCATTGCCAAGCGTCAGCGGCGCCTGTGGAATGGCCAGGATTAAGGTCCCCATTAAGAAATCAGACCAGGTCATATGAATCGGGAGAAGTTGAGGAAGGCGCAAATCGAGATGGATGCCGCTAAGCTCTGCAAATAGACCGGGATCCTTGATTAGTGCTGCAGCTATGCCCAGGATGATCAATACAAACATGGCCGGAATCCGCTTATTGTTAAGCATCAGGAAAGTGAAAACCAGGGCTATTATAGCTACCAAAAAGTCTGATCTCATCATCTTTATGCCCTGTAGAATAAAGGAAAGACCCAGACCCAGAGTGATGCCCCTGACAACTGGCTTGCTGATGATCTTGGCAATGAAATCCAGGGCTCCGGTCAGGCTCAAAGTTAACCAGAGCAAACCGGTGAAGAGGCCTGAACCCATGACCATTCCCGGTGTTATCACTGCGGTCTGGGTAATAGCTGCACTGCCGATAGCCTTCATAGGTTGGATAGGCATCGGGGTCTTATAGTAAAGCCCCCCGATTATCAGCATCATCCCGAAGCTGAACAGTACGCCCAGCGGGTCCATTTTCACTACTGTGATATAGCCTATTACAAAGGGGATTAGAGTCCCCAGGTCGCCAAAAGCTCCGGCTAACTCGCGTTTATCGAAACGGTTTTTGGGGTTGGGCTCATTTGCTAAACTGGCCGCTGTCTCCGCAGCAGTCATCATATCACACCTCTTCTCCCGGATTTTCAAGTATAGACTACAACTTAGCTGATGAATGGGAGCATCTCTCTACATAATAACAGATATGGCTAGCAATCAAGGTCATAACTAAATTGTTTGTACCGGGAGGGGAATGAGCGAATGTCTGAATTCTGGCTGTTGTATTATTAAACGCCGTGAGCTTAGAAAACATAAAAACAGGGCCTCTCATTTAAGGCCCTGTCGCATTATTCAAGCTGCCTACTGCATTTGCTGCTGCATCGAGGAGAAGCTTTGCTGAATACGGTTAAGTTCGTCCTGGGGAGCCGGTGCTACCTTATACCAACCCTTTTGATTCATGACATCGAAGATCTGCTTTTGGTGATCCAGAGTCTGGTTGAGCAAGCTGGTAAAGTGCTGCCTTACCTGCGGGTCGGCACTTTCCAGTACGCTGCTGGTCAGCATGCTGGCAGCCAGTTTGTGCTCGTAGAGGAGAATACCCATCCATTCCATATCTTTAGCCATTTTAATTCCTCCTTACTGCATGCGGCCGCTTTTGGATACCAGCGAAGCTGAGGACTGGATCCATTGACGGTGTTGATTACTCATATCCTGCATCAGGCTCTTAACCTGAGGATCGGAGCATTCGCTCATGGCGTGCTGACAGGTTTTCTGGATAGCTTCAAAGATCTTGCTGGAGTCCTCCAGATACAGGAGTTCTCTGGTGGAAAATCTAGTCACTAAAACTACCTCCTTTAATAAATCTATTGGTTAGGATGTGCAATGCAGCTTTCTATATGCAAGGATAGCTATATATTATTTGTTTTTCTCAAAAAAAAGGTCCGGCGGATCGTGCCACCGGACTTTGGTTTCTTATCTGTTATTGTTTTTTGTTAACACTACTGGGTAAGGTAAATGTCCAGTACCTGGGTTGAGCCGTGCCAGGCGGTGTCGAGGATCGAGTAGGAGGAGGTATCGATCATCACCTTGGCACCGATCAAGGCATAGCTGGTTCCGCTAACGGTATAATGGGAGGGATCAGATATTACTATCTGGTCAAAGGTTATCCACTTGCGGTTGGTATAGATCATGATGCTGTCGCTGATGCCATCGCGATGAAGGCTGTTATTCAGGTAGAAAACATATTTCACCGGCTGGGATGAAGTCTCCGCCGTCGATGAGGTATCTATTTCAGGCATCTGTAATGAATTGTTGTAATCAATTCTTTCGATGGTGTAGATTTTGCTGTCATAGCTTACCTTTAAGGTGGTGGAACTCAGGGTGTATTGTTTGCCGCCGATTCGAACCAAATTCCTGCTGATTATCATCACCTGATCCATCTCATAGGCTACATTATCTTTGAGGATTTTCACTCCGGAGGCATCACGGTAAATATCATTTATGATCACCATATCGGTTGTTGTGGTTTCGTTACAATAGAATATCAGTTTTTCTTTGATAAAGGATACATGATCAATTTTATACTGCGAGCCATTCATTATCATTATTACTTTAGTACAGGGGATAGTCTCATCGCCTATATTAAAGTTTCCCGAAGCATCGATAGTGAGGGATGCCAGGCTATAACTTTCACCGTTGATGATGAAACTCAGACTGGTTATTGCAGAAGTATTAATGGACGTTGTTCCAACAAATATGGCTGAGATGTTGGACAGTGAGTAACCACTGGCAATCAGACGATCGGTTTTCGAGAGTGTAGGGGTGGTGCTGCTGGCACTAAGTGTCAGGCTGTTTACATCATAAAACAAATCGGATAACTTGATAGAAACCTTGCTGGTTTTCAGATCGTATTGCTTGTCACCGATCTTTACCGTGTATTCATCGATAATGACCATATCGCTCAGGTATTTATTTGTGTTAGCTGAGTTAAGGAATAGATCGACGTAATCGGATTGGTATTTTTTATTGTCATAGGTAACGCTGGCCAATCGGCGATCCCCGGGGAAAATCACCAAGCGATCATTGCTAAGTGATAGTTGGTTGACATCAAAACGGGTGTTGCCAACTATCACATCCAAATCATTTACAGCCGAATCAAGAGCGAAGCGGTACTGATTATTGATATATAGATATCCCGACTGGACTGATAGCGAATTGGCGGTAATCTTGTTCAATCCTACCTGGAACGAAATGGGGGTCACATCTAAGCGGTAGATCTGATCACCGATAGCCAGGGTTGAAAAGGAAGCTGCATTTTGATTGACAGCATTGTTGTTTGTATTATTATCAGTATTGTTTTCATTGGAAGGTACGTCCAGACTCTTGTCCTGCGCATCCATAAAATTGATGACTACCTTGCACATCTGGGCGCGGGTGACCTCCTGAAAGGGTTCAAAGTTTCCATTGGGATACCCGGACAAAAGCTTGAGGTCACAGGCTACTTTTATATACCCGCTGAGGATGCTTTTGCTGATGGCATCATTATCTTTAAAGTCGGTAGGGCTGTTATCTGGTTTTCCACCCAGGGCGCGCACCAGCATAGCGCAAATCTCGCTGCGTTTCAGGCCGGTATTGGGACCGAAATTATCTCCATAATCTCCGGGTATCAAGATTCCCAATGCTACTGCTTTATTGACGTATCCTTTGGCCCAATGTGATTTCATATCAGAGAAATAATTGGTGCCGGTACTTGGTTCGTAACCCAGGCAACGCACCAGAACGCTGGCGAATTCAGCTCGCGTAACCACTTTGTCTGGTTTAAAGCTTCCATCCAGATAACCCGATACATACCCGGCATTAGCCACTGTTACTATGTAATCCTCAGCCCAATGATTATTAGTGTCAGTAAAGACTGGCGCGGCATAAACCCCGGTCGAGAAGACCATGCCTGCCAATAAGCAAATGACAATCAAGATAGTCAGACGTTTCATAGAACAAAAACCCCTTTCGATTTTCAGATTTCTCTATTAATAAAGTGTCGGTATACAATAGTGCCTGTTGAAAATAATTTGCCGAAAAAACCGATTTTCCTGCTAGAAATAGATAATCTTTTCGTATTTATTTCATAAGGCGATGATGCTCGGCTTTGATGCAGCACTTGTCGATGCAGATGGTGGCAGTATTGGCAGCCAAATCCTGAACATCAGGGAGATTGATCCCCAGCTGCAGCCAGACCACGGGTATCCCCAAATCAATAGCCTGGGTTACCACAGCACCGGCGGCTTGGGTGTTGCGGAACACATCAACCAGATCGACCGGAAAGGGGATAGAGTTCAGATCTGGATAGGCGCTTTCACCTAAAGCTTCGCTTATATTGGGATTGACCGGTACGATCCGGTAGCCGTGATCTTTCAGATACTTTGCTACCA
>JAAYCK010000064.1 GCA_012729835.1 Syntrophomonadaceae bacterium
AATGGCCAAACCGCCAATACCAATAATTTGACGGTGGCAGCCAAAGCAGTCTCCGGCATAGCAGTAAAGACCCAGCCGACCAAACTGAGTTATATCGCAGGAGAAAGCCTGGATCTATCTGGATTGGAAGCAACCTTGACCTACAACGATAGCACTACCGAAGATGTAGCATTTGCAGACTTCGCAGGCAAGAGCATAAGCGTTGACATCGCAAATGGTACTGCAATGGTAGTAGCGACCCACAATGGAGTTCCGGTAACGTTGACCTGTAATGCGCAGACTGCGACTACTAGTAATCTGACGGTAGCGGCCGCCGCCGACAAAACCGCTCTTAATGCTAAGATCGCTGAAGCTGCAACTCTGACAGCTACTAACTACACCGCGGCCAGTTGGACGACTCTTACTGACGCCTTGACTGCAGCCAATACTGTCAGCACCGACGCAGATGCTACTACTGCACAGGTGACTACAGGTCTTAATGATCTGACCAGTGCTATGACCAATCTGGTTTACAACTATTCCACAGTCGCGGCAGGAAATAAAGTTGGGGCAACTGCTACTGTCAATGCCACCATCAGCAACAGCCGTAACCTGAATACCGCGGTAACGGTTATCTTCCAGTTGATGGATGGTACTACCCCGATACAGCAGGTAGCACTGACTGGTGATGTACAGACTGGTGAAGTAGTAACTGCCATATTCAACCTGCCTAGCGCAACCGGCACATATACCTGCAATGTTCTGATCTGGGATAGCTTAACCGGGCAGGAAGTTAAAGCCGCTGCAGCAACAGCTAATATTTAAGAAGGCACAGCCTGAGCTCTAATCCCGGTGCCCTGGCCTTGAGCCGGGACCGGGGAGAGAGCCGGCAGAAAGGAGGCAAAACAATTTGAAGAAAATCACCAGTATTATTCTCGCGCTTCTTATGGTTCTGCTGCTGGTGCCAGGGGCTGTTGCGGTAGTTCCGTGGGATTATGCCATCAACCCATCGGTTAGTGGAAATCAGGTAACAATCGCAGGAACCTTGACCTTGAACAGCACAGCAGTAGCTGACCGGGATGTGAGTCTGCGTATCGTAGATTCGCAGAGCCGCAACATCGTTGCTGATCAGGCCGTCACCGGAAATACCGGGGCCTACAGCTTTGGACCATATACCCTGGCCAACGACTCTTACACTGCATATGTCGGGGGACCTGGAACTGCAAAATCGGCTACCTTTAGCGTCAGCGGGACCAGTGCAACCATTGCAGTAACTGGAGTTAGTCTGAACAAGACCACAACCAGTATTGTCAAGGGTCAGACAGAAGCTCTGACCCAGACCGTCAGCCCGACCAATGCCACCACCAAGACGGTGACCTGGGCCACTAGTGATGACACCGTAGCTACGGTAAACAATGGTACGGTGACGGCAGTAGCGGCAGGTAAGGCCACAATTACCGTAACAACAGTTGACGGAGCTAAGACTGCCAGCTGTGCGGTCACAGTTACTGAACCTATCAACATCACCAAAGATAGTGTTACTGCTATCGCCACTACACCTGTAACACTAATCGTGCCTCAAACAGCTACGGGTGCCAAAATTGATGTGACTCCAGAAAGTGCCCTGCCGCTGGTAGAAGTGCAGGCCGCCACATCCTTGGGTACAGTGGAAATCGCCATTCCCGATGGGACTGTTGCCACTGGGCCCGCAGGCTGGACCGGCAACATTGAACTGCCTACGGTGAAAGCATCTGCTAGTGCCACGGTGAGTGGAGCACAGAGCGTCAATGCCGTAGTCGAAGTAGGCCTGGGCAATGAGACGATAAGCTTTTCAAAAGCGGTTCGGCTTTTGGTTCCGGGCATGGCCGGGAAATCTGCCGGCTACGTCAGGAATGGGGCTTTCACTGCTATCACCCGCAGTGTGAGTGCAGATAATCAGAGTACGGCTGACAGTGAAATCCCGGCCAATGGTGAAGGCACTATTAGTGTCGGGTCTGATCTGGTTATTTGGACCAAGCATTTCACCGAGTTTGTAGCCTATACTCCCGTACCCTCCGGTGGAGGCGGCGGAGGCGGAGGCGGTGGTGGCGGCGGCGCTGTTATACCGGCTAGCGGCACCACTGTAGGTACCAGTGGTGGGACCGTAACTGTCGGAGAAGCTTCCGTCGTGATCCCGGCTGATGCAGTCAGCGTCAACATCATAGTTACCATCACAGATATCGGTGTCCCATCGTCACTGACCTTGCCCACTAATGGTAATTTCGCTGGCAATGTCTATGAGTTTGTCAAAGATAGCAGTGGCAAATTCAACTCACCGGTTACCATAACTCTGCCCTATAGTAAGAGCAAGGTGGATAGCACAAAAGACGAACTGGCAATCTATTATTGGGATGGATCCAAGTGGATTGCTTTAGACAACACCAAGGTGGACACTGCGGCTGCCAAGGTCAGCGGTACGATAAACCATTTCACCAAGTTTGCAGTAATTGCCATCAGCAAGGAGTCAACCCCGGTTAAACCGGAAACGCCAGTAAAGATTGGCCCTACAGTGCTTCTGACTGATATCAGCGGTCATTGGGCCGAAGCCAGCATCAAGCAACTGGTGAGCATCGGTGCTATTGGTGGATACCCTGATGGAACATATATGCCGGACAAGACTATCACCAGAGCTGAATTTTGTGTGGTCTTGGCTAAAGCCTTTAAATTACAGGTAAACACCAGTATGGTATACAGCGATACGGCTGAGCACTGGGCTAAGGACTATATTTCTGCTGCCGCCGTAGCCGGCATTGTCAGCGGATATGGCAACAACAGGTTTGGCCCGGATGACTTCATCACTCGTGAACAAATGGCAGTGATGGTAGCCAAGGCAGCTGAACTACCGACATCAAACCAGTCGCTGGAGTTCATTGATAGTAACAGCATTTCTCAATGGGCTAGTAGCTCAGTTCAAGCTGTAGCGGCCAACGGGATTATTTCCGGATATGCTGATAACAGCTTCAAACCGAAGGCTAATGCTACTAGGGCAGAAATAGCAGCTGTCATAGTTAAAGCCATGAGTAATTAAAATCGCAAAGATCGAAAATAATCATAATGCCCCTGGATTATAGATCCAGGGGCATTATGATGTAACCACTGTTGACGACACTAATTGCTTTGGAGGTATTAACCTATGGAAAAAGACCGGATTATGGGCGGCTTATTAGGCGTAATCGTAGGCGACGCTCTGGGATTGCCAGTACAATTTATACCTCGTATTGAACGAAAGAAGAAACCTGTAACAGGTATGGAAGGATGGGGAGCTTTTGATATGCCGCCGGGCAGCTTTAGCGATGACGGGTCATTGACCTTGTGCTTGGCGGAGAGTATATATGAAGTTGGTTTCAATGCTGAAGATGCCGGAAAGCGCTTTTTACGTTGGTATGATGAGGGATATTGGACTCCAGCTGGTTACGCTTATGATATCGGCAGTGCAACTATGAGTGCGATGGAAAACATGAAAGATGGTGTTCCGGCTTTAGAAGCTGGACCCAAGACAGAATATGATAATGGCAACGGCTCTTTAATGCGCATATTGCCGGCCGTTTTTTATCTGGCTGCAGAAGATCCTGCAGTAATTGCAAAGGGCATTTGGGAGATGTCCAGTATCACACATGGACATCCGCGAGCCTGTTCTGCATGTTACATCTATGCCTTGCTGGGGAGAGAGCTCTTGGATGGACTCAGACCGCTTGAAGCGTACCGCGCCCTGTGTTCTTTGCCGGAAGAAATATTGCAGTTCGGTATTGCCAATGAAGAAAAAAAGCATTTTGGCCGCATCCTGGACGGCAAACTTGAACATCTTGGCGAACGGGAAATCTGGTCCGGCGGATACGTGGTTGATACGTTAGAGGCAGCCATGTGGTGTTTGCTTAATAGTGATAACTTCGCGTCTACCGTATTAACAGCTGTCAATTTGGGGTATGACACTGATACTGCGGCGGCAGTCGCGGGTGGTTTAGCAGGTATAGTATACGGAATGTCTGGAATACCAGCCCAATGGATAGAAGTGCTAGCCAAACGGGATGAGATATTATCTCTGGCAGATAGTTTTTCTGAAAAGCTGATACAGAGGTCCTGAATGTAATAAGAATAAGCAAAAAAATGTGACAAAAAGCAGGTTTCTAAAGAATTTAATCGAATCAGAAAATAATGAAATTACTCCAGCAAAAGGAAGTGAAGTAAATGGCGACTAAGAACCGGACTGCATCTATGGCGGAAAGCACAGTAAAACTAAGAAATTTCATTTCGATAAATCCTGATTCCCCACAGGATGAACTAATGAAATCCTTGAAGATTAAAAGCAATGCTAGTTTATATAGTCTTCTAATGGGTTTAAGCAATGATGATGAAGTATGTACTGAAGGAGTATTTCGCGTATTAGTAAACGGTAAGCGGCTAACAACAAGCGATATTGATGACTTTTTCGCCAATAATCCGGAGCACGAAAAAAACCATCCCAAATTGGCTGAACGTCTCCTGTATGTCTACTGGTGCCTGCATAAAGCGATTCCTGATGGAGGACTCAGCTTCGATTCCATAATGAATATATATATTGAATTATTTAAGGCAAATGATGGACAAATACCAAAAACGAATACGTTGAAGCGCATGATATATCGGGATATGCAGGAATTTGAGAAACTTAGAATATGGATCGACCGATCCGAAACTACCAATAAATATTGTTTAAGGGATGAATACCTGCCTAAGCTCTCTGCAGAAAGTGCTGTAGCGGTATATGTGAGCATGCTGCTTTATCGTGATACATTATTAGATCAAGCGACCCTGTGTGCAAAAGAACAATTGGAGAAAGCCTTTTTTAGGAGGTTTCCTGAGCGTACCAAACTATTGAACGAGAGAGTGCATGTATTAGGAGATACACTGGCTGATCCCCTAAAATTCGGAGATAACCTGGGCAAGCTGATACGGGCAGTATTAGAGTCTTTCAGAGTCAAAATGGGCTACATAAACATGGAAGGTCGAAAATCGGAAAGGTTGCTTGAGCCCCTGGGGTTAGTATGCAAAAGGAACGTATGGTATGTAATCGGTCGAGAAGTCAGAAGCAGTGAAAACCGCACGTTTCGGGTAGATCAGATTATTAGCCTCAGTGTACGGGATAGTGATATGTTCAAATATCCCGCTGATTTCACTTTGTCCGGGTATATCGGTTGCAGTTGGGGGGTATTCAACAATGACCAGATTGAGAAGGTCAGGCTGAAGTTTTCTCCCAAGGTGGCCTTCAGGGTAAAGAACCTTCAATACCATGCTAGTCAGAGGATTATTGAGGAAGCTGCCGATGGATCAGTAATACTTGAGTTTGAGGTCTGCGGTTTAGTAGAAATGCAGAGCTGGATAATCCAGTGGGGATCAGAGGTAGAGGTGCTGGAGCCTATAGAGTTAAGGGCCGATATACTGGAGATTGCACAGAACATTGTAGATATTTACTCTAATAAACTTGATAGGTCAAAAAAACGCCGCTCTAAATTATTATAAATATCTTATGATCTATGACATTATAGTGTCTCTTCCAAGTCATATATTATCCTTAACGGAAAAATAGTGACTTTGAAGAGGTGTTTAATAGTGAAACCATTACTTTCGGATCTAAAAGAAGGCGACAGAGTAGATGGTGTCTTTCTTGTTCAAGAAAAGAACCTATATTCCTTTAAACATAAAGAAGGAGGGTACCTAAATCTGTTGTTCCGAGATCGTAGCGGCGAAATGGAAGCTCGCATCTGGGACAACGCCGAACAGTACCAAGACGTTTGCCAGGCTGGCGAGATAGCTATTGTTAGCGGGGAAGTGACCAATTTCCGCGATAGGTTGCAAATAAGAGTTGAAGATATAAAAAAGGCCAATCCCGGTGAAGTAGACAGTAGTTGTTTCATCCCAGATAGTGCTAGAGACATAGAAGAGATGAAAACGGAGCTAAAGCAATTACTGGACTCGATAAGTGCTGGACCACTTAAAGAAATAGCTGATAAATTCGTCGACTCGGCCTATTTCAGGATTTTTTGCTACGCACCTGCCGCCAAGATGTATCATCACAATGTTGTGGGGGGGCTCCTTGAGCACAGCCTGGGAACGGCTCAGATATGCGAAAAAATAGCTGAATTGCACCCGGAGATAGATCGGGACCTTCTTCTGCTGGGTGCTGTGCTTCATGATCTGGGGAAAATCGATGAAATGGAGATAGATGGGGATATCAGATATACGGATGAAGGCAAGCTGCTGGGTCATATCATTATCGGGTTTCAGCTTTTAGAAAAGCTCATGGAGCATACCAGTATCAACACCAACTATCAAAATAAGCTATTGCATATGATCGTGAGTCATCATGGAGAGTACGAATGGCAGTCTCCTAAGAAACCACAGTTTCTGGAGGCTAAAATACTACACCTGGCGGATATGATGGACGCTGAGATATGGAAATTCAACGCTGCACAGCCTGCATCACCGGGCAGAAACTGGTCAAGGTATATCAGGGCTATCGGCGGCGAGGTCTATTTCGGGTAAGAGGTCTGGTGTAGGGACTTTCATGGGGAGGTAAAGCCAAATGGGCTTATTATTATTCTGTTTGCATCAACATCTCTTGTTTTATCTATTTGATACAGCCTAAGCGAACCATCAATATCTGTACCAAGCTGCTCGAGGGAGGAAATTGATATGGC
Organism: Syntrophomonadaceae bacterium; assembly: GCA_012729835.1. Taxonomy (GTDB): domain Bacteria; phylum Bacillota; class Syntrophomonadia; order Syntrophomonadales; family Syntrophomonadaceae; genus Syntrophomonas_A. The sequence continues at coordinate 6,693 of JAAYCK010000064.1, forward strand.
TGCTGAAGCTATAGTGGCGGTTTTCACTTCGGTCCAGGTATCATCATAGATAAAACCCTGATCTGCACCTTCTGGACCACACCAGCTCTCCAACGCTCTTTGCGGCCCCATTGTTTTTGTGCACTCAGTCAAAAATATTAATTCCCCCATAAGTCCTTTTGACGCGAAACCGGCAATATATTCGGACGTTTATATTCCATAAGCCGCTGCCATTTTAAGTATCGCTGAACGATAAAATCGATAATGTTATCAGTTATGTCTCTTGATGATTCGATAATATCCCAGCAAAACCTCAAGTGACAGCAAAGGTAGTATTAACTCACAGGAGATTGAAAGGTTAATCAAATTACTTTTTGATAAATGATAACCACAATTTGGTATATACTATTGCTTTGTAGTAATTTGGAGCAAAATTGTGAAATATCTCTAGTGGAGCAGGATAACATATTGGGTTAAGCGAATTATCCTAAATTGAACCAAGATTGCCTAATAATCAATAAACCATATTTCCACCCAGAGGTACGACTTAATTAATGTAAATACGTATATAGTAAATAGTCTGGAGGGATAACATGTCGTCCATACTGGAAACCTGCCAGCCGCGGCCGGAGATCCTGGCAGGAACCTTTAATCCGGAAGTCTTTACCGTGTCACTGAGCCCGATTATTAAGTATTACGCACAGGGTGGGAGCGGGGTTGACAATGTCTATACCAATGCCAGTCTTTTTTTCAAAGAGGCCACTTATCCTACCCAGGGCTTAAAGCAGGCATTAAGCGAGGTCTTTGCCCGCCTGGGTGGTAATATGACCGTTCCGGCCATACATCGATTGGAGACTGCGTTTGGCGGTGGTAAAACCCACACCTTGATTGCTTGTACTCATATCGCTCATCAGGGCATTAATCTGGCCGCAGACGTGGCCGGGATCATAGATAAATCATTACTGCCAACCCCGGGCTCAATAAATGTAGTGGGCATCGCCGGCGATGAAATACCCGTACATAAACCCCAGGGGGATCGTCTCATACCCTATACCCTGTGGGGGGAGATCGCCTATCAGATCGGCGGGGAGACTCTGTACAGTGAAGTCGAGACGGAAGCTACCTCTCACGCTGCCCCTGGGCTTCCCTACCTAGAAAAGGTATTTGACGGACGGCGGGTACTTATTATGCTGGATGAATTAGCACAATATGCCGCCCGTCTAGAAGCAGCCCATCCGGAAGGAGCACAGCAATTAGCCGCCTTTTTGATGTCCTTAATCGGACATGCCCGTAATAATCCAGGTATAGCTATCGTGCTTACCCTGGCCAGTGCGGCGGACGCCTTCGCCCGGCAAACCGCTCAGTTAGCCTTATTGGTTAGTCAGGTCAAGGGCGAGGAGGTCAGCGAGGATGCCGCCCTGGGACTAGGGGAGCAGGCTGTAAAAGGGATCAGCAGTGTGGTTGCCCGCGATGCTGTGCAGGTAACTCCGGTTCAGGCCGCTGAAATATCATCAGTCTTTGCCAAACGGCTCTTTATATCGGTTGACCGGGATGCAGCGAGCACCACGGCTGACGAATACCTGCAGCTCTATAAACGGAACAAGGACATTCTGCCCGAGGAAGCCAGCAGTGATAACATGTATAATCGTATGCTGGCCAATTATCCATTCCATCCTACCCTAGTTGATTTCCTTACCCATAAATTGACTAGTGCGGAAAACTTTCAGGGGACCCGAGGCGTGTTGCGAGTTCTGGCATTGGTGGTACGCAGCCTATGGCTGGAAACGACAGCCGTGCCGATGATTCATGCCTGTCACCTGGACATGCGTTCGGATCGGGTAGTCAACGAACTGTTGGGCCGTACCGGCAGCTCCAATCTAATGTTTATTTTGAACGCTGACGTGGGAAGCATTGATACCGAAAACCTGGAGGGAGGACGCAGTAATGCCCAGCAGGCGGACATAAGGAATCCCCATCCTGCCAGATATCCTCTCTATGAATATACCTGGAAGACAGTTTTTCTGCATAGCCTGGTAGGCAGGAACGAGGGGTTGAACTCCAACCTCTTTGGCATCAGTGAAATGGAAGCCATGCTGGCGGTGTCTTTTCCCGGCCTGACCCCGCCCCAGGTCAAGGCAGCCCTAGACGAAATCAAGGAAAGTGCTTATTACCTGCGTTCGGAACAAGGCCGCTATTTTGCCAGTGAAGAGCCGACCGTTAATAATATACTGGCACGTATACGCGGCAATATCGGGATTGACCCGGTGAAGGAACTGTTGGCGGATACCGCCCGCAAACAGATAACTGCCCGAGCCGGCTTCTTTCATGTAGAAACAGACATTTCTCTGCCTGAACATCTGCCCGACGGAAAGGGTAAACCGGTGTTGGGGGTAGTATCCCTGAGCGCCGCATCAGTTGATGTGGAAGCCATAGTCACCAGCCGGGGCGATCAGCGCCCCCGCGAACAACAAAACCTGATCTTTATACTGGTACCGGATACGGTGATGGTGCAGGGTCTCGGCGAAGAAACCGGTTTATTCACTACCCAGCAGACCCATTCAGTCGAAGCCCGGCAATACCTGGAGAACCTAGGCCGTCAAGTAATGGCTATGCGCTTGCTGGCCCAAAAACCGCAGAACTGGGGTATTCATCCCCGCCGCTTGGAGGAATCCGATTACAAAAAACGGCAGACAGAACGAGAGCAGGCCCTGGCCATCGCCGTTGCCAGCACCTATACCAGCCTGTATTATCCCTCCACTACCGGCAGTATAATCCGCAAGGAAATCAAATCCGCCGGCGGCGAAGGCGGTGTACCTTTTATTGAAGTGATAAGGCAAAGCCTGCTAGATGACGGAGAGTTGATAACTTCTAATCACGTTACCCAGGCCGATTTGCTTAATATTACGGCACTCTTCTTTGAACAAGGAGACACTGTCAGCTTGGAAAAGCTGCGGCAGAACTTCAACTGTGTTAGGCGCTGGCCAGTTTTAGAAGATAGCGGGGTATTGGAACAAATTATACGGGCTGGAGTGAATAAAAACACCTGGTGCCTCTATCGCTATAGTGACGAAAACAATGAACGTCCCGATGAGTTCTACTATCAGGAGAAGAACATTCCTCTCGGTATCAACCTGTCTGATGCGGGTTATGGGCTGGTTACTATCGCCGGCGCCCGGCAGCGTGATTGGATGCCTCGTCCCCGGGCCGATCTCAATCAGGTACGTCAGCAGGTCTACCAGCAAGTCTCCCAGACCGGAAAGGCAAAGGTAGAGGATCTAGCCGGCGCACTGGATGGAGCACCCGGTGAAGCAACGACAGCTACGCTGAATGATGCGGTGCGCACCCTGGTCAAAGCCGGCCAGTTGGTAGCTTATCATGGTTCCCCCGATCAAGAGGAAAAACCGGAGTTGATAAGCGGTACTGCCGCCGTGATGTATAATCCGCAGGCAGGAGACGTGATTATTACCGCGCAGGAGGCCAAGGCGCGTGGGTGGCTGCAGGAAAGTGTTGAAAACAGCTTCAAGCTATCTGGCAGCGAGGGAGTAAAGCGATTGCAGCCGCTGGTACGGCGCCTGGGCAGCATTTATAATCGGGGAGCCACCACCAGAATGGACAGCCTGGATATCACCCGGCTTAAATTGCCCGGAGAGGGAGAACTGCGTCTGGAACTGGTTAACGCCGGACCGGAGGACATCAAAGCCCTGGGTGAATTATTTGAAATACTGGATCAAGTAGTTAAATGGGATGATGACTCTGATGTTTATCTCGTGGTTGATAACCCGGATGAATCCTGCCTATTTATGCAGGAACTTAAAAAAGAATAAGTAAGGAATGGTGGCAATGGCAGGCGACAAGGTTTACGACAGCTATCAATTACAGCAGCATTATCAGCACACATTGGCTCCTCGGGTGGGAAACGCACCGTGGGTACTGCGGATTACCGAATTAAAAGATAAACCATCTCCGGTACTGGTGGTTAAGGAAAGATTCAGCCCGGATTTAAGCCTGGAAAACACCCCGACCCGGCCAGCTCGGGTGCTGCGCGACCGGGGTTTGCTCTATGGCCAATCATTGCGGCGCTGTCTCAAGGCCGTACAGGCTATTGCCGGGGAAGTTGTCGATGAAGCCGGCATCCCTATGGAAATCCAACGCTATATCCATAGCGGACAAATAGAATTTCGCGGCAATCTTCCACTCGACACGGCGGCCGGCTGCAAGCTGGCCTTGATATTTAAGCTGCAGGAGCGGGTCAACGACCAGGATCGGGTTGAACTCATTGCCTGGCGGGTAGAAAGATTTACGCCGGAGGAAGCCGCTTATTGGCTGACCCGGGCCACTCAGTATGGAGCCGCCGGCAACCGCTGGGCACAGGCCGGTATGCGGATCATGCTGGGCGGCCAACCCGGTGACCCGGCCATACCGGAAATGCTCGCTAATTTGCGAAAATGAGAGGGGAATCGCCCATGATCAATAGAAATGATGAAACAAATGAAAATAAACGACTGATTGAAGCCGGCTTCCCTTGTCACCAGGTGGGGGCGGAAACCCAGCGGGAACGAGGCGCCAGTTCAGCCTTACCCCCGCTTTATTATCTGCATGTCTGGTGGGCACGCAGACCGCTCACCCCTAGCCGGGCGGCTATTCTTGGTTCACTGCTCCCGGCGGATACTGACCCCAATTGGTTTCTACGTCAGCTGGGCATTGAGAAAGCGATAGCAGAGGTCGAAGATGTGGAATGGACACTAGATAGTGATCAATTAAAGCAAGCTGAAGAAAATGCTAATGGTCAACTTGAGCTAATAATAGATGATAAAGTGTTAAATGCCTTGATCAGGGAACAAACCCGTAGAACCAATAATCGAGCCATTATTGACGGCCTTATTCAAAAGAAGTCGATATCGAATCAGGATATGATCATGAAACGATGGCTATCAGAGAATCAACCTATCAATTGTGAGAATATTGCTATTGGTGATGTATTACCAATCAGGATTGTAGCAGCAGATCCCTATTGGGCTAAACAAAGAATTGAATGGGAGAATCATTTAGGGATACGTACACCGGAAGATAAATATGGATATACACGCGCATATAGTAATGTGTCCAACAGATTGACCTGCGGGGAGGAGAAACAGTTTACAGTTCTTGATCCTACGGCGGGTGGAGGTTCCATACCTTTTGAGGCATTACGTCTGGGGCATAAGGTAATTGCCAACGATCTCAATCCGGTAGCGACTATTATTCAAACTGCAACTCTGGATTACCCAGCTCGCTATAGTATGGACTTATTGAAGGATATTGAAGCGTGGGGTACTCGACTACGTAGTAAGATGTTATCGGAAATGAAGGATTTGTTTCCTGCATCCGAGTTAACCGGTAATGAGCGCAGGGAGTTGGACAACCATCTAAAACATTGTAGAAATGAAAATGTAGCAGGCTTTTATCAGGAACAACTTGATGGATACCTCTACACCCGCCAGGTTACTTGTCCCCATTGTGGTGGGGAAGCGCCCTTGCTGAATAACTGCTGGCTGGCCAAGCAAGGCGACAAGTGGGGAGTGCGATTGGTGATCGACGGCCAGGCCAGAGGAGGCAAGGTGTCCTTTGAAACCTATCGGTTGCAGGGCAGTCGCGGACCCAACGGAGAGGACCCCAACCTGGCCACGGTCAAGGGAGGAGTCGGGCAGTGCATACATTGCAAACAGGCTATCTCCGCCGATGAAATCAAGGCGCAGGCCCGGGGGGAATCTCCATTGGGAACCTGGCAGGACCGGCTTTATGTGGTAGTGGCCGTGCGTTTCCAGCCCAAACTGGATAAGAACGGTCAACCGGAGCGGTATAAGAACGGAGAGCGCAAGGGCGAGATAAAAACCGAGAAAATACGCTTCTTCCGCGCCCCTAATGAGCGCGACCTGGCTGCCCTGGCAGCAGCGGAGATAAAACTATCGACCAAATGGCCGCAGTGGGAGGCTAAGGGTTTGATTCCCACGGAATCAATACCGCAAGGACACAAAACACTTGAGCTACTTCGGGTAGGTATAAAGCGCTGGTGCGATATGTTCACCCCCCGGCAGTTGCTGGGACATTTAACCCTTATAGAAGAGTTGAACCGGCTTAGACCGCTAATCCTGGAGGAACTAGGAACCGAGCGGGGCCGGGCGGTGGTAACCTATCTGCAGTTTATGATAGACAAAGGCGTTGATTATAACAGCAAACAGACTCGCTGGATTCCGCAAAGAGCTATAGTTTCAGGGACATTTGGCCGCCATGATTTCTCGCTTAAATGGACTTTCGGCGAGATGGTTTTCACCGGACCTAACTCGGGAGCCGCCTGGGGCTTATCCCAAGTATTGGATGCCTATGCGGGGATTGCCGAATTACTGCAGCCTCTGCATCAAAAGCTGGACGGCCAGGTTCCGCCGGTAAACATAACTTGCGGCACAGCTGCCCGTTTGGAAGTAGAAGAAGAATCAGTGGATCTGATTTGTGTCGACCCGCCTTATTATAATAATGTACAGTATGCTGAGCTATCTGATTACTTTTATGTCTGGCAGCGGCGAACGCTGGCTGACTTGTACCCGGACATATTTACGCGCCGTCTTACCAATAAGAGTGATGAGGCAGTAGCCAATCCTTCCCGTGATGGGACGGCTAAACAGGCGGCGGCCCAGTATGAGAAACTGATGGGTGAAATATTTGCCGAATGTTACCGGGTGTTGAAATATGACGGCATTATGACTCTGATGTTCACCCATAAGACCCAGGAAGCATGGGAGGCCTTGACTAGGTCGCTGATCGAAACAGGCTGGATAATTACTGGATCGTTACCGGTTGAATCAGAATTTGCTAATTCCCAACACTTAATGAATAATGCTTCCGCGGCTAGTTCCATATTCATATCCTGTCGCAAACGTCTGGACAGTGGTGACCACCAGCCCGCCACCTGGAGCGGGATCGGTGGCCGAGGGGTAGCCCCTCAGGTGCGGCAGGCAGTACGTGATGGTTTGGATGAGTTTGCCCCGCTAGGCTTGAATCCAGTAGATGAGATGGTAGCCAGTTATGGGCGGGCCTTGCAGGTCTTGTCCCAGCACTGGCCAGTACTGGACGGCGATGAACTGGTCAGCCCCCTGCGGGCGATGAGTGAGGCCAGTGCAGTAGTGGCCCAGTATCAAGTCACCCGTATCTCCGGTGGGCGGCTGCAGGTAGCCGACCTCAACCCAGAAGCTGCCATGGCACTTACCCTGTTTGGCATTTTTGGTTTAGCCGAGTTTCCCTTTGATGAAGCCTTGAGCCTATCCAAGTCGCTGAATATCAGCCTGGAACCTAAAGCAGCCGGATATGCAGTAAATGGCGCCATGATTGGTATTAACGATGAAGCAGCGGCGCGCCGCAATCGCCAGTGCGACAGCCAGGCGGCGGGGTACTTTGCACCCCTGATTCGCCGCGGCTCCAAGCTACGCCTGGTTTCTCCTGAGGAGCGCCATAGCGATAGAATGAGCCATCCCCAGACCGAATGGGATACTCTGCAAGGTTTGTTGATGGCCTACCGGGCAGGGGATATAGCCGTGGCCCGACCCTATTTGCAAAGCCAAGCCGCGGGACGTGAACAGCTTATCCTGGACTTGCTGGCGATATGGGCAGCGGAGATAGATGACGACAAACTGCGGCAGGAAGCGGAGGAACTGCGTTTCGGCCTAAAATAGCAGTGGGAGAAAACATGCAAGAAGTACCTGACAAAAGGATAAATAGTGAGCAGGGACCGGAACGGAGGGGGCTGGCTTCCTATGATTGGCGGCTAAGCTATCGGACCTCCTCTACCTTGATTGATGGCCGGCCGGTAGATATGCTGCATGATTTTTATATCCCGGCCTTGACTCGGGCGACCTATTATGACCGGGTGGCTGGATATTTCCGCTCCAGCTCACTGGCGGCCGCCTCGCAGGGCTTTTCTAGTTTTGTGGGCCGGCAGGGTAAGATGCGCCTGATCGTCGGGGCTGATCTGGAAACCCACGACGTGCAGGCAATCCTGGATGGTGATGCCCAGCGCCTGGTAAACTGTTTGAATAATGAACTGGATCAGCCGGAGTGCTGGCCGGAAGGGGTTAATAATGGGGTTACCCTGCTGGCCTGGATGGTGGCACAGGGATACTTGGAAGTGAAGGTGGCACTGAGGCGACACGCGCTTACTGGAGCGGCACTTCGGCTGGAGGATAATCAGGATGGCTATGTGCATGAGAAATGGTTTATTCTTCGCGATGAGTTTGGTCAGCGCTTATATGGCTCCGGCACTTTGAATGAATCCAAGACCGCACTGATGCTTAATGCTGAGAATGTGGATGTCCACTGCGACTGGTGGGGGGGCATGGAATACCAGCGTACCCAGCAGGCAGCCGGGGATTTCGAGATATTGTGGGCGGGGCATCATCCCTGTTTGCCGGTTTATACCTTACCCCAGGCGGTTAAAGAGAATCTGATAGCTTTGGCCGAGGGAATCAAAGTGCCGGTGGAACTGGATGGTCTGCCGGCACTGGTGAATGATGAGCCAGCAGTGCCGGCTGCCATGGAAATACTCCAGTTTGCAGTTATAAAAGATGCACCGCGCATGCCGGGAGGGCGTCTGGTGGGGATGAATACAGCGCCGGTGGCTCCCTGGCCGCATCAGGAAATTGTGGCCCGTCGTTTGATTAACGGCTGGCCTTATTCTTATTTGTTATGTGATGAAGTGGGCCTGGGCAAAACCATCGAGGCTGGCCTGGCTATGCGTTCGCTGTATCTGTCCGGGTTGGCCCGCCGGATCTTAATCGCAGCCCCCGCCAGTTTGACGCGTCAGTGGCAGCGGGAAATGGCCTCGAAAATGCTGCTCCCCTTTGGCCGGGTACGTACGGTGCCGGACCTAGCACATGATTATATTTATCCGCAAACGTCGATTCGTGCTGCCAATGCCATATATGATCCCGATTTGATTATCGTGTCAACTGGATTAATAGCCCGGCAGAACCATCAGGAATCCTTAATGAGAGCGCCGAAATTTGATCTTGCCCTGGTTGATGAATCGCATGCCGCCCGCCGGCGCAACCCGGCTGCAGGCGCCAGGGCACATCCGGATTATGGTCATTTATACAGCACACTGCGTAACCAAATGCGTAAACAAGCCAGATCGATGTGGCTGGCTACCGCAACCCCTATGCAAATTCATCCGGTAGAGGTCAGCGACTTGCTGGCATTGACCAACCGGGTTGGGGCTTTTCAATATGACCCGATTTTATCACAGCAATATTACAATATATTGGGCCAACTGCTGGAAGGCCGCCAGGTGAGCGATCCAGAATGGCTGTTTCTACGGCGGGCGGTAAAGGCAATTGAAAGGCAGGACCCCATATGCTGGCACTATATCAGTGAGACGGTGATTCCGTTCAACCGCCGGCGGGTTTTTGAGCGCTGGCTAGTTGACGGGCATATCCCCCGCGGGCGGGATCTGGCTCTTATGTTGCCCACCCTGTTTAGTGCCGCCCCCCTGTCTCGGGTTATGATGCGCCATACCCGGGAGTTGCTGGAGGTATACCGGGACAAGGGACAGCTCACTGAAAACCTGGCCCACAGGCATATACGTCCGCTCCAACCGGTCGTGTTTACCGAAGGTGAGCGCGCTATCTACGATGATCTGGAGATATATCTGGCGGGCTTGGCCGAACAGATTAGAACCCACGGCGATCGTTCCAGCAGACAGATGATTAGTTTCCTCTTGAGCTTTTTCCGTTTGCGTTTTGCTTCCAGCATATATGCCTTTCGAGCCACCATGGAAAGACGGCTCAAGAAAGTTGATGCCACCCTGCAGCATGAGCTGGCGTTGGAGATGGAGAGTCTTGCTGCGGAAGAATCGGATCTCAAGGAACTGGTCTTTGAAAGCGTAGACGAGAGTGACCTGGAAGCGGTGGAATCGTTGCTGGCTAATCGCACCCCGGCTGACCTGGAATGGGAACATAATTATATTAAACACTTGCTTGAGGGTCTGGGCCGATTGGAGGGTGAACCGGCCTCCAAGATGCTGCGCCTGTTAAGCATACTGGATGAGCGGCGAGATGCCAGCAGCGGACGTATCAGACAGACTGTTGTTTTTACGCGTTTCTACGATACCCTGCAGGATATTGTGCAGCAGCTTAGAATAAAAGATTCCCGGATGTTGATTGGCACCTACTCGGGAGAGGGTGGGTCCTGTTATCATCCAGATCAGGAAGCCATGATTGGTGTTACCCGCGAAGAAGTTAAAGAGCGTTTCCTGGCGGGTGAGATAGATATATTGGTGTGCACCGATGCTGCTGCCGAGGGTTTGAATCTGCAGACCGCCGATTTGCTGATTAATTTTGACTTGCCCTGGAATCCCATGAAAGTTGAACAGCGTATTGGCCGGATTGATCGTATCGGTCAGAGGCATAAAGATATATATGTTGAGAACCTATGTTACGTTGAGAGTGCCGAAGAAACGGTTTATGGTCGTTTACTGGCCCGGTTACAGCAGGCAAGTCTAATTGTCGGTTCGCAGCAGCTATCACTGCTACCACTGGACCAGGAGGATTTCTCCCGGTTGGCTGAACATAGGATGACGCTGGACGAGCTGCAGCGGCAAGTGGAACGAAAGATTAGGGAGCAGCAGCGTTTTGCCCGCAGCATGCAGATGGAGCCCGAGGATCTCTACAATATTTATATGCGTTTAAAACAGCAAGAGGAATATGCTAGTTGCCCGGTGAGTTTGGCGGACATCTGGGACAGTATTACCGAGTCGTCTTACCTGGCTTCCCGCGGTGGACAAACTTTGGTTCACGATCAGCATTTGGTTTATCTGCTCAATGGCTGGGACCATATGACGCAGGTAACGGCCCTGACCGTAGCCAGGGAACTGTACGAAGAAGGATGGGGGGAAACGCGGCCGCCCCTGCATTTTGCCACTTATGGCGATGTTGCTTTTGAAAGTATCCTGGAAGCAGTAGGTTCCTTCCCTCTGCCTGGTTGTGTACAACGTCTAACGGTAACAGTTCCCGGAATGCCGGAGGTGGAAATACATGCCTATGCAGTGGCTGCCTGTAAGCCTGATAGCGTAGTGGAGATTCGTCTCATTACTTCGTATCAGGATTTAAAGGATATGGATCTGGCCGAGGAGTATTGTCTTACGGAATCGGATATTTTGCCATTACGCCAACAGTTTGAAAGGATGGTACAGGAGGAGTTTAATCCTATATCTGCGGCTGCGGCTATTGAACGCGATAATGTGCGGGCCGCTCAGGCACAGGAGGTTATCAACTATTTGGCGGGAAAGGATTTACTAGAGGTAGTATCGGCTCAAGGCGGTGACAATCCGGGCTTTTGGGCGACCATTCGTGATATTAACAGTATTGTGAGTGAACGCCCCCAAATAATCATCAATAATTTGCCTGCGGATATCTTGCGCAACTACCAGTCTGCCATGTTCTTTGACCCTACGGTACCCCGCCTAGGGGATCAGGCTTCGGTTACTATTCCACGCATTGTCCTGGAGGCAGCGATTGGTGCAGCTGAACGATTGGCTGATGGGGAACGTGGGCGTAAACGCGATCTTACTGTGGCCACCATGTTGCGCCGCTTGCAGGCGGAGGCCGATAAACGGCAACGGGAATTGTAGTGTATCAAAATCAAACGACAGGGAATAATAGTATCAAAAGATACTATTTATCTTGAAGAAGACTCTCTGTCGTGTTAATCTATTTATAGATAGAGGTGGCAACATGGCGGACGGGGAGGTTCGGCCCAAGTCGGAAGTAATATCCTATCTGCAAGATATTCAGGCTAAGCTTATGCTTGATGCACTCAATAACCTCATTATTTGGCCTCGAGAGGATCAAAAGAATCAGCAGTGTATGGAAGAATTGGGATTGCGGCATAGGGATGTGGCCGGTATCCTAATGAAACTGGATGAAAAGCATTATAACGAGACGGTACCGGATTATGATTTCCCTGGAGAATGGCTATGGGTTTTTCTTTATCAATACGATGAGCATGTATTATATATCAAGATAAAACTCCGGGCCAAGGTTATTTGTGTATCCTTTCATGAACAGGAATATGATGATTAGGCAGGAGCATAAAGGAGGGGACCTGGCTATGGATAAGGTTTATTGCTACCTGTGTGACCAAGCGAACGATGTGATTATTAAAAACGAAGAGGATAGCCATACCATTAAGGGAACACCGGTACATTGTGAAGTTGAAAATGCCTATTGCGGGCAGTGCGGCTCCAGGGTATATATACCGGCGCTGAATGATGCTAACCTGGATCGGATGGATCATGCTTTTCGGGAGCAGCAAGGGATTATTACGGTTCCCGAGATTGAGACCATTCTGGAGCGTTATAATATTGGCGCCAAACCATTGTCCAAAATTTTGGGTTGGGGCGAAATCACTATTCTACGTTATTTAAAGGGGCAGATCCCAGACCGGGCGCATAGTGCAACCCTGCTAAGCCTCAATGACCCTGGCGTTTTTGCTAATATTTTTGAGCAAAATAGGGATTTGCTTACCTCGATAGCCTGTGCCAAGGTAGTAGCAGCTTTGAAAGACTTGGATGAAAAGTCTGGTCAGGAGTCTGAAGAATTACTAGAGCGGTCACGCCGGCTGGTGAAGGCTTATGGCCAGATCCCGAATGTTTTTAATGGGTTTACTCCTTTTAACCTGGAAAAGACGGTACAGGCCATTTTGTATTTTATTAAGCGTGAAGGGCCTATTTATGTAACCCGTATGAACAAGTTGTTATGGTTTTCCGATATGCTCTGCTATAAACTGAATGGACGGCAGGCGATTACCGGACTAGTTTATCAGCATAATCATTTTGGACCGGTTCCGCGCTGGTATGATTATTTGTATGGTAGTCTGGACGAGGTATATATTACCTTAATTGAGGGTAAATATGGCACTAGAATCGATGCGCTAACCGACTTTTCTGTCGAGGTATTTTCTGAAGACGAATTGGAAGTGTTACGGAAAGTGGCTAAAAAATTTAAAGGCTGGAGTGCAGCAAAGATATCTGAGTATTCTCACTACGAAACAGCGTATTCACAAACTGACAATGGCGAATCTATTCCTTTTGAATATGCCCGGGATTTGTCTTTGAATTGAAGAATTGCTAACAATCCGCCGGGCCTCAGCTATCGCTGCGGTCCGATCGGTGCCAGAATTTAAACTTATCAGTAATTTATAGAATACGACTACAGCTCTTCTACTTTTAAGGTAATCTCACTGCCTGTCATGCCGCCGTTGGCCTTTAAAACAAATCCCTGGGCGTCCACGGGGACGTCGAATATAACCACTCCTGTTATGGTCATGCCTGGATTATTTCCTTAAAGGCCAGGGTGATAAGAGAAGCCAAAACTAATATATACTCCCAAACCATATTAGTTATTCTTCCAACCATCCTAACACATGAAGCCCAATAATTCACATTGCTAACAGTAATCTAACGGCTCGATCCAGTTCTACAGCGCCGCTTGTTACCTTAGCAAAACGATTCTCCTGAAAGGTGGTAGTATAGCGCTTAGGAGCGGTGTGGCTGACCAGATCGCTAACCGCATTTATAAAACCCCAACCAGTGCCTCGAAAATCACGCAAGTCCGGAGCTTCATGGTAGCGAAGAAGAAGTTCAGAGCGCAGTTCGTAAATGCGATTGTGCCGGGAACGATCCGGGGTTAATGGGAGAACCTGCTCTACCAGTCGTGCAATTTCTTTATCGTTCACTTTTTTCTTAACTAGAGACTGGGCTGATTTAGAAAGCTCATTCAAATAGAGATCGGTCAACGCAAGAGTACGGAGCGCCTCATCTTCCAGGTCCTTGTTGGCCAGACTAAGGGCCGTCGCTGCCGCTGGAATTTTATCTTCTAAGCGTCCAATGTGCGTAGCCGACCAGGACCTTTCAGCATTCTTCAGAGCTAGATTCAAGGTATTCTGGCAGACCACCCTAACCGGGGTTATAGCTACTCTAACCGCATTCCGGCCATCGTGACCATTTGAAAATAATAGGTAGGGAACTACGGGATCGCCCAGGATCTCATTTTGTTCCATGCGGGCCAACAACCAGACGCGTTTACCTTTCTGGAGACTGCCGGCGGTTTCGTAACGAGTACCTGCTCCTAGCAATTTATCGGTAAAAGCAAAGGCGTCCTGGTTTTGCACAACTTTATAGTCACGTCCCACAATACCCAGTACACTTTTGTCAGAGCTGCGGACATTAGCTTGGTATTCATTCAGCACCACCCCATCAACCTGCACCGGACGCTGTAACACTTCCCAATCAAGTCCGGCCATCTTTAATGCTGCTGGGCTATTAAGTGTTTTTTCAACCTTTACCCCCAACCCGTGCCAGGGTACTTCCCGGTTATAAAACATAGTTTCTATTTCATGGGCCAATACAATGCACCTCCCCAATCGAACATACATTAACTATAAATCTTATAAGTGACAGTATCCTGTCGTAAATGGCAGAAAATAACTTGGTCCGCCACAGTCTCCTGACCGAGGTGTTGAAGACTGATGGGTCAGCGCGGTCGCTGTATTTTCCTACATGCGTGTTGAATGAGCTGCAGGCACACAAAAATCGTCAAGAGCAGGAAAAGCTATTAGCCGGGTCAGCATATCATAATGAAGGGTTGGTATTCTGCCAGTCCTGCGGGAAACGACTGGACACTCGAAGGCTCTACGAGTTGCACTGCAGGGCTTTGAATAAAGCTGGGCTGGAACACATTGCTTTCCACGATCTGAGACACACGTTTGCGACCCTTCTTATTGAAAGAGGGGAAAACATAAAAACGGTTCAAGAGCTGTTGGGCCATGCAGACGTAAGTACTACACTTAACACCTATACCCATGTCTTGGATAAAATGAAAGCAGCCAGCGCAGCAAGGATGGATGATGTTATGGCAGGCTGCCTGCCTAAACCGGAACCGCAGCTCTTGGCAGCGGAAGCCAAGGAAGTGGATCCATTGGAGACTTCAAGCGAAGTTCCCCGTCTGAGACTGGTGGCCAACAACCCGAGCCCCAGGGAGCCGGATGACCGGCCCGATAGCCAGTCCAGAAATCATAAGGTGTCAGATAAGGTGTCAAAATAAAAAAACAGCACTTTCGCCTAAACGAAAGTGCCGATTTATTCGATGGTACGCCTGAGAGGAATCGAACCTCCGCACCCGGCTCCGGAGGAAATTAATAGATAGCACGGGCTGGCACTGCATATCCTCAAATACTCTATTCTAGGCACTTCAACTTCATACTATAGCACTCTATAGATTAGTAGAGTTTACCCTAAAACGAGCTGATTTCTGTCAAAGTTACTGTCAAAAGTCTTTGAATCTGCTTCAAGAGATTGAATTGGATTCAAGGATTTTTTTATCCTAAATATATCAGAGAGGAGGAATTATATGAAACGCTTCGTCTTCGTCTATGATAGCGGCGACATCGATGGCAGGATTACTAAAACCGTCGAGTTTGACGATAGCGTGGATCGGCAGTATGTGCAAATCTGTTTTGAAGAATGGTTGGCAGAACAATGCGTTGCATACTGGGCCGAGGAATACCCAGCACAAGCTGGATAATTATTTTAAGCATTTTATGCAATAAAACGAATTTAACACAACAACCCTTGTGTTAAATAAAACATAATAAGCCAAACGCCGGCCAATACTGGGATAGAGGGTATTTTATTCTCTTTATCACTGCTATTGGCCTTTTTATATCTAACACAAGGCGCATCCAATATAGGGTTTTGTTAAGTTCGCCCTAAAAGCGTTTTTATTATTAAAACAAAAAAATATTTGTAAGGAGGGTCGCGATCAGAAATAATTAATAAAGGAGTATTAGCAATGAGGATGATCAACGCTTTTTTTCAAACCCCAGATTGTGTATGGCAAAATAAAAGTGCAGCAGATGGCAGCATAAAAATACAGCGGTGAATTGGAAAAACATCGCCAGCATCCGGGAAATCCACTACCCTTTTGTATGAACGCTAACACATGCAAAGGGG
>JAAYCK010000185.1 GCA_012729835.1 Syntrophomonadaceae bacterium
TGTCAGGTTTATGTTGCCGAATCACCTTTACGATTTCTTTTCTCATTGCCAAATCAGGTACGATATAGCCATCCTCATAATTAAGAAAAGTAATCTCAGAAACACCTAGCTTTGACGCAGCCTTTTTTTGCTCTTTCTCCCTGATGCCCTTCAGCATCTGCGGTGTAATTTCGGGGTCATTAGTGCCCTTATCCCCTTTGGTCAATAAGCAATAACGCACATCATGGCCAAGGTTTGTCCAACGGGCAATAGTGCCACCTAAAAAAAATTCTGGATCATCTGGGTGAGCCAGAATTATTAATATTCTTTTTTTATTTTCCCAACCTTCGTGGTTGTCCATTACTTCCTTCTACGGCGGCTGCGGCGACTTTGCTTTTGGCGGGTTGATTTTGTATAATTTTTCTTGTCTGGTGATGTTTTCTCACTGGGAGTAGATACAACCTGCTTAGTGCTGACGATTTCTACATCCATTTCTTGAAAATATTCTTTTTTCTTTTGTGGAGGCTCCGGAATTATTATTTTCCCGGTATCTAATTCCTCTTTTGTAAATTGATGTGGACCTCTTTCGGGTATATCAACTACAACAGATTGACTTAATGGCAGTACTTGAATCACCCTACCCTCACCCATTGGTGTTTGGATGAGTTTCTTCCGCTTTGGCAAGGTCTTCCTGGCTTCTTCATAAAGGTCATATTCGTAAATGAGACAGCATCTTAGCCTGCCACACATGCCTGTTATCTCGGTTGGAGTTAAGGAGATATCTTGAGTTTTAGCCATGCGAATAGAAATAGAATTAAACTCAGAGATAAAAGTCGAGCAACAGCGTCTTTCTAAACCACAAGCGCCCATCCCCCCAAGCGCTTTTGCGACATCCCTTGGTCCAATCTGCCGAATTTCTACCCGTAAATCTGGAAACTTTTGAGAAATTTCCTTATGAAAGCTCTTGATGTCCAATTTGGATTCAGACTCATAATTGATGTAGATTGTTATACGCGTCGCATCAAATGAGTATTCAGTGGAAACAACTTTCATCCCTTCCAGAGTTGATTTTTTTACATGCTCACGGACAATGTTAAGAGCTTCAGATTCTTTTTCAGAAATCATTTGCCTCAGCATGAGATCTCGCGGTGTAGCAGGCCTCTCGATCGGTTTAATTTCCTCTTTTATGCCCTCTGTATTTATTGCGGTCTGAGCTACTTTAGCCAGTTGCAATCCCCGAACTGTGTTTACTATCACATGGGAGTCAATTGAAACATCTGGATGTTCAGAAGCATTAAAATAGTATATTTTTCCAACGGGCTCAAACTGAACACCGATTATATGTTCTTCACTCATAAAAATAAATTATAACATCCAGTTTTTACTAAGCCAAAGAACGGATACTGATCTCAGCTGCTATCAATTTAGAGATTTGCATTAAAGCTTGAGCCGATTCTGATTCAGGGGCAAAGAGAACGATTGGGCGACCGTCATCACCACCCTGCCTAATATCTGTATCCATTGGAACAGTCCCTAAGAATTTTGCGCCAGAAAGTGCAGCTAATTTTTGACCGCCGCCCTCTCCAAAGACATTCAATTCTGAGCCATCTGGTAATCTCAGGTAGGACATGTTCTCAACTATGCCTAAAACAGGTACCTCTAATTTCTCAAACATGGATACAGCGCGAAATGCATCATCAATGGACA
>JAAYCK010000065.1 GCA_012729835.1 Syntrophomonadaceae bacterium
CCGATAAAGGCGATGAAATGGTAGAAGTAGTAGTTGCCCGCGACCAGGGCGTTCGCCCCGAAACCACCATGGAAAGCCTGGCTGCCATGGCTCCTGTTTTCATGCAGGATGACAAAGCCAGTGTAACCGCCGGCAACTCCTCTCAGATCAACGACGCTGCCGCTGGTGTAGTTCTGGCTACTGCCGATGGCGCAAAAGCTCTGGGCCTGAAGCCCAAGATGAAGATGGTATCCTGGGCCGTAATCGGTTTAGAGCCCAAGGTCATGGGTATCGGCCCGGCTCTGGCTATCCCGAAGGCTCTGAAGAGAGCCGGCATGACCAAGGAACAGATCGGTCTGTGGGAAGTAAACGAAGCTTTCGCTTCCCAGTCCGTATACTGCCGCGACACCCTGGGCTTGCCCAAGGACAAAGTCAATGTATGGGGTTCCGGTATCTCCATCGGCCATCCGCTGGCCTGCACCGGCGCTCGCATCGCCTGCGACATCACCGCCCTGTTTGCTGATCCCGATTACTCCGATGTAGAATACATCGTAGAATCCATGTGCATCGGCCATGGCCATGGCGCAGCAGCAATCTGGCAGAGAGTAAAATAGTTTTACCGATTATAACAGGGACCGCAAGCGGTCCCTGTTTATTTATTTCAGGTATTATTGGGAGGGCTCATATGTTGTCTATAGCTATAGTGTCACCTGGTCCCGGTTGCGGAAAAACTACGACCCTGGTAAATCTTGCGGTTGGTTTACGCCGCCGGGGCTGGCGGGTGCTGATTGCCGCCAGTGAGAATAATGAATTACTCAGGAAGTGGATAGTACCGGAATCATATGAGACTTCTTCAATAATGCATATCACCCTGTCAGTGGTTACATTAGATTTATTAGTCTTAGGAGAAGATAAAGACTTAATTATAGACACCTGGCAGGACGATTACGATTATCTGCTTATCGACGCTGGAGATAATGTAGATAATCTCTGTCATGAAGCCGAGAAAGCTGAGCAGGTCATCGCTTGTGTCCAGGTTGGTGATGAAGGTGAAGGTATATCATTGCTGAATAATCTATTGGCTACAGCCCGTGGCGTTACCCCCGGTATAGATCTGGTGGTTCCCGGCAAGGTAGATCCCGGTGAATGGGAAAAGACCAGCCAACACCTGGAGGAATTGGCTGAAGAATTCGGAGAAGAACGGGTTGCTGACATGATCCCATTTTGTGAAGCTATTCATGATCTCCCCAGCTTGAAAATCTGTGTCTGGGACCTCCCCCGGGAGTATAGTAATCGCAAGCAGGCTTTCAACAG
This sequence comes from Syntrophomonadaceae bacterium, assembly GCA_012729835.1. Classification (GTDB taxonomy): domain Bacteria; phylum Bacillota; class Syntrophomonadia; order Syntrophomonadales; family Syntrophomonadaceae; genus Syntrophomonas_A. The sequence goes on from JAAYCK010000065.1 coordinate 1,294, forward strand.
CCTGGTAGACAAAGTTCTTCATATGACGCGTTAGTTTATCAGCCATATGTGATATCGTATAGTCTGCCGATCACGATCACTCGATTTAGAATACATCGAGAATACATGTGCCTTAGTCATATAGCCATAGCGCTGAAGCAAGCTGGCAGAGAGTAAAAAAGCATAATCGCCATAAAGAACATTTTGATCCCTGTTTTTTATGGCGATTATATATCGTTGTATGTCTAGGAATACAGTTTACCCTTGATCATAGCTGCGATACGCTCTATCTCTTTGCTATCATATTCTTCTACCCTACCTTGATCTATCATCTCATTCATATTTACATCCCAGGGCAAACTACCCAAGAAATCGATTTCCATCTCCCTAGCCGCTGATTGGCCTTGGCTTTCACCGAATATTTTAAGTTCTTCTCCACAATGTGGACAGATGGCATGACTCATGTTCTCTACCAGCCCCAGGATAGGAATGTTCATTTTAGCTGCCATTTTCACCGCCTTTTTTACTACCATTAAGGCCAGATCCTGTGGCGAAGAGACTATCACCAGACCCTCTACCGGCAGTGTTTGCAGAACTGTCAGGGAAACGTCCCCGGTTCCGGGGGGCAGATCCACAATCATATAGTCCAGGTCCTGCCAATCAACTTCCTCCCAGAACTGCTTAACTGCACCTGATAGCAACGGACCACGCCAAACTACCGGGTCATCTTCATTAGGCAGGAAAAAATTAATAGACATCAACTTAATCCCACCGGCGGTAATAGGCGGGGTAATCCCAAATTGACTGCCGGTCAGTCCAGAACTAACCACCCCGAAAGCACGAGGTTGACTGGGGCCAGTAATATCCGCATCCAGAATACCCACCTTGGCACCCGAACGAGCGAGAGCTGCTGCCAGAAGCGCTGATATCGAGGATTTGCCGACACCACCCTTTCCACTCATAACAGCAATAACGTGTCCGATTTGATTAAGAGATCCTACCAGTGCCTTTTCTTCTGTAGACATATCCATTTCTCCTTTAACTAGCGTTTTCTATTCATTCATTCTTATTGCGGTTTTCGGTCTTATGCCCAGAATTTTATCACATTATGGTCATATGTCAATAATAAATCACATAAAGTAAAAAAGAGGCCTCCTGTTCTGTAAATCCACCAGGAGACCTAAATCCGAGAGATATCTATAATCTTGAAGGACTTCAATTGTGATTATGACAACCCGATTGGCAGCCACCTTCATCATCATGGTGTGAACAGACCGCACCACTGCTGCTTAACTGTCCTTTCATACAATTCTCTACTGCCTGAGTGACCAGTCCTTGAACTCCTACTATGACCTGGATTCCCAACTGGTTGAATAGCTGTTGTGGTCGGGCCCCCATACCTCCCACTATGATGACATCAGTGCCCTGTTCTTTCAAAAATGCCGGTAAAGTTCCGCACTGGTGGCTGTCATTATTCACCATGTTCCATTGCTTTTCCTCGGTATCATAAAGGACAAATTGCCGGCAGTGCCCAAAATGCTGACATACCATCGGGCCTTCCTGTGCTACCGCTATTATCATTCCTGTTCCTCCATTTCATTCTTATTGGGAGCATTAAGTGGTCTAAGCTCACCATTGGCAAACTTTTCAATGGCGCTTTCCACGCTGATGCCGGGAAGTACCTCATACATCTGCACTCCTGCCTTACTCAATACATAGAATGCTTTGGCTCCAACCTTAGTGGCAAGCAAAACCTCTACACCCTGGTTAACAAGTTCATAGGCGGCCCCGGTGCCTGCCCCCTGTTCCAGGATATCTCCATTGTTATCTAAAGTAGCATAGGCGCCACTTTCAGGATACCATATCATAAAACTTGAACAGCGGCCAAAACGACCATCTACCAGTGAAACCGGCAGATTACCCCTGGAACAAACAGCGACTAATCCCCCCGATGCCTGCGACAGAGCCTCATCGCGCTCCAGCATAAAAGCTGGCTCCAAATATGGGCACTCCGCCTTACCACGATTTCGCCGCTGCTGGCGACGGCAGGTACCACCGCCCAAACAATAATCGCCGCCCTCGATCAGGATCTCCTTGCCATTGACTAGTGCATCAGCAATCTTGGCGCGTCCCTCAATCAAGATCCGCTGGAAGGTCGGCCGGGATACCTGCATTTTTACTGCGCATTCTTCCTGTTCCCAACCCAGCAGATCCTTCAGGCGAACTGCCTCAAGTTCTTCAACCTTCAAAATAACCTTCTGCACAGAAACGCCGGAGATACCACCAGGTTTAAATTGTTTCACTGCCGGAAGTCTCTCAACATGCCGGCATCTGGGTTCTCGAGCCACAGGTATCGCTCCCACTCAACTTAATGCTTTTATCATATAATCGTTTTGGGCATATGTCAACATTTCGGAGTTAGCTTAAAATATGGGAAGTAGGATCGTTGCGTGCGAAGCGCGGCAATCTGATATCAGCCCGTATAGATTGCTGCGCTGGCTCGCAATTGAGAATAGCATAGCAGCTTTCTTTGCGGTTCTAACCTGAAAACTGCGAAAGTCGAGGTATGAATTAGTTCTCGGTTAGTGGTAAACCTAGCCTTTTCAACAATCTCCTATTCCGGCCCTCCAGATCTTTAATCAGAGCATTTACTTTTTGTAGTTGGACTTTTTGGGCATTGATGAAATGTTCATCGACCTCGGCATCCTCGTAGTCTTCAATGGTTTTTGTTATAACCGCAACATGGAGTCCCTTGAGACCCTCAATCCTTCTGGTGTTTTCCTGCAAAGCTATTATTATCTCTTCATCTGTCATATATTATCCCCCGATTACAAATTGTGAACATCTGCTCATTTAATATAGCAAGCATAGGCCTGGGAGTCAAACCACAGGTTATTAACTTCCACATATTTTATTGACATATGCCCATAATGATTGTTATTATATTTACGGGCATATGTTCATTATATTCCGGTTGAAAGGAAGTGAAAAGTATGACAAAAAAAATTGCCATCTGCGCCAGTTCTCCATCACCTTCGGCCTTAGTTGATGAAAGGTTTGGCCGCTGTGCCTGTTTTGTGATCTGGGATCCTGCAATCATGGAATACAGCTCTCTGTCCAATATGGTCCATGATGCCGCTCATGGAGCGGGGACCGGTGCCGTACAGTCACTGGCAAAACAGGAGGTGAGTCTGGTCCTTTCTCAGCGAGTGGGTCCCAAGGCCTTTATAGCACTGGAACAGGCCGGTATAAAGATCTTTTCCGGGGTAGCCGGTAAAACAGTGGAGGATGCCTTAAAAAGCTACGAATCCGGTGAGCTTTCTGAGCTTCTGCGGCCTAACAGCTGATTCACAGTCTATAATGCCTGGTTATCCCAGGTTAAAAACGGAGGTATTAAGATGTTAATAGCCATACCCAACGAAGAAAACATGGTTTGCCCGCATTTCGGGCATTGCGAGTCATTTGTCCTGTATGATACTGAAACCAAGTCAATCAGATCATTGCCGAACCCGGGCCATCAGCCGGGAGCGCTGCCAGCTTTCCTGAAGGTCCAGGGAGCAAAACTGGTAATAGCCGGCGGTATGGGAGGCCGAGCTCAGGATCTTTTTGCTGAAAATAACATCCAGGTGATAGTGGGAATATCAGGAAATATCAGCGATGTTATTACTCAATATGAAAAGAGTGAATTGAAAAGCAGCGGAGAGGTTTGTTCCGAACATGCTCACGCCGGAGATTGCCATAGCTAACAAGATGGTCCTTTCCTGGATAACTCTCAGCCCAAGTTGCTGGTTGATGAGAATTATATAAAATACGGTTTTTCATAAACTAGCGCGGCCCCTATTGGATATGGAGGATTTCTATGCAAATTGCGGTAGCCAGCGGCAAGGGCGGTACCGGCAAGACCTTGCTGGCCACCTGCCTGGCGAAGGTGTTGACTAACCAACAATTAGTATTGGTCGATGCTGATGTGGAAGAGCCCAATGCGGCACTGGCCTTTTCACAGCCGGTTCGAAAAACCATTACCGTAACCAGGTTGGTCCCGAAGATCGACCCTGACAAATGTACTTTTTGTGGAATATGCGGCGAGGTCTGCCAGTTTAATGCCCTGGTCACACTGCAGGACCGGGTGCTGGTATTCAACGAACTCTGTCATTCCTGCGGAGCCTGTGTCTTTTTCTGTCCCTTGACCTCCATAAGTGAGACTGATCACCCCATTGGGGTAATAGAGGAAACCGGTTTATCAGAAAAGGCTACACTAATAACCGGCCGGCTGGTGATGGGTGAGGCTCAGAGTCCGCCCCTCATCAAGGCCGCCAAAAGCCTCCAGGCGAAAGCAGAGGTACGCATCATTGATTGCCCTCCGGGAACGACCTGCGCCATGATCGAGGCGGTGAAAGGCAGTGATTACTGCCTGCTGGTTACTGAGCCTACCCCCTTTGGCATGCATGACCTGGAACTTTCACTGGAGGCGGTGAAGATGCTGGGCATCCCCGGAGGACTAATAATAAACCGTTGGCAAGCGGAAGACAACGAGCTGGCAGTACTGTCTCTCAAATCTGGCTTCCCCATCCTGGCACGAATTCCATTCAGTCTGGAATTAGCCCAGGCGTACATGCAAGGCCAGGAACCTCTGCAGACTATGCCCGAACTGAGAGAAATAATAACTGACATATACCATCAAGTGGAGGAGACCCTGTCATGAAGGAGATATTATTCATCAGCGGCAAGGGAGGAACCGGTAAGACCTCACTGACCGCCTCCTTTATACACCTGGCTGGAAACTGCATCGCCTGTGATTATGATGTGGACGCCTCCAATCTGCCTATTCTGCTGAAACCAGAAAATGTTTTAACTTGTGCTTTCAGCGCCGGATACGGCGCACGAATAGATGGAGAATCCTGCGTTAGCTGCGGACTCTGCGCAGTGAATTGCCGTTTTGAGGCTATTAGCCCGGATTTCCAGGTTATACCCCTGGCATGTGAGGGATGTGGCTTCTGTGCAAAGGTTTGTCCGGTGCAGGCCATCAGCATGCACCCCCGTTCTTCTGGCCACTGGTTTCAGGGACGCTTCGCTGAAGGCCAGACCATGTTTTATGCTGATCTAAGACCGGGTGAAGAGAATTCCGGCAAGCTGGTAGCCCAGGTAAAGACCGCAGCCCGTAAAACAGCGGCAATTGACCAGTGTTCTCTGATTATAGCCGACGGTCCTCCTGGTATCGGCTGTGCGGTTATTTCCTCAATGGTGGAGGTTGACCTGGTCGTGTTAGTGACCGAACCCAGCCGGTCTGGTTTTCACGACCTTGAGCGGGTTTACCAGCTCATGCAATTACGCGGTATCAAAGGAATAGTGATAATTAATAAGTACGATCTCAACCCTGTGATCGGTCGGGAAATAGAAGACTGGGCGGCGGAAAACGGCATAGCCCTGGCCGGGAAGATACCCTTCAGTACCTTGATAGCTGAATCGATTGCTGAAGCACAAATTCCTGCAGTCCATCCTGAAATAAGAGAAATGCTTTTTCCCGTCTGGGAGAATATAAAAGAACAGTTGAGGCTGGTTTAACAGAGAGGAGTGAGGCTCATGCCTAACCGAGATGGAACCGGACCGACGGGTCAAGGACCAGGTAGAGGCCGGCGGAGCGGAAACTGTGCTCAAGGCAGCGCAGGCAACGCTAACCAACCCGGAAGAGGACAAGGACGCAGAAATGGAAATGGCGGCGGTATGGGACCCGGCAATGCGGGGAGCGGCGGTGGCCGTGGACGTGGATTGAACAACCCCAATAATAACCGGGGCAAACAGGACTAATCGACGATAGGGAGCAGGGTTATCCCTTGCTCCCTATTGTTCATCCCGGTATTTACTATGAACCCATGTCATAACGTAAAGGAAAGCAGTGAATGATTATGATGGACAGTAGACTTGGAGAAGACAGCAGTCCGCTGGAAAGGAATTGTTATGTCTGTTTAAAACAGCATTGCCGTAAAGGCTTCAATTGTTATCCGGACAACAACGCTGGAATAATTGAAAAATACAATGAAGCTGATAATCTCAGCCTAACCAGAGCCTCATCCGCGATAGAGGCCGGGTACTACATGCAGGCAACACGCCTGGAGGAAATCCGCTTGTTTGCCAGAGAAATGGGCTATACCAAACTGGGAGTGGCCACCTGTATCGGCTTGATCAGGGAAGCACAGTTGGTATCCGAATACCTGAAAAACGAATTCGAGGTTTACGTGATATCATGCAAGAATGGCGGAATAATGAAGAGTAATCTTAATCTTCCGCAAATTGACCCGGACAATGACGAAGTCATGTGCAATCCCATCGGGCAGGCACTCTTTTTAAACGGGAAACAAACCGATCTAAATATTATTTGTGGGTTGTGTGTCGGCCATGATATTCTTTTCACCAAACACTCGGAAGCACCGGTTACAACCATCATCGTTAAAGATCGGATACTGGGTCATAATCCGGCGGCGGCATTATACAGCGATTATTATCGTACCAAGGTCCTAAAACTCAAGAAGAGTTTCAGATAAATGTGCCCCAAAAAGAATTGATGAAGAATAAGGCAACGCTTAAAAGGGTCAGTTGACCGAAATGGTCAGCTGACCCCTTGGAAACTCCGTTACTACCCTATGGAATTTACGATGTCATCTGCTGATATTAATCATTGCTCTCAGTAACTAAAAGCAAACTTCATCGCAGTCTCACCCTTGATCACCTTATCCCCCAGCGCATTGCGCAATTTAACCAAGGCCTCGAATCCGGTGCAATGGCAGGCAATGATTTGTTCTACATCTAGTTCCTGTAGTTCAGTAATAGTCCTGCCCATCCTCTCCTCTGACGCCCCCGCCAAATGAGTACCGCCAATAAAAGCCTTGACCCGTTTTTGCCCGGTTTTCAGCTGAGCATACTTAATGGTATTTATAATGCCCGCGTGGGCACAACCGCTAATGATAATCAGTCCTTCCGGATGGTTGATCACCATCGACATGTCATCGTAAATAACATCGGGAACCATTCGCTCACCGACCGCTACATAGAAAGGGCCGCCCACGTCCTCATAACTCGTATTCCTGGGAATCTCGCCGGTTACGAATACCCCGGGGAATATCTCGGTAAATTCGTTGGTGATGATGAATTCCGCATGATTGGATTCTATCTCCTGCGAGGGAAAGGGAACCCCGATCACTCTTTTATACTCTCCCAGCACCGCGTAACGCGGAATAAAGATCCCGGCATGCGCATAGACCCGTTTGTTCCTCGATGTCTGAAGGAACGGAATGACTCCGCCGGTATGATCGAAATGACCATGGCTGATCACCAGATCATCAATCTCTGCCAGATCAATTCCTCCCGCTGTCGCGTTTTTCATGAGTGCATCAGCTGAACCAGTATCAAATAGTATTCTTTTCTCATTAACCTCTACCAAAGCGGCAAATCCGTACTCCCCCTGGAAGCCCGGCATTGGAGTCGTATTCTCTACTAAGATAGTGATATTGACTTTCACGTTAATAGCCTCCTTTAATTTACCTAATCCAAATTAACCACTCGATAATCGCCAGGTATGTAGCTTTCGTGAATATATCCCAGTTCTACGGCCCGGAGTGTATCCCGATATCTTTCACACTACCCCTGCTTCAGGCCTACGGCTTATTGGTTAAAATCGTTAGTTCGTTCACATCTTTTATTTCCCGAGCCGGATTGCCCACTGCCAGTTTATCAGGCGGAATAACAGTATTGGGGGTCAACAAACCACCGGCTCCGATTAAACTCCCGACTCCAACCTCGCAGCCATCACATATGACCGCTCCCATGCAAGGTTATACCCCCAGTAGATCTTCAGTATATATCAAAGTCAACCATAAGCCATTAATGAACATATGTCAATAAACTGGCTTGCCTTAATGGTTTTACTATCTTATATTAATAAACAATACTGTTATTGTATCAGGAGGTTCTATGTGCCTGGTTATATTCGCTATTGATTGTCACCCAAAATATAAGCTGGTAGTTGCGGCAAACCGGGATGAATTCTATAACAGGCCTGCTTCACCGGCTGGCTTCTGGCAAGATGAGCCCAACATCCTGGCCGGTCGCGACCTCAAAGAAGGCGGCACCTGGATGGGAATTACCCGTAACGGACGATTTGCGGTGCTGACCAACTACCGTGACCCTTCCCGTTTCAAAGCCGATCGTAAATCACGCGGGCATCTGGTGCAAAATTATCTATCCGGCCAGCTCGACCCTCTGACCTACGCGGAATCCCTGGGCAACAGCGCAACTGATTATAATGGCTTCAACCTGCTCTTCGGGAGTACCGGGAAACTTTTCTATTATTCCAACCAGTTAGCTGCGGTGCAGCCAGTCCAGGCTGGTGTGCATGGACTAAGCAACGCTCTGCTCGACGATCCCTGGCCCAAGGTGATGAAAGGGCGTAACTCACTTGAGAAGATCATCCGAAGCCAATC
>JAAYCK010000066.1 GCA_012729835.1 Syntrophomonadaceae bacterium
GCGTTGAGATGGTAATGCCCGGTGACAACATCGAGATGGCGATCGAACTAATCACCCCGATCGCAGCCGAACAGGGACTGAGATTCGCTATCCGCGAGGGCGGCAGAACCGTTGGCTCCGGTGCTGTTATCGAAGTTAAGGATTAAGCAGGCTATGATCCGGGGAGGCGCAGCCTCTCCGGATACGGATTTTGTTGACATTCAGCAATCGCTTGTGCTAGAGTATTGTAGGTATTTTCTATGCAAGATGGAGGTGCAAACAAGTGCGCGTAGGTATAATCTTAGCCTGCACAGAGTGCAAACAGCGGAATTATAATACCACCAAAGACAAGAAAAAACATACCGAGAAATTCGAAGTCAAGAAATATTGTAAGTTCTGCAATACCCATACCCTGCACCGGGAGAGTAAGTAAGATCAGGGATGTGAATAATAATGACCAATCGCTGGGAGAACATCAAGGAATACTTTATCAGTGTATATAATGAACTGAAAAAGGTACACTGGCCTGACCGCCGCCAGCTTACCGGCTATACCGGTGTAGTATTGGTGTCCGTTTTTATCGTGGGACTTATCATATGGTTGTTTGATTCCGGGTTATCCTGGGCAATGACCAAGCTATTCGAGGCTGTTGGCGTATAATACCTTTATGGAGGTGGGTTCGATAACTGCTGAATTGGAACAGGAGAAAAAAACCGAAAAAACTGAGCTGGAAAAAAAGATCGAAGAACTCACCAGCCGCGGCGAGTGGTATGTTGTACATACCTATTCCGGTTATGAGAACAAGATCAAGGTAGATTTGACCATGCGGATCGATTCCATGAACATGCAGGACAAGATCTTTAACATTATCATTCCGGAAGAGCAGGAAGTGGAGTACAAGAGCGGCAAACGCAAGGTCACCACCAAGCGCGTCTTTCCTGGATATGTTATCGTCAATATGATCATGGATGAGGATTCCTGGATCGCCGTACGCCATACCCCGGGTGTAACCGGATTCGTAGGTAGCGGCGGCAAGCCGATCCCCCTGATGCCGGAAGAAGTGACCAAGATACTTCGCCGGATGGGACTCCTGGAGAGCAAGACCAAGATTATCGACGTTACCGTTGGGGAAACCATCAAGGTCAAGAGTGGTCCCTTTGCCAACTTCGAAGGTGTGGTCAAGGAGATATTGCTGGAAAAAGGCAAACTAAGGGTTAATATCTCCATGTTCGGTCGTGAGACTCCGGTCGAACTGGATTATGAACAAATCGAAAAGATATAAGGAGGTGGAAAATAGATGGCCAAGCGCGTGATGGGTAAGGTTTCACTGCAAATCGCGGCCGGCAAAGCAACGCCAGCCCCGCCCGTAGGTCCCGCATTAGGACCTTTTGGTATTAACATAATGGGTTTCTGCAAAGAGTACAATGCCAAAACAGCTGACAAAACCGGCTTTATTATTCCGGTTGAGATAACGGTTTATGAAGATAGATCATTTAGCTTCGTTTTGAAATCCCCGCCCGCATCGGATCTCTTGAAAAAGGCAGCCAATGTGGATAAGGGTTCTGGAGAACCCAACCAGAAAAAGGTCGGCAAGGTCGCCAGAGCTAAACTGGTGGAAATCGCTGAGACCAAGAAGGAAGATCTTAACGCTACTGATCTGGATGCCGCAGTACGCATGATTGAGGGAACCGCCCGCAGCATGGGACTGGAAGTAGTAGATTAAGCCTTAATGGCTTAGTGCCTGTCCGGTAAGAGTTTACCGGAACAGTGGGAGGAATTATTCCGATATACCACTAAGGAGGTTATTTATTGTGAGTAAGAGCAAAGCCTATCAGAATGCCACGCAGAAGATTGATTCAAATCAATTGTATGAACCCGCACAGGCGGTCCAATTAGTAAAGGATATCGCCACCGCCAAGTTTGACGAGACCGTAGAAGTCCATATCAAGCTTTCAGTCGATCCCCGTCATGCCGATCAGCAAGTCAGGGGCACCGTCAGTTTGCCGCATGGTACCGGCAAGACCCGTAGAGTCCTGGTTTTTGCCAAGGGTGAAAAGCTGAAAGAGGCTGAAACCGCTGGGGCTGATTTCTTTGGCGGCGAAGATCTGGCCGAGAAGATCCAGGGCGGATGGTTTGACTTTGATGTAGCGGTTGCCACCCCTGATATGATGGGTGTAGTCGGCAAACTAGGTAAGATATTAGGCCCCCGTGGTCTGATGCCCAATCCCAAGGCTGGAACGGTTACCTTTGATGTGGAACGTACCATAAGCGAATTAAAGGCTGGCCGTATTGAGTTCAGGGTAGACAAAACTTCTATCGTTCACGCCCCTATCGGCAAGGTTTCCTTTGATGTAGACAAGCTGATGGATAATCTCAATGCTTTTGCCGAAGCTCTGATTAAGGCGAAACCGGCAGCAGCCAAGGGTCAGTATATGCGTTCAGTTTCCGTATGCTCTACTATGGGCCCCGGAGTCAAGATCAATCCCGTGATTGTCATGAGCGCAAACAAATAAAGTAATAGTGAAAATTGAATACAAAACCGCAGACAGCCGGTGGCTAAGCCTTAATGAACCCATGGTTCACCTGCCGAGGTTATCAAATAGAACTATCACTGGAGTGTTAGTTACCAAGCCTCTGCATCTGTCATATGCGGAGGCTTGTTTCATTAATTTTGATTGCTAATTCTTAATTAATGAGAAGAAACGCTTAACGTTTCTTACCTGAATTCAAAATTAAAAATTTAAAATTAATAATTGTAAAAAGGGGGTGAATGAATGCCCAAAATCGAAGAAAAACAACAAATAGTAAAAGAAATCGAACAGAAGCTGAACGATGCTACCCTGGTCGTCTTTACTGACTACCGCGGCACCACCGTTGATGAAATCAGCAGTCTGAGAAACAGCCTGCGGGTGCCTGGCGTTTCTTTTCAGGTACTGAAAAACACCATGACCGAATTTGCCCTGAAGAATATTGGCCTGCCCGAAATGGCGGATCAAATCGCGGGGCCCAATGCCGTTCTCTTCAGTAATGAAGATCCGGTCGGACCGGTCAAGACTCTGTATGAGTTCATCAAGAAGACTAAGAAGATGGAAGTCAAGATAGGGATCCTGGAAGGCCAGGTCATCAGCCCGGAGAAGATCAAGGCCCTGGCTGATCTCCCGCCGCGTGAAGCCCTGGTGGCGCAGGTGCTGGGAACTATGCAAGCCCCGATTACCAGCTTCGTTTATGTGCTTAATGCCAACATGACCGGTTTGGTCAGAGCTCTGGATCAGATTCGGGAATCCAAGGCCAGCTAGGCTGCAAAACCATTAGTTTTACCAAATAAAAATAACGCGCTAAGCGCAAGGGAGGAATATTTTAATGAGTAAAGTACAGGAAGTTATCGATATCGTAAAGGGTCTGACCGTTCTGGAGTTGTCCGAACTGGTAAAGGCATTGGAAGAGGAATTTGGCGTTAGCGCCGCTGCTCCCGTAGCAGTTGCTGCAGCTCCTGCTGCCGCTGCTGAAGCCGTCGAAGAGAAGTATGAATTTGACGTGATTCTGACTTCCGCAGGCGACAAGAAGATCAATGTTATTAAGATTGTTCGCGAAATCACCGGTCTGGGCCTGAAGGAAGCCAAGGATCTGGTCGATGGAGCCCCTAACCCCATCAAGGAAAAGGTCAACAAGGATGAAGCCCAGGCTATCAAAGCCAAGATCGAAGAAGTTGGCGGCAGCGTAGACGTAAAATAGTCTTACTGGGAACCGAAATCAACATAAGCAAAAAAGCCTGTCCAATATGGATGGGCTTTTTGTTTTGCATCCGGGGATGGTTACTTATTATAGCAGCAAAAATGCATGGTTTCATGGGAGCGCCGGGCTTCCGCCCGGCAGCCAGGCAGGAACCTGGCGTTCCGGGACGCGTTAGTATCAGCTATACTTTTCAATAATCGTGTCCAAAAACCTATGAATCACTTCTAATTCGGCAGTGGTGAAATGTTCCAGCAGTTCATCATTGAAATCATTTACCAACGGCCGGGCACGTTCGCCGATATCATGCCCCTTATCGGTCAAAAAAATATGTGATGCCCGGCCATCAGTCGCAGAACTCGTTTTAGAAATGAGACCGTTTTTAATCATACGCTCAACCAGAGTTGTAGTCGCTGATTTATTCTGGAATAACACCTGGCTCAAATCTTTGGACAGACATCCATCATGCTCCAACAGATAAAATAAAGCCGCGGTATGGATAGCTGGAACCCCTAGTTTCTTGGTCATTTCACGGTTTACATGTTTGAGCAAAACACGCTGGGAAATGTTGAATTTATAAAAAAGCCGTTTATCGCCTATAATGCTTTTTTCAGACATGATCCATTAACCTTTCCTAATATGAATATAAAGAAAAACGCTTATTGATTTTTCGGGCTGATTTTCATGGTTATTAACGCCGAAAAAACTTCTTTTTCTTCAGTATTATAAATACTTACCGGTACCCTGATCTCACCTGTGACAGCCCAGTCTATATCATCTCCATACGCGACGGCTCTAAGGTCTGTTTTGGCTTTTGCATGATATTTGACCGTCATTTCAATCGGAATCCATCTGTTGGTCTCGGGAATGGAAACGTCGGTCATCATGCCGGCAACCAGTTCAGCAGCATTACACATAGCAATTGCATGAACAGTACCCAGGTGGTTGTGAACGCTCCTGGTATTCGGCAGCTTTACCTCGGCATAGCCTGGTTTAAGATCTACGAACATTGGGTCGATGGTATTGAAATATGGGGCGGCTTCAGTGATTAGCCTGGTGAAGGTTTCATTATCTGTTGATTTGTAAAGTTCTAATATTTGACTCATTCTGTATCCTCCTTACGCTTTTGATATAATTGGTTCATATATAAACCATATAGTTCACATATGAACTTGTCAAGCTGAAAAATGAAAATTGCATCGCGGATTGATTGCAGCGACTTTTTTCTATTGAATATTTATTTTTTCTGGTATACTCTAGCTTTAGGTTTAAATTAAATGCGGAAGGGAAATGATGTTTAATGAGAAGGAATTTCCCCATTTTACTTTTATTGGTTGCATTCGTCTTATTTACAGTAACTGGTTCGCTTGCGGCGGCCGAGGTTCCTTCGTGGGAGTTGACCCTCCGGGATGATGGTAGAATTGCGGAAAGAGTCACATTATCTGTCGGTACCAGTTATGAAGCCGATGAATGGAATAATCTGCAGAGCAGTGATCCACTAGTGCTTGAGAGAGTTGTCAATGACTGGCCCGCTTACATGGAATTTAAAGATCGCCTTCCACTGCAAATGCTTCAGAAGAATTATATAATCTGGCAGGACGTTGAAATTAATAAGAATAGTGCAGTAAGCTCTACTGGAGCAGCAGCTGCGGTCCTATCCCAAGATAACAGCAAGATCATTTTTCGGGTTCCCGGTATCATTAATGCCCATGCTGGTAATCAGGTGACTGAGGAGCAGGTAGAGGTTTCCGCTCTGGAAGCACGCAAGCTAGCAGACGGGCAAGCTTTTATCCAGGCCACTACCTTTGACGGGCTAATGATGGGCATTGTATTATTTGTGCTGGGGTTCCTGGTAGTTGGTATTGTATTTATGAATCGTATCCGCAAGGTAAACCGGTTAATAGAAGAAGAGTATTCATTGGAAAGAGCCCATGAACAACTCGAGTTAGAAGAGAAAGAACTCAGAGAACAACAGGAAGTACAAGAACAAAACCCAGATGAAAACAAGGAGGATGAATAAAAAATTTGGATGGTAGCTAGATTTTCTTGACTAAGAATGTTTCTTGTGATATCATCAATAATTGCCATTTGAATTTATAAAATGGTAAAGTAGGTCTATTATTTGGAACTATGGAATATGTGTTGATGCTTTGATTAAAAAGCGAGGTTTATCTAACCTTGCTTTTCACTTCTTTGGCAATAAACGACAAGGGGTGAAGCTCTAGAATGGCTCATACCGAACTACACGGCAGAGTAGAAAGACTCAGTTATTCTCGCATTGGTCAGCCCATCGATTTACCCAATTTAATTCAGGTGCAGCTCAGTTCTTACGATTGGTTCTTGAACTATGGGCTGCGCGAGGCATTGCAGGAGATATTCCCGATAACCGATTTTTCGGGGAATCTCGAATTAGGTTTTGTTGACTACACCCGAGGGGAACCCAAGTACTCCGTTCCTGAATGCAAGGAAAGGGACGTCAGTTACCAGGCTCCACTAAAACTTAGGGTGAAGTTGACGGACAAGTCCAGCGGTGAGATCAAGGAGTCCGAAGTATATATGGGTGATCTCCCCATCATGACTGATAAGGGAACCTTCATTATTAATGGAGCGGAAAGGGTCGTGGTCAGTCAGCTGGTAAAATCGCCCGGAGTATATTTTGGTGAACGCCTGGATGTTTCCGGCAACAAGCTGTTCAGCGCCACTATCATTCCCAACCGCGGAGCCTGGTTTGAATTGGAGATGGACAGCGCGGGAGCTATTTATACCCGTATTGACAAAACGCGCAAAATACCGGTAACTGTATTGCTGCGTGCCATTGGTTTTGAATCCCGGGAAGCAATACTGGAACTCTATGATAATGACGAACACATCGAAAAGACCCTGGAAAAGGACACCACTACCAATAAAAAAGAAGCCTTGATCGAGTTTTATCGCCGCCTGCGGCCGGGTGAAATGGCGACGGAAGATGCGGCTGAACAGTTGCTTAATAACCTCTTTTTTGATCCTCGTCGCTATGATATGGCTACCGTCGGCAGACATAAAGTGAATAAAAAGTTGGGGCTTGATACCCCGGTTACTACCCGGCACCTGACCAAGCAGGATATAACGTCTACCATTGGCTATCTACTGCGTCTGCTCAAGGGTGAAGGCAAGACTGATGTTATCGATCATCTTGGTAACCGGCGTCTGCGTTCGATCGGTGAACTGCTGCAGAACCAGTTCAGAACCGGTTTGGTGCGAATGGAAAGGGTAGTGCGGGAACGCATGTCTATTCATGACGTAGAAACCCTGACCCCACAGGTTCTGATAAACATAAGACCCATAACGGCTGCTGTCAAGGAGTTCTTCGGGAGCTCTCAGCTGTCACAGTTTATGGACCAGACTAATCCCCTGGCGGAACTTACGCATAAGCGTCGCTTGAGCGCCTTGGGACCAGGTGGTCTGACTCGCGAACGGGCTGGATTCCAGGTCCGTGACGTACATCACTCCCACTATGGCCGGGTATGCCCGATAGAAACTCCTGAAGGTCCCAATATTGGCTTGATTGGTTCGCTGGCTACCTTTGGCCGGGTAAATGAATTTGGCTTCATCGAGACTCCCTACCGCAAGGTAGACAAGGCGAAAGGCCGCGTAGTGGACGAGATCCATTATCTGACCGCCGATGAAGAGGACGAGTTCATTGTGGCCCAGGCTAACGCACCGTTGGATGAGAATGGATACTTTATCGAAGAACGGGTAGAAGCTCGTTACTTTGAAGAAATACTCGAAGTGCCGGTCAATAAGGCCGACTACATGGACGTCTCTCCCAAGCAGGTATTCAGTGTGGCGACATCCCTAATTCCCTTCCTGGAGAATGATGATGCCAACCGAGCACTTATGGGAGCCAACATGCAGCGTCAGGCGGTTCCGCTCATCAAGACCGATGCCCCGATTATTGGTACTGGTCTCGAATATAAGGCGGCCAAGGATTCCGGTGCAGTGGTGGTAAACAAAAAGGGTGGTCTGGTCAAGAAAGCCAGTGCCAACCGTATCGTTATCCAAACCGATGACGGTGATACCGAAACCTACGATCTGCTGAAGTTTGTCCGCTCCAACCAGGGAACCTGTTATAACCAGCGTCCCATCGTGCGGGTAGGCGAACGAATTCCGCCGGACTCGATCATTGCGGACGGCCCCAGCACCGCTGATGGTGAACTGGCTCTGGGACGTAATGTATTGGTAGCCTTTATGCCCTGGGAGGGTTACAACTATGAGGATGCTATCCTGATATCAGAAAAGCTGGTGCAGGATGATGTATTCACCTCTATCCATATAGAAGAATATGAGTGTGAAGCCCGGGATACTAAGTTGGGACCCGAGGAAATCACTCGTGATATACCTAACGTATCTGAAGATATGCTGAGAAACCTGGATGATCAGGGTGTTATACGGGTGGGGGCTGAGGTCCGCACCGATGACATACTGGTAGGCAAGGTCACCCCCAAGGGTGAAACCGAACTGACCCCTGAAGAACGCTTGCTCCGAGCCATATTTGGTGAAAAAGCCCGTGAGGTAAGGGATTCCTCTTTACGGGTACCGCATGGCGAAGGCGGCAAGATCGTGGCGGTGAAGCGTTTTTCCCGTGAAAAAGGCGACGAACTGCCCCCGGGAGTCAACCAGCTGGTGCGGGTTTACATCGCCCAGAAGAGAAAGATCTCCGAGGGTGACAAGATGGCAGGTCGTCATGGTAATAAGGGTGTTATATCCCGTATACTGCCCCAGGAAGATATGCCGTATTTGGAGGATGGGACTCCGGTAGAGATTGTCTTAAATCCGCTGGGTGTGCCTTCCCGTATGAATATAGGACAGATCCTGGAGTGCCATATGGGCTGGGCAGCCCGTACTCTGGGCCTTAAGATTGCTACCCCAGTCTTTGACGGGGCTAATGAAGAAGACATTTTCGAGAAATTGCGGGAAGCCGGTCTCCCTGAAGACGGCAAAGCCGTTCTATATGACGGACGCACCGGCGAACCCTTTGATCACAAGGTCACCGTGGGCTTGGTTTATATGCTTAAACTGGCTCATTTGGTTGACGATAAGATTCATGCCCGTTCGATCGGGCCTTATTCCCTGGTCACCCAGCAGCCTCTGGGTGGTAAAGCCCAGTTTGGTGGCCAGCGCTTTGGTGAGATGGAGGTATGGGCCCTGGAAGCATACGGCGCAGCCTACACCTTGCAGGAGATTCTAACCGTCAAGTCCGATGACGTGGTAGGCCGTCTAAAAACCTATGAGTCTATCGTTAAGGGCGATAACATTCCGGAACCGGGCGTTCCGGAAGGATTCAAAGTTCTAATCAAGGAACTCCAGAGTCTGGCGCTCGATGTCAGAATATTGTCCGGTGATGACAACGAAATAGAGATCAAGGACATAGATTATGACATGAATGAGAAGGAAAAGGCCCGCGAGTTGGGTGTAGAGTTGCCAGATGCACCGGTCACCGGTCTGGGAGATGCCGGGCCAGAATTTGATGAAGAAGATATCGAAGAAGACGAAGAAGACATCACGGCAGATACTATCGAAGGCGAAATCGAAGGAAGTTTTGAAGAATAGATTCGAGATATCAACGGGCACACGTTGTGTTAGATGAGCTGAGGCCGAGCCAGACACGAGGCCGACTGCAGGTAAATCTTCTGGAAGGGAGAGAATCACTTGTCAGACGTAAACCATTTTGATCGGATCAAGATTTCTCTAGCATCTCCGGAGCAGATCCGTTCATGGAGTAGTGGAGAAGTAAAAAAACCAGAAACCATAAACTATCGTACCCTTCGGCCGGAAAAGGAAGGGCTGTTCTGTGAAAAGATCTTTGGCCCGGTCAAGGACTGGGAATGCCATTGCGGCAAATATAAGAGGGTTCGTCACAAGGGTATAGTTTGTGACCGTTGCGGTGTCGAGGTCACCACCTCCAAGGTGAGGCGCGAGCGCATGGGCCATATCGAACTGGCTGCCCCGGTATGCCATATATGGTATCTGAAGGGCATCCCCAGCCGGATGGGACTGTTACTTGACATGTCCCCCAAGGTATTGGAGAAGGTAATATATTTTGTAAATTACATCGTAATCGAACCCGGTGACACTCCGCTGGTCAAGAAGCAGCTTCTTAATGAGCGGGAATATCGTGAACACCGTGAACGCTATGGTGACACCTTTGATGTAGGTATTGGGGCCGAGGCCATCAAATATCTGCTGGCCGAGGTTGAGCTTGAAGGCATGTCACAGGCATTAAAGGACGAGATCGCCACCACCACCGGTCAAAGAAAGGGACGGGCCATCAAGCGCCTGGAAGTAGTGGAGTCTTTTAGGCTCTCTACCAATGATCCGGGTTGGATGATCATGGATGTTCTACCGGTGATCCCTCCCGAGCTGCGGCCTATGGTGCAGTTGGATGGCGGTCGTTTTGCTACCTCAGACCTTAATGATCTGTATCGCCGGGTAATCAACCGCAACAACCGGTTAAAACGCCTTTTAGATCTCGGTGCCCCCGACATAATCGTTCGCAATGAAAAGCGCATGCTGCAGGAAGCAGTAGATGCTCTGATCGATAATGGACGCCGTGGTCGGCCGGTAACCGGACCGGGCAACCGTCCTTTGAAATCACTGTCCGATATGCTGAAGGGTAAACAGGGACGTTTTCGTCAGAATCTTCTGGGCAAACGTGTGGACTACTCCGGTCGTTCAGTTATCGTGGTCGGTCCCAACCTGAATATGCACCGTTGTGGCCTGCCTAAAGAAATGGCATTAGAGCTGTTCAAACCCTTTGTAATGAAAAAGCTGGTGGACCGCGGTGTTTCCACCAATATTAAGAGTGCTAAAAAGATGGTAGAAAGAGGCCGGGAAGAAGTATGGGATATCTTAGATGATGTTATCAAGGAACATCCGGTACTGCTTAACCGCGCTCCCACCCTGCATCGTTTGGGTATACAGGCCTTCGAGCCGGTACTGGTGGAAGGTCGCGCCCTGCAGTTGCATCCTCTGGTTTGTACCGCTTACAACGCAGACTTTGATGGCGACCAGATGGCGGTCCATGTACCGTTATCGGCAGAAGCGCAGACTGAAGCTCGGCTTCTGATGCTGGCCAGCAATAATATATTGAATCCTAAGGATGGCAAACCGGTAGTTACCCCGACCCAGGATATGGTTATCGGCTTGTACTACCTGACCTATATGAGCAAGGATGATTGGAATATTGAACATCCTCGCTGCTTCAGTAATCCGGATGAAGCCGAGATGGCTTATGAGCTCAGGCAGATTACTTTACACCAGAAAATAAGGGTCCGGATGAGGGTCCCGCAGAAGAGCGGGCAGCAGATGCTGCGCGAACACGAAGAACAGACCTACGAGTCATTGCTGCATGAAACATCGGTAGGCCGGCTCATCTTCAATGCGGCCATTCCCGACAGCTTAGGTTTCTTCAATGAAGTGATCGACAAAAAGAAACTGGGTGAACTGGTCTACCAGTGTTACCGACTGGAGGGCAATGCCCAGACCGCTATGATGCTGGATAGCATTAAGGTCCTGGGTTTCCGCTACAGCACCCGGGCCGGCATCAGTGTAGGCGTCACGGATTTCAAGACCCCTGAGAAGAAACAGGAAATACTGGCCGAGGCCGATCAGGTAGTTGACAGTATTGAAGCCGATTACATGATGGGCTTGATTACTGAGGATGAGCGCCATAATCAGGTCGTAGAGATCTGGAACCAGGCTACCGACGATGTTACCGAAGCCTTGAAGGAATCGCTCACGGAAGACAATCCAGTTTATATGATGGCTATATCCGGAGCCCGCGGTAACTTCCAGCAGATTAGACAGCTGGCTGGTATGCGCGGATTGATGGCCGATCCTCAAGGTAAGATCATAGATTTACCGATCAAGGCCAATTTCCGGGAAGGACTCACGGTTCTGGAGTACTTCATATCAACCCATGGCGCTAGAAAAGGACTTGCGGACACTGCACTGCGTACCGCAGATTCCGGTTATCTGACCCGTCGTTTGGTAGACGTTTCCCACGATGTAATCGTCCGGGAAGATGACTGTGAATCACTCGAAGGCATCTGGGTTCAGAAGATTATGGAAGGTTCACAATTGATCGAACCCTTGCACCAGCGAATTATTGGCCGGGTATCGGTGGATACCATAACCCACCCGGAGACCGGCGAGGTACTGGTCGGGGAGAACGAGATGATAGATGACGATGCCGGATTTGTCATAGAAAGGGCCGGGATCGAAAAGGTTAAGATTAGGAGCGTACTCACCTGCAAGAATAAGCACGGAGTCTGCAAGAAGTGTTATGGCCGTAACCTGGCCACTGGATATAATGTAGAGATTGGTGAGGCGGTAGGAACTCTGGCCGCCCAGTCCATCGGCGAACCGGGGACCCAGCTGACCATGCGCACATTCCATACCGGCGGTGTAGCTGGTGAAGACATCACCCGCGGTCTGCCCCGTGTCGAGGAATTGTTTGAAGTCCGCAAGCCCAAAGGCCAGGCAGTTGTCAGCGAAGCCTCGGGTAAGTTGCACATGGGGGAAAACAAGGGCCGGCGCGAGGCGCAGATACTGGATGACAATGGCCAAATGATCGGAGCCTATCTGGTGCACTATGGTTCTCGGCTTAAGGTTGATGAAGGCGAATATGTCGAGATAGGCGATGCCTTGACCGAGGGACCGCTGAATCCGCACGATATATTAAAGACCAAGGGTATGCAGGAAGTGCAGCGCTACCTCCTGGCGGAGGTGCAGAAGGTGTATCGTTCTCAGGGTGTTGACATCAGTGACAAACACATTGAGATAATGATCCGCCAGATGCTAAAGAAGGTAAAAATCGAAGATTCCGGACATACTTCAATGCTACCGGGAGCCTTTGTCGACATCTCGGTCTTTGAGGATGAGAACTACCAGGTTATCGAGGAAGGAGGCCTTCCGGCAGTATGTTCACCGATGCTGCTGGGTATTACCAAGGCTTCACTGAATACGGATTCCTTCCTATCGGCGGCGTCCTTCCAGGAGACCACCAAGGTGCTGACCGAGGCAGCCATCAAGGGCAAGATTGATTACCTGATAGGGCTAAAGGAAAACGTTATCATCGGCAAACTCATTCCGGCAGGAACCGGCTACCATACCTACCGGGATACCCAGATCTATGAGCCGATTGAAGAAGAATACTTGGACAATGAAGAGGTTTAAGTTGACTAGACCCAGCTGATGGTGATAAACTATTTAAGCGTGCCGACATATATGATGCTTAAATACCTGGTTACGAGGCTATATTAGCCAGGAGGAGGGTATCGAATGTCATTGGATGAACTAAAAGACCCGAACCGGGTAATTGGCAGCAAACAAGTCAAAAAAGCCGTTACTTCGGGGATAGCAAGAAAAGTATTCGTAGCTGGTGATGCCGAGCCCCACATCCTGGATTCGATTGTGGGACAGTGCCGCCAAAGCCAGATTGAATATGAAATAGTTGAAACCATGAAATTATTAGGTGATGCTTGCGGTATAGAAGTAGGATCTGCAACCGCAGCATTGCTTTATGATTAAACCCGGGGAAGGAGGTGCGTTTATAAGTGCCGACCATCAATCAGTTAGTAAGAAAAGGACGCGAAAAGGTTGAAAAGAAGTCTACCGCGCCAGCCCTGAAGAGTTGCCCACAGAAGCGGGGGGTTTGTACGCGTGTATATACCACGACTCCTAAGAAACCGAATTCTGCGTTGCGCAAAATCGCCAGGGTAAGATTGACCAATGGTATTGAGGTAACAGCCTATATTCCTGGTATTGGGCACAATCTGCAGGAGCATTCGGTAGTGCTGATCAGAGGAGGAAGGGTCAAAGACTTGCCTGGTGTCAGGTATCACATCATCCGCGGCACCTTGGACGCTTCTGGTGTACAGAATCGTAACCAGGGCAGATCCAAATACGGCACCAAGAGACCTAAGAAAAAATAGGAGGGACGCGACATGCCTAGAAAAGGGCCTGTTCCCCGGCGAGACGTGTTGCCGGATCCCATTTATAACAGCAAACTGTTTACCAAGCTGGTAAACCAGATCATGTGGGATGGCAAAAAAAGTCTGGCTGAAAAAATCGTTTATGGCGCCTTTGACATCATGGCTGAAAAGACCAAGAAGAATCCCATGGAAGTCTTTGAAGAAGCTATGAAGAATATTACCCCTATCGTTGAGGTAAGAGCCCGACGTGTAGGTGGTGCCAACTATCAAGTACCGGTGGAAGTAAGAGCCAATCGGCGCCAAACTCTAGCCATCAGATGGCTGGTCGGATATTCCCGTAAACGCGGGGAAAAGACTATGGCCGAGCGTTTGGCTGGGGAGCTCATGGATGCCGCCAATAGTACCGGCGGAGCTGTGAAGAAGAGAGAAGATACCCATAAGATGGCTGAAGCCAACAAGGCTTTTGCTCATTATCGTTGGTAAGGTTGACAGGGAGTATTTGCGTGTTCACCAGAGAACACACCCGGAGGTATCTCGATGGTTGCTGAGTCTGATTTAGCTGCAATTCGTAACATTGGGATAATGGCTCACATAGATGCCGGAAAGACCACAACCACGGAGCGGATACTCTTTTACACTGGCCGCGTCCACCGCATGGGGGAGGTTGACAAGGGAACCGCTACCATGGATTGGATGAGCCAGGAGCAGGAGCGCGGTATAACCATTACCTCGGCCGCTACCGTGTGCAATTGGCGGGATAATATTATTAATATTATCGACACGCCCGGGCATGTGGACTTCACAGTTGAGGTAGAACGGTCTTTGCGTATACTGGATGGAGCCATTGGTATCTTTTGTGCTGTGGCCGGGGTGCAGCCCCAATCAGAAACCGTCTGGCGTCAGGCCGACCGTTACGGTATTCCTCGTATAGCCTATATCAATAAAATGGACCGCATCGGAGCCGACTTCTTTAGAGCGGTGGAGATGATAAAGGGCAACCTGGGCAGTGAGGCAGTACCGGTTCAACTACCTATCGGAGCCGAGGATAATTTTGCAGGAATGCTCGATGTCATAGCCCAAAAGGCATATATATATGAAAACGACCTGGGGGAGAACTTCCGGGTTCGTGATTTGGAACCCGCCGAAAAAGAGCAGGTTGAGGAATACAGATCCTACCTGTTGGAAAAATTATCAGAGCATGATGACAATATCCTGGAAAAATACCTGGAAGGCCAGGAGATCTCAGAAGAAGAGATCAAAAGTTCTTTGAGAATTTTAACAATAAGTAACACACTGGTGCCAATTCTTTGTGGTTCCTCGTTTAAAAACAAGGGAGTACAAATGCTCCTGGATGCGGTTATCGATTATCTGCCCTCACCGCTGGATGTCCCGCGGGTGAAGGCCACGGATTTGGAGACCAAGGAAGAGATCGAATTAGAGGCTGATGTAAAGAGCGCTTTTTGTGCCCTGGCTTTTAAAATAGCGGTGGATCCCTATGTGGGGAAGCTTACCTATTTTAGGATCTATTCTGGCAAAGTCAAAGCCGGCAGTGTGATAATCAATGCCCGCAAGGACAAAAGAGAAAGACTCAGCAAGATCTTACGCATGCATGCTAATCATCGTGAGGAGATTGAGGAAGCTGTAGCCGGCGATATCGTGGCCGCAGTAGGACTCAAGGAGACCATTACAGGCGATACCCTGTGTAACGATGAGAAGCGCCTGATGCTGGAGACCATAGAGTTTCCGGAACCGGTCATCGATGTGGCCATTGAACCCAAGAGCAAAGCCGACCAGGATAAGATAGGAGAAAGCCTTATCCGTCTGGCGGAAGAGGATCCGACTTTTCGGACCCGCACCGATCATGAGAGTGGACAAACTATCATCTCAGGCATGGGTGAGCTCCATTTGGAGATCATCATCGATCGCCTGCTCAGGGAATTCAAGGTTAACGCCAACGTAGGCAAGCCTCAGGTAGCTTACAAGGAAAGCATCAGAGCCAAGACCAAGGCAGAAGCCCGGTTTGACAAGCAGACCGGCGGACGTGGACAATTTGCTCATGTAATCATTAACATAAATCCGCTCCCCGAGGGAGAGGGACGAAAATTTACCGCTAAGGTAAGTCCCGAACATATCCCGCAAGAGTATATTCCCGCCGTAGAGATCGGCGTGATGGAAGCCATGGGAGCAGGAATACTAGCCGGATACCCGGTAGACGATCTGGAGGTTGCCCTGATCGGCGGATCCTTCCATGAGGTTGATTCCAGTGAACAGGCCTTCAAGATAGCCGGGGCCATGGCACTGAAGGAAGGCTTGCAGCAGGCTAGTCCCATGCTGTTGGAGCCGATCATGGATATCGAGGTAGTCTCACCCGAGGAATATGTCGGAGAGGTTATATCCGATCTGAACTCACGCCGCGGCAGGATCTTCGGGCTCGAGGAGAACCGGGAGAGCAAGATCGTCAAGGGGACAGTACCCCTGGCCGAGACCTTTGGTTATGCCACCAGTCTACGGTCGGTGAGCCAGGGCCGTGCCATTTTTTCAATGCAGTTTAAGGGATATGCCGAAGTGCCAGACTCCAAAAGCCGTGAGATCATAGCACGCCGTTACGGACTCCCAATAGTGAATTAGTTAAATTGCTGGGTTATATAACGATGTAATTAGTAGCAGGTGAGGATACCGCATTAATATCCGGCTCATCTGTGGCTAAATAAAATTCATTCAGAGGCCAACAAAAAACAAAACAAGAAAAGGAAAGGTGAGAGCGAAGATGGCAAAGGCGAAATATGAAAGGACAAAGCCGCATCTTAACATCGGGACAATTGGTCATATCGACCATGGCAAGACCACACTGACAGCGGCAATAACGCTGAC
>JAAYCK010000067.1 GCA_012729835.1 Syntrophomonadaceae bacterium
CTTTATACAAGACGGGCATTCCCGCGGTAGTATAAAATTTTCTCATGAAGAATTTGGACTTCTTGGTAGCTATGCACTCCTCTCTCATTCAATTGATCTTACTGATGAAGAGATCTTGATTTGCAAGCAAACGGATACCCGCATCATTCATAACCCTAGCGCTTTTGCCTCAATCCTGGGCCGTTGTCCAGTAACGGAACTTTTGGACGCAGGTGTGACGGTTATTCTTGGTTCTGATGGTCCTGCACCTGATCGAAGCTGCGATATGTTCAGGCATATGTTTCAATGTATTCGATACCACCGTACAAATTTCCGTGACCTAAGTTACATGCCCTCGGGAAAAGTTTTGGAGATGGTGACTATTGATGCAGCGCGCGCTTTAGGACTCGAGCAAGACCTTGGTTCCCTAGAAGCCGGAAAAAAGGCTGACCTTATACTTATTAACGTTCGAAAACCTCACTTGTATCCGTTTAATATGCCTCTTCATCGAATTGTCTACTATGCCAATGGAAATGATGTAGATACGGTCATTATTGATGGAAAAGTAATTATGGAGAATCGTATTGTTTTAACCCTCAATGAAGAAGCTGTATTAGATTCTGTAAAGAAAGTGGTTGATGATATGCTAAAAAAAACAAATTTGTATGAGTTTCTAGAGTTACCTGATCGTTGCTGGAATAGTAGTAGATATTGATTAATGTAGAAGAAATTAATCATTGAGGAATGAACTGCAGCCTTAAAGTTAGACAATAAAAGAAAGCGGACTCATTAACTGGACAGACACCTTATCAAGTTAGGTGTCTGTCTTATTTTCAGTTGTATCTGATCGTACTTGACATTACCTTATCGATTAATGAAACGCTAAGTAGGGCGGCGCCAGCAGATGTCGGCAAAGTCTCTATTTCAATAAACACAATGACAGATAAAAGCATAATAGAGGCTGCTATTAAAGAGACATACCTGAAAGTATGTGGAGAATCTGAAATTGGGTTACCAACAAATGTTGTCAATTATTGGGATAGAGAATCATCGAGTTTACTTGTCCAGCACTTTCAAGGCGGTTCAGAGGAAAGAAGTGCAATTATCCTGGAAGATGGTACATATAATTCTTATGTTTTACCTGGAAATTGGTGACTGTGTTAAAACAAAAAAGTGACTTGAAGAACCCTCATAGAAAAGCTGTTATACGAATATTGATCAACTATATCATCCCCTTGTGGGACCGCAGTGTGTTCGGATAGCTTGAACCAGCGATTGTCAGGTTGGCTGAATTGCAGAAACCGCTGAACAAACAACACAGATTCAGGATTTTGACTCATAACCCGGAGGTCAGTGGTTTACCTTTGCTTCCCGGGCACAAGCGAACTAGGTAGGCAGGTGTCCACTTCCTGTAACTGAGAAGATCACTCAAATGGGTGATCTTTTTTGTAAAGGATTATCTGATCTGCGGGTATAGGAGAAACCGATGCAAAGTTGGGGAATTGCCTGATCCCAACGCATAAAATGGCGTTTATTGGATTCTAGCTTGCCTGGTTTCCCTTGTCGTTTTTTAATCCAGACAGCTAAATTCTGCCTGATAATGGAAATACGGTGCTCCTGCATTTAAAAAGCTGCGACGCGAGCCGTACAAAACTTTCAACCTCTGATACCAATCCGCACAGCGTGTAGAGCATGGGTAACTGTCACGAAGCATGGACGATGTCAATCTGGTTTGCAGAGCAGATCTCTCGTCTTAGATTTAGATGCATATAATCAAAAGAGGGCATTTCCCTGCAGCTTGC
>JAAYCK010000068.1 GCA_012729835.1 Syntrophomonadaceae bacterium
GTGCTGGCGAAAAGAGCGGCAAACTTGGTGAAGTTTGTGACAAAGTGTCTGTTTTTTATGAGAAAAAACTTGAAGCCTCAATTAGAAATGTTATGGCGCTTATCGAGCCGGTTATGATTACTATTTTGGGCGGTATCATAGGGACAATTGCTATTGCATTACTATTACCTGTATTCAGGATTTCAACAGTTATTGCACATTGATAATAAAAAGGCCTGTAC
The DNA here is from genome assembly GCA_012729835.1 of Syntrophomonadaceae bacterium. GTDB lineage: Bacteria > Bacillota > Syntrophomonadia > Syntrophomonadales > Syntrophomonadaceae > Syntrophomonas_A. The sequence goes on from JAAYCK010000068.1 coordinate 222, forward strand.
GAAATTAATCAGTACAGGCCTTTTTTCTTTTAATTTGCGGCTCTGTCGTTTGTTCGTATTATCGAACACCCACGCCGCGATAAATAAGCTTCCGTATTATGGAGTAGGATCACCAAGGAACGCCGCTTCGCCCGCTGACAACGCACGGGTATAAATAAGAATCTGATCAAGCGTGCCTCTGAAGTAATTTCCAGCATCCACGCCGGTATTACCACTGTTAGATCTAGTGCCAATGTACGTCTTGGTCGTAGTCGCTGTTACCTTGGTAACTGTTCCAGTCAGATTCACTGTACGATCCAAAACACCATTGATATAGATACTCTTGGTATGTGCATCGGCATCATAAACACATGTAATATTGGTCCACTCTCTAATCGCAGCATGGAAATTAGTGTTAACGTCATCATTACTTACACCTCTTGTTGTAAAGCATATATTGTTATTGGTGTATCTGCGAATTTGCCAGCCGCCGCCTGTAGTTTCACCACGGTTGCTAATCATTACATTACCCCAGTTTGTTGACCAGGCATCCATCTTTGCCCACAGAGAAATACTGAAGCTGCCTTCAAAATTGAATGCTTCCAGTTTACCAAGGTCAACACAGTCATTGTTGCCGTCAAAGACCAAAGCTTTGCCATAACCGGCCAGGCCGTCAACATAGGTCAGGCCGCCATTGGCTGTACCTGATAACGTACCATTTAAGCCGTTACCGGAACTGTCCTGAACGTTATTCTCCATTGAGTATTTGGCTAATAGACCTGTCGTACCAGGATTAACCGGCGCAGATTGTGATGGTGAAGCTGGAGTCAGCATAATGTCATCTAAATAGATTGTACCTATGCCGCCTGATGAGCCGATTTTTTCGACACCAATTGTTATTTTGTCAACATTACCGAGGGATACGCCTGCCAGCGGCACTTCCCACTTTGTCCATACCGTTCTTCTGATATGCGAATCAGGACCGTTATAAACTTTCTTGGTGGAACCAATTTTAACATATAAGCGGTCGGTTGCCGGTTCATTTACATCATTTGCATCGCTCATAAACCATATAACCAACGCACCTGGATTGCCTTTGTACCAGTCGGGGCCAATTGCGAGCTTTGAAGTTTCAGCTATGACTTCTGAATAACTGTATGATTGATTGTCGTACTTCATAGGTGCCGAATGACCGCCGCTGTGGTTAATTGTATGAAGGAACGGTGCATCTTTCCTGCCCATATATGAACCGTTTGATGAATCATTAAGTTCGGCTCCATCTTTCCATGTCAAAAAGACCGCGTTGGTGCTTGTATCATTACCATAGCGGCTCTCAAAACCTTCTACCAGAATAGTCGATGGAACTGTCAGAGTCCAGACATCGCCCTGCCATATTGAAGGATCCATATTGGTATTGATTTCGTCAACACGCCAGTAGTAGGTATTTCCCAAACTAAGGTTCGGAATATGGCTGCTCTCATTTAAGGTAACAGAAGCGGCGGTGCCGTTTGTTACAGCGTCTTTGTCTGTTCCAATGTAAAACTTATGAGTAAGAGCTTCTCTGCCTTTACGCCATTTGAAGGTTGTGCCGAAAGCTACATTTTGCGCACCATCGGCTGGAGTTGGAATTCTCGCATAAACAGGAATATATGTAAAACGAACTTCCGCAAGACCATAGGACTTGAATGAACTACTATGTTTGGAAAATGCGGTTATACGCACTGATTTTGCAACTACGTCATTGAAGTCAACAATGGTATTATACTCATAGGGTGCTTTGCTTTGAGCTATGTTAAAATAATTGGCGTCTGGTACATCAACCCACGTCTGGCCGTCGTCGA
>JAAYCK010000069.1 GCA_012729835.1 Syntrophomonadaceae bacterium
AAAACCCGCCCATCAAAGGCGGGTTCTCATCTTCCATCAGCGAGTATTTGCTTAACTGGAAAATTTGAAGTCGTATTTGTTTTAGGGGTTAAGGTGAGCAAGAAGCAGACAATTTTAGATATAATAAATATTTAGATACAAGTTATTTAAAGATAAGTTTTTTTGTAGTGCATGAAACGAGGTGAGCCATTGTTTGATAAGCCCAACCGGAAAGACATGAAGAAATCCTGGCATGACTTTCAGAATAATAAATCGGTGGGACCTGATCTTATCCGCGAGGTGATTCTTGATTCATGGAAACGGAGCCAGCAGTTTGGAGTAAATGCCTTACATCAGAAAAAACAGCTGTGCTCATCTGCCGACCTTAAAAAACGACAAGCCAACAACATAATCTTATTGAACGCTGCCAACGGTTACCTGGAAAATCTTTATTTCAATGTTTTAAATAGCCAGGGCATCGTGGTTTTGTCCGATGCCGACGGAATAATCATCTTCGCACTCGGCGACGAGAAAACCATGCGGGAAACTACCGCACCTGAACTAGGCAATGATTGCAGCGAAGCAACTTTGGGGACCAACGGAGTGGGAACCTGCCTGGCATTAAGAAGTCCTATCCAAATATGGGCCGAGGAACATTATTATCAGGGTAATCACATCTGGTATTGTTCCGGAGCCCCCATTTTTGACCCGGCTGGGAATATGCTGGGATGTTTAAACGTTACCGGTACCTCGGAAAGCGTGCACGCCCATACTTTAGGCATGGTTCTGGGGATAGCCAATGCCGTAGAAAGGCAGATAAAGATCAACCAGATCACTGCCGAAAACCAAAGGGTTATTCGTAAACAAGAAATCATGCTGGACTTGATTATGGATGGAGTTTTGATAGTTGACCCAGCTGGGAAAATTGTGGAGGTAAATCAACATGCCCGACACTTGCTTGGTTTGGTAAAAAACGAGATTGTTGATCAGCCATTGGCAAAGATCATACCTTCCGGTTTGGACATCGAGGATATCTTTATGAAGCAACGGATGCTCAAGAATATGGAGATCGATTTTGCGTTACAGCATAAAGACTTGTCCTGCTCAGTCTCGACCGCTATCATCAGGAACGAAAAAGGCCTGGCGGAGAGCCTGATCCTAACCTTTACTCCCACCAAGAATATTCATGCACTTGTGAACCAGGTGACCGGTTCCGTAGCCAGATATACTTTCGAACAGATGATAGGCCGCTCACCAGTTTTTCAGGAGGCTATACGTCAGGGCAAGCTGGCGGCGTTGACCAGCTCCAACGTTCTGATTACCGGAGAAAGCGGCACCGGCAAGGAACTCATGGCTCAGGCCATCCATAGTGCCAGTAACCGGTTCCATAAGCCCTTCATCATCATCAATTGCGGTGCTTTACCACGCGGGTTGATAGTCAGTGAACTATTTGGTTATGAAGAAGGATCATTTACCGGATCCAAAAAGGGTGGAAACCCAGGCAAGTTCGAACTCGCAGACGGGGGAACCATCTTTCTTGACGAAATAGGCGAATTGCCGCTGGATAGCCAGGCTACATTACTCAGGATTATTCAAGAAAAGGTAGTTCATCGTATTGGCAGTAACAAGCCTAAACCGATCGATGTCAGGATTATCGCCGCGACCAACAGGGATTTGGCAGAAGAGGTCCAAAACAAAAACTTCCGTCACGATCTTTTTTATCGCTTAAATGTACTTACCATCCATATGCCCAGCTTGAGAGAACGGCATGAAGATATTGAAGTTCTGATAGACAATACGATGAATAGAATAATAAACCAGACCCACAAAATTAATCTCACCATCGATGGCCAAGCGCTGGCTGCACTGCAGGAATATGAGTGGCCGGGTAATATACGCGAACTGGAAAACATTTTAGAAAGGGCGGCCAATATATGCGAGGATTCGGTGATAAGATTTAGTGATCTGCCTCATAATATCACAGGAGAGAAGGTAGCAGCAGCACCAGACATGACTATTATTGAACAGACCGAAAAGAATTTAATCATGGACACGCTGCGGGAGACCGGCGGCAACATTAAGCAAACTGCCGAGAAACTGGGGATTGCCCGCAACACAATTTACCGCAAAATGAAGAGATATAATATTGCCAGCAATTTCGGAGAAAATAAATCCAGATAGCGAGTCGCCCCAAAATAGGACATGTAACACTGTGCATGTTCCATTTTGGGGCACTATATAGTCTCTCCAGTCCTGCCTATAATCTTAACAAACCCCCTTAAATCCGAATCCCTTGGATTAACACGAGCTTGGCATAGATTTTGCTCCTTATGTGATTGTACTAACAATATCGAGTTGTCGATTCGGTATTGTAAAAACAATATTTAAATTAGAAGGGGAGGTAATCTAATGTCGAACGAGTTCCAGGGAAAAGTCGCTATTGTGTCCGGAGGTGGATCCGGAATCGGTGAGGAAACGGCCAAACTGCTTGCGGCAGGTGGGGCATCAGTTGTGGTGTCTGACATTAATCTATCGGCAGCGGAAGCGGTGGCAGCTGAGATCATGAAAGCAGGGGGTAAGGCAGCGGCATTCAAGGCGGATGTAGGAAGTGTTGAAGATAATGAAGCTACCGTGGAATTTGCCAAAAAAACATATGGCGGATTGAATCTGGCATTCAATAATGCTGGGATAGTCGGTGCTGAGAAATATGTCGGCGAACTCACACCCGCAGAGTGGCAGACTGTCATTAACATCAATTTAAATGCAGTATACTATGCCATGCACTACCAGATTCCCGCAATTCTGGCATCAGGCGGAGGCGCGGTCGTGAACACCTCTTCGATTGCTGGTTTTATAGGGATCGCCAATCTGAGCCACTATTGTGCATCCAAACATGGAGTTGCTGGCCTGACCAAAGCAGCTTCGATCGAATATGGCTGCCAAAACATCCGCATCAACTCAATTCATCCAGGTTATATCTTAACCCCACTCATTGCCCAGTGGACAGATACCGAACTTAAGGAAACACTGGTAGGAATGCATCCATGCGGCCGGCTAGGTCAACCAAAAGAGATCGCCGAAGTTGCTTGCTTCTTGCTATCGGAAAAGGCATCCTTCATGAGCGGGTCTCAAGTCGTTGTTGATGGCGGATTCCTGAGCGTATAAGAGGTGTGTCTTTTTAGAGGCAAACTTAACTGTTAACATATATTCTTAAGCATTACAGTATCATCTATTTATCGGTGCGTGATGCGAACGGTGAACTCGGTTTACGTGAGGGATAGGATAAGCCTGAAGAACTAGCTAATAGGTAATGGAATCCTTATCCGCAAAGAGATTGTATTTGGAGATCCAATAGATCTGTTTAACAAGATATATGATCTCTCCCATCATATATAAGAGGATTCATGTTCAAGCCAAAAGGCCTTTCTGCTAAGAAAGGTCTTCTGGTTTTCTGGTCAAGAAGCGGGTGCGCCCCCTTACTGCACCGATCCATAAGCCGCAGACGTCCCTGTTGCCATCCAGATCAATCCCAATGATTGTATCCATAAACATTCCACCTTCCTCGCGCTTTCACAAAAAGCAAAAAACCCGCCCATTAAGACGGGTTCTCATCTTATAAATGGCGTCCCCGGAGGGATTCGAACCCCCGACCTACGGATTAGAAGTCCGTTGCTCTATCCAGCTGAGCCACAGGGACAAAAAAATGGAGCGGGT
>JAAYCK010000006.1 GCA_012729835.1 Syntrophomonadaceae bacterium
AGATATATAAGGCCATCTGTTCCAGTTCCTCTTTGTGCATGGCCTCTTCATTCAACTTGATCAGCCGGGTATTGACACGGATGATCGGTGGCGTGAGCGCAGACAGATGTACATCTGAAGCTCCTTTATCCACGGCGGTTTTTAAAAGGTGGTCTAATTGCACAGATTTAATTCCCCCCAAAACATTTATTCTATTTGATATAGCATATTTTCAAAAACATTATACAATAAAAAAATTCCAATTTCTACTAAAATAAGGATGCATGTTCCTTGCTTCAGGCACTAATCCGCTGAAGCAGGATCAGGTTGAAGGATTATTATTCATGCCATTCGATGATTTCCCAGCCGCTGTTTTCCGGGCCCATGAAATTGGGCGGTGATTCAAACATCATGCGGGGATCATGCATGAAGATTCTGCCGTATCCCGATAAACGGTCGTGAAGCGGATCTGAGATATTCGTAAAACTGTCCAGGTCTATCAGATTTACGGAATAACCAGCGAGGGGACCGGTCCTGTTTTGAATAACTGAACCGAGGACAGTAAGAGTTCCTTTCTTAGGACCGTCTCTGTGTTCTTCGTATTCGAAGGATCCGGTTACCGCACAGATAGCAGCATGAATATTTAAATTTTTTGGAGCAACATCTGTTCCGTTGGGCGATCCCCATCCATTCCAATAACCGTCAGCTTTTGGCCAGTAATAATGGAGTATACGTACGTTTCGATTGGCGATCAAGCCCAGCATATCATCACATCCCGTGATCAAAGTATTTCTATTATCAGCTGTAATCGTTTGATTGTTTAAATCATAATATGTCACTCCGCCACTTGAGGCCGGTGTGGATGCATTCGGCGTGTTCCAGTCAGTCGGATCGGTGGCGGTGATATAAATATCATTTTCAGCGGCAATTGTCAACCTGCCGTTCAGTTTCCCGCTTACAAATACGTTAGCGGTATTAAGCCCCCATTTATTATTGCCGGTAGTTCCTCTGACGTAGATGATACCATTGGAGGGAAGTGATCTGGACACGCGGCTCCCCCCCTGATTCCTGATGTATAGAGTGGAACCATCGATATATATGCATGTGCGCCCCTGATACACGTAATCATTGTCAGCTTGTGCCAGCAGATTTTCGTTCATGGAAGGCATGCCGGTTCGAGGTGCTTTTTCCGGAATTCCGCCAGGATTATAAACTGGATTAAACCATGTTGTATCGGATGCAAACCAGGATCCAGGTTCAACTATATAATTACCGCTATACGTTACCTTGTCATAAAAAAGCGGGCCGCCATCAGCATAACCATCACCGACTTTACCACTGACCACCAAATTGCCGTTTATGTGAAGAGGTCCGTATATGACATCTCCTCTCATATAACGATTCGTATACCAAAATACATCGCTGCCGGTATTAGTAGCAGCAGCATTCTGTAATATATCCTTCTTCTGGAGTTTCGCAGTGACCGTACGTTTAACATTTGCACTATTTTTGTGCCATCCGGTTGAGGTTATATTGATATATGGAGAAGATATGCTGGGCTGTGTGCATACGATCTTAAAATAGCCGTCCTGGTATACGGTATCAATGTTCTGCATATTAGTGCTGGCTTGTGTTTTAAAGAAATTGGGATCTTTGCTCAACTCAGCCATATATCTGTGTATTCCTGCTTCCGCATATTGTAAGGCCTGTTCCCTTTGTTGGTGCCAACTGACCTGCTTGGTTTGGTTATTGGCCATACTTATAGCGGAACTGCCCAATATAACTAAGAGGGCCATAAGCATTAGAACAATGACCATAGTAGCACCTTTTTGATTTTTTAAATTATTTGACATAAACATTCCTCCAAAACTAATACCCGGCTATTGATCTCTATTTTGTTTTATTTCTAATGTTGCAGCAGGACCATCCGGAGAGGTAACTCTGATTTTAGCGGTTCTAGGGTTGGGGGCTAGTTCTCCAAATAAATTCAACAGCCAGGAAGGCAAACCCAGAGTCTCATAATATTTAACATTGATCAATGCTGCAGTGCCAGAGCGGGTAGTGATCATATCCCAGTATCCAAGTTTATCACTGATACCTTCCACGAGACTTTCAAGTGTGCTCCCGGTCCCGTCATCGTAAGCAAGCGAGTATTCAGGGAAAGAAAACCACAAAATAGAAAAAATCTGCTGTGACCAAACCAGATTTTTGTTGGTGGCATTATCGGGGATAACTCTGGCTACAATAGTTGCGTTTGTCCCGCCTGCTTTGGGGAATGTTCCTGGAACTGTAACAAATTCAATTCCTGTAACGGGAATATAAGCTGAAGAGCTGCCGCCTCCCGTTTCAATAGAAGCGGTCGATCTTCCGCTGCGGTTCATAACAGATGTTTTCATATTCAAAGCACTCATCATTTTTGGATGTTTAAGCGATAGATTGATATCGATCAGGCGGCGGCTGCTGATGGTGTCAGCAGGATCTCTGTAACTGAAGATCACAGCATTTCCTGGCATTAGATTGGCCACTACAGTTTTCCAATTAGTGATTGTGCCATAACTGGGGTTAAGTCCCGTAGCCTGAGTAGCAGATGAAATGGAGCCTCTTTCCAGTAACATACCATTGTCTGGATTTCTGCGATAACAGATCCTATGATATTGACCGTTATCAAATTGATAGATATCGATTTGCTGACCACTCACAATATTAATTGCCTTGCTGGTTTTATTAGGCTCAGCAGCGTTTCGGATATCCTTTTCGATCTGGGTGAAAAACAGAGTAGCTTCCTGAGATACTTGAGTCTGGGCGTCTGCAAAAGCATAGCTATTCTGTGTAAAGGAAAGAAAGGAATAGATAGCTCCGATAGCCATCCCTAGAATGGCAAGAGCTATCATCAATTCAATCAGGGTGAATCCCTTCTCATTGCTGGCAGTATTTTTTTTGTTCAACCGCATGACTACCTCCTTTTTAGGACCTGTAATTATTGTACAAGTAATCGCTTACAATCTTAATATTATCATCGTCTAACGCCGGTGAACCGTAAATAACTACGGCCCGGAGGTTGCCACGATAATAACCCCAGGAGCCTCCCCCGATTCTTTTTGGAGAATAGACAACTGCTCTATTGGAGGGGAGACCCGTGGCTCTGTGCACACCGTTTACATATATACTAGGGGTGGGGTTGACTGAATCGTTTGGATCATCAAAATACTTAACTGCGATAATATTATAATTGCTAAAATTAGCATCATATATGGCCTTGGCGG
>JAAYCK010000070.1 GCA_012729835.1 Syntrophomonadaceae bacterium
AAGAGGTTCAGAGTTACCAACGCCGCGGTAGCTCACCGAACCATAGACTTGAAAACATCGAACCATTGGAAACGAAGAGCCGGGAGAGTCAGATTGAATTTATCCATAAGGGCCTAGACCCGGCGAGGGAGCATGACTGACATTCCACCTCTTGGGAAGGCAGGACGAAGGAATTTAGGGCGAAGACCCAGGAAGACATGGGAGGTTTGCCGCCAGGAGTTGATGTGGAATCCCAACGGCCCGAAAATACGAAAGACACGCGGCTTAATATCTTATGCCCATCAACGCCCGGAATCGCGCATAAATGCGATAACCAAGAGGATATTTCTTCGTTAACAAAATGAAATACTGTGATTATAAGAGCTATCACGAGAAAAGGAAAGTTTATTAAGGGAGGTATAAGGGATGAGTAAAGTGATGTTCCCATTTTGATCAGAGAAATTAACATACAGGGTTTTGGGGATTTGCATATTTCCGGTTTATGGTAGCCCCTGCAAGAAGATGTCCAATAAAAAATGAGATTCCTTCACACCGGGAATCTCATTTTTATATTGGCTGGTATATGTTTATCCCATGTAACCCATCAGTTCTGATATGGTTTGGGCCGCCTGTACGACATCTCGGCAGCACCAGGATAGTACCTGTTCATCCAGCATTTTGGCGGAATTTCCTGATACGCTGATCGCGGCGATGATCTGCCGGGAAACACTGAAAATAGGAGCCGCTACGCAAGCGATGCCAGGAAGCGCCTCCTCCCGGTCAATGGCAAAGCGATGTTGTTTTACTTGTTCAAGTTCAGTTCTTAATAGCTCGGAATTAATTATGGTATTTGGGGTCAGCGGGATCAGGGATTCATTAATGAGGTATTTTTCGATATCCTCTTCAGGCTGAAACGCCAAGAGGACCTTACCCACGGCGGTGCAATAGGCAAACACCTCGGCGCCGGCCTTGGGGAAGGCTGACCCTTCGCTGCCGGCCTGGTTGTTGATTATAAATACGGCTTTGTTACCGGCATAAATGGCTAGATGCACAGACTCCTGATACTTTTTGCTAAGCCACTTGATCATCGGTTCAGCGGCGGAATTCAGCCTGATGTTCCCACTGTAAGTACGCCCTAGTTCATATACTTTGATACCCAGTCCATATTTCCCGTTATCGGCCATTTGCAGAAAATCTTGTTTCTCCAGGGATTTAACCAGTCCATGAACGGTGCTCTTGGAGAGATCAAGTTCACGGCTGATTTCAGTGATGCCCCATTCGGTTTTCTGACAGTCAAACAGATTGAGGATGGACAAGGCTCTTTCTACCGACCTGCTCATAGGATTCCTCCAAAATCATGCATGATCAAAACAAGCAATAATAACCATCAAAGATTATTTTAAGCAATAATCTGCTATTCAGCAACCGTTAAAGCCGTAAGCCCGGGCCAGCATGATCATGGGATGTACTATCTCAGTGCCCTGTTCTTTCAGTGCCGAGCCAATATAGAAACGGCATACCGGACACTGGGTCACCACCAGATCGGCACCGTTGTCTTTGATATCCTGGACCCGGTGCGCACGTATACCTTCCGATAATTCGCGGTGGGCCATATAAAATGCTCCGGCAGCACCGCAGCAGCGCTCCGGGTTTTCCAGTTCCCTGAATTCGGCTCCAGGTATCTGAGTAAGTATTTGGCGGGGGGCATGGCGTACGGTAGGGCTCCAGGCGCGATGACAGGGGACATGATAGGTAAAACTGCTGTCCATAGGCCCAGGGATTTCCCGTAAACCCAGATGGTTAAGGAAATCCGTAACCTCCCAGACCCGCGAGGTCAGGTTGCTTATCTTTTCCTGCAGGGGATCAGCTGTTTCCAGCACTTTGGTAAATTTCTCTTTGAACATCATACCGCAAGAAGTACAATCGGTAACGATTGCATCGACCTCCAGGTCAGAGAAGATACTGACATTGACCTCAATCATTTCCCGGGCAGACTTGAAATCTCCCTCGGCGATGGAGGGTATCCCGCAGCATACCTGTCCCTCGGGAATAATGACCTCGATCCCGTTGCGGCTAAGAACATTGACGGTTGCCACACCAGTATCCGGATACATGAAATTGGTGCCGCAGCCAACAAAATAGGCTACTCTACCGCGAGTTTCACCTTCAGCTTTGACCGTCCCCGAGTAGAACTTGTCAAAGGTCTTGGCGGCTAACGGCGGCATATCTTTCGTAGCGATCCCGACCTTCTGCACCATAGCCCCCGCTTTGCCCATCAGAGCGGTCAAGCCACGTTGCCGGAGCATTTTACCCATGACCAGATTTTTGACCCCGGACAGCCCCCCTGTTTGCATACTTATGGCGGAACGAGCGGCTATTACGATATCGTCAATGGGCACCTGGGAAGAACAGCCCTGGGTACAATTGGTACAGAGCAGGCAGCGGTCGATGATCTCCAGGGCCCGGGGACTTAAAGGCATACTTTTGTCGATCACACTCCGCAAAATGACTTCGATCCGGTTGCGGGGCAGTACCGATTCCACTATATCCTCCATAAAAACCGGACAACTGGCCTGGCAGTAACTGCAATGCGAACACCTCGAGATCTGCTCAGCATATTCCTCTATTTTCTTCATTCTGCATCACCGCCTTCCAACCAGATTTTACCGGGATTGAGCAACCCCTTGGGATCAAATGCAGTTTTAATTCGTTTCATCAATTCCACCTGAGTACGCCCAAATTCCCATTCCAGGTATTCCTGTTTGTGCAGGCCGATACCGTGTTCGCCCGAAATGGTACCGCCCAGATCGAGCCCGATACGGATTATCCGATCAATAGCCTGCTTGGCCTTAGCATTGATCTCGTCGTTGATTTCTGGCTGAAGTATGGTAGGATGCATGTTGCCGTCACCAGAGTGGCCGGCTAGGCCGATTTGGATAGCGATATCTGCAGCGATAGCCTGAACGCCGCGCACAAAGTCCGGTATTCGGTTGCGGGGCACGGTGATATCTTCAGTGATTACCCGTTTCATTATGGAGAGCATGAGAGGATATAGCTTGGAGCGGGCTTCCCAGTAGCTGGCTGCCTCATGAGGGTCCTCTATAATACGCAGATCGGGTATGCCAAGATCCTGGCATATGTCTTTTATCTTTTTGGTGTCTTCCTGCACCTGGCGTGCGGTGCCGTCCACATCCACCAGCAGATAAGCCTCGTAATCAAGCGGCAATGGGGGAGTTATATAGTTGTTCATGACCATTATGGCTAGTTTAATCAAAAACTCCAACATCGCCGGGACAGTCCCGCTGGCAATTATGGCGGAGACAAGTTCAGCCGCCTGGTCGAGACTGGAACAGGAAATGACCATGGTATTATTCACTGGAGGAAGGGTAAGCAGGCGCAGGTTGGCGCGGGTAATAATGCCGAGTGTCCCTTCCGATCCTGCTATCAGATGTGTTATATCATATCCGGATGATTGCTTGACCATCTTGCCGCCGGTTTTGATGATAGAACCATCGGCCAGCACTACTTCAGTGCCCAGCACATAATTACCGGTAGTGCCATATTTAACACCGCGTGGTCCTCCTGCCCGGGTGGCAATATTGCCGCCCAGGGTACATACGGCAGCGCTCTGGGGATCAGGTGGATAAAACAATCCCTGGCGTTCGACCGCCCGGGTGAATTGACGGTGGACCAGGCCAGCTTCCACCTCAGCTGTCATATTATCATGATCTATTTCCAGCAGACGGTTCATCCGTTTCATATCTAGCACGATGCCCCCGTTTATCGGGGTGCATCCTCCGGCCAGACCGCTGCCGGCACCGCGGGGAGTTACAGGTATTTCTTTTTCGTAAGCATATTTCATTACCCGGGCAACTTCTTCACTAGTCACTGGTAGTACGACGGCATCGGGAACTCTGGATGCATAATAATAGGTAGCATCGCTGGCATAGGCCATGAGGTCTTCCGGCTGGGTCAAGACCTGTTTATCTGACAGCAATCTGATCAGGTCCTGGTGCAGACTTTTCACGGCAAACTCCTCCTCCGTTTTTCATTTCTCAGAAAAGCCTAATGTCTGAATTATTGTTTTATCGCAGCATATCCCAACTTGAATACCGCTACATTAAGATCTAACACCCGTCCGGTAAAACGAGTCTTGAGTATTTCAAAGTAATCAGCAGGATCAAGAGGGACTTCGGGCAGAGCAGTCAAAGAGCCCATTATAGCAATGTTAGCTGCCTGGGGATTGCCGGCTTCAATTGCTAGCTTGGTAGCACCTACCACCTGAACGCTGCCGCATAAGGCCTGCAGTTCACGGGAAATAGCATTTATCTCCGGATAAACCGCTTCACCGATCAAGACTCCCAGCGGGTAATTAGGCCTAGTATCAAAAATGATTTTGGTATTGATGTTGCAGTAATCTCTCGCCACGCGCAGGATTTCTATGGGCTCAAAACCTACAATAATGTCAGCCTCTTTGAAAGGAATCAGTGGTCCGAACTGGCGTTTAGCAGAGATTCTGACATGGCTCATTACCGAACCGCCGCGTTGGGAAGCTCCGTAGGTCTCACCTACGGTCGTGTAATAGCCTTTTTCCACCAGGGCGGAAGCCAGCAGTTCAGAAGCCAGGATATTGCCCTGACCACCTACACCACAAATGATTATGTTGAGCGGGTCTTTTATGAGCTGCTGCATCATGCTTCCCCTCCTTCCACTTTGATAGCCCCGGCGGGGCACAGGCTGGCGCATACCCCGCAACCTATACAAACCACCTCGTCGATCTGCGCTTTTCCGGCTGTATAGTCCCAAATATTGCCGGGGCAACCCCAGACCCTGCTACAGAAGCGTCCGCAGCCGCAATCATCACCGCGACAGAGAGCAGGATCAACCCACATCCGGCGCCGAGTGCCTTTCCGTAAGACTAAAGTTGCGCATTCCCGCTTAAGGATCAGGACCTTCAAGCCAGGTTTTTTGGTCAGACGATAGATGGTTTCGGTGGTATTCTCGACATCGTAGGGATCAGCTACCGTGACCTGGCAGCCGATTGCTTCTGCCAGTTTTTCAATCGAAATCGCTTCGGCCTTCTCACCCATAGCGGTCACACTGATGCCCGGATGGGGCTGGAACCCGGTCATGGCTGTTGCTGAATTATCGAGGACGATAAACAGCATATCGGAATTATGGTACTTGGCGTTGACCAGGCCAGGCAGACAGGAGTGGAAAAAGGTTGAATCTCCGGCCAGAGCGATCACTGGCTGTTTGAATCCAAACCGGGTCAGCTGACCCAGGCCTTCTGCCATATTGACTCCGCCGCCCATGCAGCCAAGCGAATTGAGGCCATAGTGGCCTGCCCTTTGTCCGCCCATGGTATAACAGCCGATGTCACCCATCACCAGTCCACCGGCCGGACGCATACCCAGGCTTTGCTTAAGTACAAAGAAAGAAGCCCGGTGGGGACAACCGGCACAGAAGGTCAATTCCCGCGGAGGAATCAGGACCTGCTCATCCGCTGGCAGCGCGATTGAAGTGGGAGCTTCATAGCTGACCTGCATCATTCCTGCTATAGCATTGCGGACCAAATCGGGGTTCAGTTCGCCGATGCGTGGGAAGGCTTTGCCTTCTGAGCGGCCGCTGATTTCGACTTGAATATTAGGGTTATGGCCGATGATGGAAGAGACGTTTTGCTCCAGGAAGGGATCAATCTCCTCTACTATTAATACCTTTTTAGTCTGGCGCAGGTGTTTGAGAAGGAATTCCTGGGGCAAGGGCCAGGTGCAGCCCAGTTTAAGCAGACCGACCCGCTCATTCAAATTAAGGATATCGATAGCTTCCTGGCTATAGAACCAGCCGGTGCCACTGGTAATAACCAGTAGCTCCGGGTTATCCGGGCCTTCGTAGGAGTTGAAATCGGAGTTTTCAAAGATACTTCTGGCCTTATCAAGCTTATCCAGCATCAAGTCATGAAACCAGTTAATGGCGACTAAGCGATCCCATTCGGCAACTAACTGAGGCTCTTTAAGTTGTTCCGGGAGCTCTCCCAGGGTGACATTGCCCCGGCCATGATGGATGCGGGTTACCCCACGGATCATTACTACCTGACCTAATTCTTCGGACAGATCAAAAGCCCATTTGACCATATCTTTGGCTTCCTGGAAGGTAGCAGGTTCCAGCAAGGGCAGACCGGCCGAACGTGCCTGATGACGGGCATCGAATTCGTTAGTGCTGGAATGGGCACTGGGGTCATCAGCCACCACTAATACCACGCCACCTTTGCATCCGGAAAGGGCAGCGGTATGCAGTGCATCTCCAATAACCAAAAGACCATTCTGTTTGGCGATGCATAGTGAGCGTACTTTGCTCATAGATGCTCCCATACATGCCTCGAAAGAACAGGTCTCATTAGTGGACCATTCTGCATAGAGGTTCATATCTTTGGCAACGTGTCCCAGCATGGTAAGTATCTCTGAAGAGGGGGATCCAGGGTAAGCGGCGGCAAAACGGATGCCAGCCTCCAAAGCGCCCCGGGCGATGGCTTCATTGCCCTGTAGCAGATAGGTCTTGCCAGGTTCTTTAGCTGTAATCATCCATTCCATCAGGAATTCACCTCCTCAAGATAATCATATTGGGATATATTGACCGGAGGGTTTATAGCGTCATTGGCAATCAATTCCTTAATAGAATTTAGATTTCGGGCTTTTTTGTTAAATGAAGCGGATTTTAAAAGCTGAAGCTCATTTTCTGGATAGTCTTCTACGTGAAGCAAACCATTCCCGACCGCTTTACTAACCAGCTCTGTACCTGAAGAATTGCGGACAATAAGCGTATTCCATCCGGCCTCTGCTTCAAATGCTCCGACAGAAATATCAGCCAGTTCGGATGTCATATCCAGACAGTAGCTGCAGCCGGGTCGTATGAACTCCCGGACCTTGGCAGTAGGTATGGTCTTGACTCCTTGATTTGTCATAATTTCTACACCATGGCGAGGAATTGCCATTGATTTGATGGTGAGTCCCGGATATTCATTTTGCAGATAATTAGTGAATTCCCAGGACAAGGACCACATACAGAATAATCCGATACTGATGATATCCATGTCCTTGAGTTGATCTGCCTGACTAACCTGCATCTTGCGCAGAGCCTGGATCTGGCAGGGCCGTCCGACAACCAGGAGCTTTTTTACCCCTTCCTGTGCTGCTTGCATTATTTTTCTGAATCCAGGCGAGGCAAGGAATTTGGAACCGGCAGCTTTTTCAATATATGATAGACTGTTGGTGATGAAGGATTCAGGTTGCATATTATCGCGGCTTCCTGTGAGAAGCAGGGCATCAGTCAGTTTTTCTTCTAAGGCAGTCTTTAACAACGCGCTGACTGTTCCGCCATCCTGCTGTCCAGGTATCGAGCTAAGGCTTTTTGCTCGGTATACTTTCACGCAACTACCTATTTCCTGGCTCCAATCAGCATCAGTGAAGAAGCTGGAGTTGACTTGGTGCCAATCCGTGTTGGTCCTGGGACATACTGTGTAGCATCGTCCCTCGGCCACATTACAATCGAAAGTGATTACCAGGTTATCATCAAGGTTTTTTATATAGGGGCACCAATCAAGACAGGCTCCACATAGAGTGCATAAAGAAGAATTCAGGATATCGTTTTTAAGGTCTCTACCCCCAGGCATTCATCTACCTCCCTTGCATTAATCATGTAATTATGGTAGTAGAAAGTAATTCTCGCCCCCTTTTGTTCGGTCATACGGAATTACGTTCAGATATAGAATGAAACAATTACACTGTAGTGCCGTGACTAATAGTTGGAAGTTCGGTGGGACTGAACGCAGTTCAAAAATAGCAATTGACTATTATTTATATATAAGTAATCAAAATCCTCTATTTTATGAGCTAAAATTTTCACATACAGGCCGTCAGGAGGGCGCGGCATTTCAGAGCTACGATCAAGTGCTGGAGTGGAATGTCTGTCATTACTGTGATATAATAGGCTACTGAAAGAAGACTGGCAAAAGGTTGCAGTATTCTAGTCAGCTCTATCAGTTTTGAAGACGGGCCTAAAAATCCGTAAAGGGCACATCGATGAAGCTTCTGGTGCCGGCTTGTGACGCCCAGTCAGGGGTCGGTGCTGGGAGTTAAGGGTATGGGGGCAATCCGCAACGGCATGCGGGCGAGACCCTTGTATCCGTGGAGGCTTCCTATCCCGCAAGGGGTAGGATGAAAACCTGCATTCCGGGAAAGCTGGGTGCAGTGTAGCCTGCCTTGAGTGGTGGCGGCGGACGGGCGCAAAAGGGTTGGAAGGGTCTTGGCCAGGACCTGACTAACTCGCTCTGAAACCGTTGCTGCAAAAGAGGCTAGAAGCTGATGTGAGTTGTCGAGGAAAACTCCTAGACTGATTGCTTTAGGCATACTTCATCAAGGATTAAAGTGCGTACTTAGTGGTAATCCAGTCTCGCTTCCGGCAACGGAGCGAAGCGGGCATAAAGGGAAACCGCCCATCTGGCAACACTTGGGAGACCCGCTGGGAAAACCTGCTGGACCTATGTCGCAGCGTTTACTCGATGAAGAACCTTTTGCCAGATAATATCTGTCGTAGTCGACAGAAGATGCGTAATAATTGTGAATTATGAATTCTTAGTTTTTAATTAAGTTGTGCACCCTCCGGGTGCAATTACAGTTGTCACTTGCTATTGCTAAGAAATGCGAAGCATTTCTACATTAATTTATAATTCAAAATTAAAAATTCAAAATTATGCCTTGTGTCGCATCTTATGTCTACTGCCAATATTAAATTTTTATAAGAAAGTGAAGGGATACGTGTACATACAACGTAGTAATCTAATATCAGCCCTAATTGTGGCGTTCCTTACCTTTTTCGTGGCCTTAATGATGAGTTTAGGTTCTGAGGCGCTGGTTAGAGCAGTTAATAGCATTATCATTGCTTTGGTGTTGTTGTTTGTTATCATATTCCTAGGGATCTTTTTCGATACTATCGGTACTGCTTTTGCAGCCGCTGTTTTGCCGCCTTTCAATGCTAAGGCGGCAAAAAAAATATTTGGTGCCAAACAAGCGGTCAAGCTGATCCGCAACGCAGACCTGGTAGCCAACTTCTGCAATGACATGGTAGGTGATATATCCGGGACGCTCTCAGGAGCGATCGGCGCAGGTATAGTGGTGAGTCTGGCGAGACAATTCCAGACTCTGGATCTGGTCTTAGCCGGAGCTGTCATGACCAGTTTGATAGCTGCACTCACAGTTGGTGGTAAAGCTATCGGTAAATATATTGCGCTCAATAACACCAATAATATTATTGAAAGTGTGGCCAGGACAGTAGCCTGGTGGGAAATGGCAACCGGTATCGAGTTGCTGAAAAATAGAAGGTGAATCCTGCATGTACAAACTACTGGAAAACATCGATTCTCCGGAATACTTGAAAAACCTTGATCTGCCTCAAATGAATGATCTGGCCGCTGAAATAAGGAGTCTACTGATAGATAGCGTATCACGCTGCGGCGGCCACTTGGCCTCCAATCTTGGCGTGGTCGAATTGACCATTGCCCTGCATTATGTCTTTAACTCACCGCAGGACAAGTTAATATGGGATGTGGGGCATCAGAGCTATGTCCATAAGGCTTTGACCGGACGATACCGGGAGATGATCAATTTACGCCAGTTTGGTGGATTATCTGGTTTTCCCAGATATGATGAGTCTCCACATGATGCATTCAATACCGGACACAGTTCAACCTCCATATCTGCTGCCATGGGTATGGCCTTAGCCCGGGACATCCAGGGCGAAAGGCATTCAGTAGCAGCGATTATCGGTGATGGAGCTCTTACCGGCGGAATGGCCTTTGAGGCGCTCAACCATGCCGGTAATCTGGATCGTGACCTGATCGTAATCCTGAATGATAATGAAATGTCCATATCGCGGAATGTAGGGGCAATGTCCGCCTATCTAAACCGGCTCCGCACTGATCCCAGTTATTCGCGACGTAAGGAAGGCATCGAAAGTGCCCTTAACCGCATACCGGCCATTGGGCCCAATCTGGCGCGGGCCGCTGGCAAGGTCAAGGATACAGTAAAGTATATGATGGTTCCCGGCATTCTGTTTGAAGAGCTGGGCTTTACCTATATAGGTCTGGTTGATGGCCATAACCTGGAAGAACTTATCGCGGTATTATCCAATGTAAAGAAGATGAAGGGCCCAGTCCTGGTCCATGCCATCACCCAGAAGGGCCGGGGTTATATGCCGGCTCTGGAAGACCCTGATCGCTTCCATGGTATCGGTCCTTTTGATAAGAAAACTGGGACCAGCAAACCCAAATCAATCAAGACATATACCGAAGTTTTTGGTGATTTCATGCTGCAACAGGGCAAAAGGGATGAAAAACTGGTAGCTATCACTGCGGCTATGACTACCGGGACCGGCCTGAGTGAATTTGCCGAAGCCTACCCTGAACGTTTCTTTGATGTAGGGATATGTGAACAACACGCTGTCACCATGGCCGGAGGAATGGCCCGGGAAGGGATGCATCCGGTAGTGGCGATTTATTCTACCTTCCTGCAGCGGGCTTATGATCAGATCATCCATGACGTAGCATTGCAGAACCTGCCGGTTATTTTTGCGGTTGACCGCGCGGGACTGGTTGGCGAGGATGGGCCGACTCATCATGGGGTTTTTGATATTTCCTTTTTACGTACCATTCCTAATCTCACGGTGATGGCTCCTTCCAATGAGAACGAATTCATGGCCATGTTGAAAACGGCTTTTACTATAACCGGACCGGTTGCTATACGTTATCCGCGCGGGGTGGGAGAAGGGCTTGCAGACAGTGAAGCGGATATCCTGCCGATAGGAAAGGCGTTTCTCTGTGAAGAAGGAAACCGACTGGCTCTGATCGGTATTGGCCGGGGTTTTAATATTGCTCGTCGGGTCAGAGAATTGTTGCATGAGCAGGGAATAGAATCTGCGCTGGTGGATGCACGCTTTGTCAAACCTCTGGATGAAGCCATGATACTTGATCTAGCCAAAAAGAGCGGGCGTTTGGTTACTATTGAGGATAATTGCCTTGCTGGTGGCTTTGGGGCTGCCGTACTGGAGGCTTTGGCACGACATGGCAACAGCAGGGCAGAAGTAATTAGCTTCGGCATCCCGGATGATTTTGTTGAACACGGCAAAGTCGAGCTCTTATTAGACCTGCTGAATATGGACCCGGAATCAATAGTTGAGTCGCTGGTCAACCGCTGGCCGGATCTGGTTCAGCCGGAGGGGGCATGGAGGGTACTGAAGTTTGGTGAAAAGTAGATTGGATCTCATTCTGCAGGAGAGGGGATTAGCACCCAGCCGTGAAAAAGCCCGGGCTATCATACTGGCCGGTGAAGTTCAGGTAAATGGCAAATGTATCGATAAACCTGGCACTAATATTGATTCCGAAGCACTGATAGAGCTTATGCATACTGGACCCCGCTATGTAAGCCGCGGGGGACTCAAACTGGAAAAGGCCATCCGGGAATTTGCATTGGACTTTACCGACAAGGTGGTCTTGGATGTAGGTGCCTCAACTGGCGGATACACTGATTGTGCCTTGCAGCATGGAGCTAAGCGGGTCTATGCAGTAGATGTAGGTTATGGTCAGTTAGACTGGCGGCTCCGTAATGATGACAGGGTCATAAATATTGAGAGAACTAATATCAGGTATTTCACCATGGAAGATTTGGGTGAACCCGTTGATATTGTAACCATAGATGTGTCATTCATTTCAACTGAAAAAGTATTTCCTGTGGTAAAACAATTGGTAAAACCTGCCGGCAATCTGGCGGTTCTGATCAAGCCTCAGTTTGAGGCGGGTAAGAATAAAGTTGGTAAAAAGGGTGTGGTGAAGGATTCGGCGGTGCACCTGGAGGTTTTGCTGAAATCTATGGATATTGCCCAACAGCACGGAATGGGATGTGTCGGCTGTACCTATTCACCTATTACTGGTCCCCAGGGCAATATAGAATTTTTCTTGCACCTGATAAATAATGCTCCTATGGATCCTGAGATGCCCGGACGGGCAGTCAGTCTGGTGGAAGAGGCTCACCATGAATTGGGAGGAAAAAGGAACATTGAAAGTACTGCTGGTAAATAATCGCTACCGGGAAAAGACCTGGGTCATGGCGGAGAAGCTCGCTCATGATTTGACCAGGCTGGGTGTTGATGTTGAAATGGAATGCGAAGAAAAAGAACCAGGTACCTCTGATGTTATTATGGTTCTTGGTGGAGATGGCACGATTCTCCGGGCGGCCCGCCAGTATGGTATGGATGGAGTGCCCCTGCTGGGAATAAACATGGGCACCCTTGGTTTTCTCAGCAATCTCAAGGACGACGAAATAGACCAATACCTGGAGAAGCTGATAAAGGGCGATTATATAATTGAGGAACGGATGCTGCTGGAAGCAAGGATACTTGACCAGGGTAAGCTTATCCGTACTGTTTATTGTCTGAACGAAGCGGTAATAAGATCCCGAACACCACGGACCATTGTTTTCGAGATCGTGGTATCCGGTCAGTTCATGGGGAGGTATCGCGGGGACGGAGTTATTATAGCGACACCGACTGGATCGACTGCCTACTCCCTTTCTGCGGGTGGCCCCGTTTGTGATCCGGCCTTGGATGCTTTTATGGTGACCCCACTGGC
>JAAYCK010000071.1 GCA_012729835.1 Syntrophomonadaceae bacterium
CCCCTTATCAAAAGAGAATAACCCACCAGAAATCGAGAAAGCCGCTCCGCTAAAACCACAGGAACGGCTTAAATACCAGCTTTTCAAACAATATAAAAACCACCCACCGATAAAATATATTTTATCAATAGATGGTAGATAATCTGGTGGAGACGGGGGGACTCGAACCCCCGACCCCCTCGTTGCGAACGAGGTGCTCTCCCAGCTGAGCCACGCCCCCACAAATTTATCGAGATTAGAGACATCTCGACCACTTGATTTTCCCCAAACTATCGTAATTATAAGGTAGTCGTTTCGAGAAAACAAGTGGTCTGATACGTTTTATATTTCTGTTTTATGTCTTCTTCTTAAGAAGGATTTTTTCCTTGAGTTGTAAAGTTCCATTCACAATTCTTCATTCCAAATGCTAGCGTTGGCTATAGCAGTCCAGGCTTGATAATATTAATGAAATCAGGTATATCATTTAGTAGTTCCTAAGGACGCGCCTTTGAATGGGGAGTTTCGTAAATGATCTTTCCGGTCATGGAGGTGTCATAGCCAACATGTTGTTCAACCGCCCTTTTAAATGCGGTTGAGTTTATGACTGCCTGTATCTGCTGCCATTCAGATTTTGCTATCGTTTCCTGAAGAATAATCAGATCATACCTTTCTTTAAACAGGGGCACAAAATCCAACCCCATCCTTTGCGCAGCATATTGAATACCAATTCCAAAATCTGCTTCTCCATTGGCAATCTTAAGTCCAACTCCCCAATGAGTCTTTTCTTCTTTTTCGTAGCCCTGAATTTGGCGTGGTAGTATTTCGTTACGAAACAAATATTGATCTAATCTTAAACGGGTACCGGAGCCTCTCTGCCGATTCACAAAGCGAAGCCCCTTTTTGGTGATATCATCCCACGAGCTGAGATTATTCGGATTACCTGCAGGGACAATCCAACCCTGAAATCTTTGCACCAGGTTAATAATCGTATAAGCTTCAGTCATAAGCAGGTGCTCTGCGAAAGGAAGATTATATTCCTGTAATTTTTCATCCCAGAGATGAACACCAGTTATTTGCGCCCCTCTGTTGTAAAGAGCTATCAAGCCTTGCATACTACCCTTAAAAACTGTATTAAGGGAAAAAGAAGAATCCGAGTGATTTAAAAACTCTGCCAGCAGTTCCACGGATAGATCATGGCTGCCCAAAAAACAAAAACCATTGTCTGATGATAGATCCTTATGTTCTTCAGAATGTACCTGGGGACGCTTTTCACCAATGTCTCCCTGCAAATAGTGCATTAATGAATCATAATCGATACGTATTTTTCTTCCAACGCGCCGTGAAGGTATTTCTCCCTTTTTTATCAGATCATACAGGGTGTATTTTGAAATTTTTAGTATCTGGGCTGCTTCTTCAGGGGTAAGTGGCGGACGTTCAGAAATGGCAAGTCGTCTCCTTCCGTATATCAGTAATAATATTACATAACAAGATTGCTCATAGGGTTAATAAAGATCTTTCCTCTATTTTAATGCAGTTTTGTCGGTTTATATAATACTCTAAAAATAACATCAGGGGAAGATAGTGTCAACTTACCTTCGGTTTTGTGAATAAACATGTGAATAAACAACACCTTTTATAATCTAATTCTTCCATTTATCTTAAGAATCATGAAGTTAGCGTTTATTTGTCCTAATATAAAATGGCAATGCTGATAAATGATCGTTCCCTTATCCTTTAAAAAAAATTTCCCGCATAAGCGGGAAGAAAAAGATTGGGATGTTATGAAAAGCCTAAGCTATTTCATCAATAATTATGGCACTCAGTCTATCAGCAGCATGTCAAAAGTTTTGTTATCAAGACTAGCCATCGGGGAATCACCTGCCAAATAATTGTTATTATTTGGATTCCCTAATTGATTTGATTATTCCTTTTTATCTGTTCTTCAAGCCATAGCTCGGCTGCATAATTCAAGGGAAGGGTTCTTAAGTCTTCCCATACATAGTCTTTAACCGGCAGCTTACGCTCGTCGATTTCCTTGAAGTACTGCCCACAGACCTCACAAACGGCTATTTGAATTCCTGGAAATGCTTCATTGTCTAGATATATTAGTCTCTTGGAATCTTCACTACCGCAAAACAGACAACCGGTTCGTTGAACAGGCCATTCAAATCCGCATGTGACACAGTGCATCATCCTTTTTCCCTCAGGTTTGGCCAAAACCGCCAGCGTGGAGACTTCGCCGCAAACCGGACATTCCGTTGTGTTCTTCATGGGATTATCGGATGTACGGGGATTGTATTTTTGTTCCGGCACTCCCTTTTCATAAACAATCTGGCTGGCAAGCTTGGCCACACCACTAACTGCCATTTGCAGACGGGTTGCCATACTAGGGTCCATGTCGTTTTTACCCTGCTTTAACTGCTCCCACATTTCAAAGAGGGTTGAATCAGTGATTTCTACTTTGGCAGCGCTGTTTAGGCGCTGCCAAAGCTCAACAATAGCATCTTCCGGCAAATCCATGATAGGCAAATACGGAGGCTTTTTGGCTAAAACCAGTGTTGCCTGCCAATGAGAACAGCGTTCCTGGTGCCAATTATCAACCTCTTGCTTGAGCATCTGGTGCTTCTGATAAGCTTCTTTAACACTGACATCTTCTGTGATCGCTAATTTGCCTCTTTTGGCACTCATCCGGAATCTCTCCTTACTCTTCAAAACAATTATTCCATGCAGTTCTAAGATTTGGTGACCTCATTGTACCACTTGGCATGATGGTGAGCCGCCCAGTCGGAGCGAACCGTACCCTTCCACATTCCCCAGAAGGACTCGCCGGAACCCGGATGGAAAGACCCCAGGTAGGCGTGCATACACACCATGCAGGTGGCTAGGATCATGCATATTCCATGTATCGGATAGCACCATTGAACTAACCCTGCCGGGAAGGCGTCCTTAAACCACATGACATAACCGCTTAAAGCCAGCAACACGCAGGAAGTGGTGGTTACCACCGAATTCATCTTTTCGCCGCCGTTAAACTTGGATTGTGGCGGTATTTCCACGTGGAAGCCAAAGAATTCCAACGGGAACACCATGAGGAACTTGATATCGTTCGCTCCAAAAGAAAAGACGTCTTTCCACCATTCAACAAAACCTTTAAAGTTAATAACCAGAGCAATCAGCGGTATAATCGTAAAGAATACCGCCATGACCTTGTGAATCGAGCTGGCAGTTACATGACTGCCAAATAACGGAGTCAGTACGCGTCCCAATGCTGGAGTAAAGAGGGTCAACCCGGTAAACAGCAGTACCAAAAAGGTAATGGTATGACCCCAATGGGCAAAGCGGGCACTGCCACTAAACCGTAAAACACGTTCTTTAAGCATGTAAGTCCCCTCCTTTCGACTTGTTAGCGTTATTGATTATCCGGGTGGTGAAGAAACTGCCCACTGCTGCTGCCGCCGCCAGAGGAATCAACCAGATGCCGTATGGCTGCACCCAATCCTTCCAGACCACCAGCGATGACGATACAGTCGGGTTTACCGGCAGTCCATAGAATTCCGGATCCTCTAACAGCAGATAGAGATAGGTAGTGCCTCCCATGGCGTTATCACCATACAGCTGAGCCTTGGGATGATCCTTCTTAACCTCAGCCAGACGAGTTTGGGCCAGCGCCTCAATCTCTGCCGGTTCTCCAAAATGCAGAGCACCAGGTTGACAGGTGTAAACACAGGCAGGCTTGATTCCGTTTTCAACCCGGTCGATACAGCCGGTACACTTAAAAGTCTTTTTCAGTTCCGGATTGGTCTTGGGAACGCTCCAGGGGCAGTTAGCGACACAATAACCGCAACCTATGCACTTTTCATGATCAATCAACGTATATCCTGATTCCGTCTTATAAATCGCCTGTACCGGACAAGCCTTCAGGCAGGAAGGTTCTGCACAATGGTAACACTGATGTTTAAACATCAGCCATTCCATTTTGCCATTCTCATACTTTTCATGCATGCTGATATAGGTCCAAGTATTGTACGTGGTGGATGCTTGAGACTGATAGCTGGTGATCAGCTGGGTCTTCTCAGCCTCAAGATCATTCCAGGCCTTGCATGCTACTGAACAGGCTTTGCAGCCGGTGCATAATGAAGTATCAACAAAAACCTTTTTCTTTGTCATCATTAAGCCCTCCTTGCATTGACAAGGCAGCATTTATATTCGGGAGTCCCTGCACCCGGATCACATGCATTCATTGTCACATTATTCGTACTTGGGCCAGGATTCAAGCTGGCAAAGCCCCAGCTCCATGGCATACCAATAGTTTCCGTATCTTTCCCGTTTATTTTCAGGGTCTGAATACGATCGGTAACCAAGGCGTGTACGGTCAGTTTGCCGCGAATAGAGGATATCTCCACCCTATCCCCGTCTTTGATGCCAAGCTTTTTACCAAGGTTTTTGCTTATCTCTGCAAAGGGTTCGGGCATGACTTCATTCAGGAAGGGTATATTACGGGTAATGGCGCCAGCACAGAAGTGCTCGCAGACACCATATGTTGTAAGAACATATGGATAATCCTTGGGATCGCCAAACTCGGTGGAAACGATCTTGGCACAGGGATTATTCTGTACCTTGGGATGCAGTAAATTGTTGGTTGGACTTTCAATCGGCTCATAGAATTCGGGCATCGGACCATCAACCGTCATACCTGCCCCGCGAACCGGAACAGCTGCTATACTATCAGCGGGAACGGGTGATGAGGACACGCCGCTAGTGTAGCTGGCTGTAAACAAGCGGCCTACGCCCTCGGGATTCATACGGAAAGCCTGTTTTCCTTCCGGGGTGTCAGGACCCTTTTTCTTGTCAACCACATCGGGACCATCATTGCCGGTCCAGGTTCCTGCAGCAGCATCCCACCAGATCAGTTTGCGCTTCTCATCAATCGGCTGGCCGTTGGCATCGCAGGAGGCCCGGTTATAGAGCACACGAATGTTGCCCGGCCAGGCAAAGGCATATTCCTTGTTCAGGCCTAAGCCGGTGGGGTCAGCATTGTCGCGGCGGTCAGCCAGGTTTTTACCCGGCGGCGTTACGCCGGCATATATCCAGCAGCCGGTGGAAACAGTGCCAATCGGAGCATTCAGATAATCAGCCAGGCTAGCGGTTAGCTGGCCGGTATTATCATCATAGCCATTAAGTTCCTGCAGAACCTTCAAGGCGCTGGCCTCTCCGTCGTGATCATAGTCCCAATTAGCTTTCAGGATCGGCTCATCTTTGGGATCGGTGCTGCCGGCATAAAGCTCACGCATCTTTTTAAATATCAAGTCTATCATATCCAGGTCGGGCAAGCAGCCATTAAGTGGCTCAAGGGCTCTTTCCTTCCATTGCACCAGACGGGAAGAATTGGTCATGGTCCCAGCTTTTTCGTAAACGAAAGCTGCCGGCAGGAATATGACTTCGGTCTTGATAGACTTGGTGTCGATCCCCGGTTCACGCCAGAACTGGGCGGTTTCGGTGTTAAATATGTCGGCCACTACCAGCATCTCTAACTTGGAAAGTCCGCGGGCCACCATCTTACGGTCAGGGATGGAAACGGTGGAGTTAGAACCCCAGTTAAAGAGCATCTTGAATTGTCCTTTTTCCATCCAGTTGAAAAACTGTGACTGAACCGGCATATTATCCGGGTTGTTTTTGGGCAGCCAGCCATAGCCGTAATCGTTTTCAGGAGTGGCGTTTTTACCGAACCAAGCCTTGAGCAGCGCCACCATCGGTTTATGCTGAACTGAACCATTTTTGACCGCAAAATCATGCAAGGTCACCTGGGCGTTGGTGGGATAGGGCAAGTATCCCGGTAGATTGGCATTAAGGTTGGCCATATCGGTTGAACCTTGAACATTGGGCTCGCCGCGCAGAGCCTGGATGCCGCCGCCAGCCTTGCCTACATTGCCCAGCAGCAACTGGATGATGGCATAACAGCGGATACCCTGCACACCAGTGGTATGCTGGGTCATGCCCAGAGCATAAAAGATATTGCCCGGCTTGGCTGCCGCAAAGGTATCGGCGATCAGCTTGATTTTATCAGCGGGGATACCGGTTATCTTTTCAGCTACATCGAAGGTATAGCGAGAAAAATGCTTCTTTAGTAGCTGGAATACGCAGTCTGGATCATCCAGGCTGTCAGCCTTGACCGGCTTGTTGTTTTCATCAAGCTGGTAAGCCCAGGATGCATAATCGTACTTCTTTTTCTCAGAATTAAATCCGGAGAACAAACCGTCTTCAAACTTAAAGTCCTTGCTGACCTTCAACAGGGCGTTGGTTAAGTTCAGAACATAGGTCTCGTCATAAAGCTTATTTTGAATGTAGTAATTGATCATAGCCCCGAGATAGGCAATATCAGTTCCCGGACGAATCTGAGCAAAGATATCAGCCTTGGCAGCGGTTCGCGTAAAGCGGGGATCAACCACAATAATCTTAGCGCCTTTCGCCTTGGCACGGTTGACCCACTTCATGGCGATAGGGTGGTTTTCCGCGCAGTTGCTGCCGGCGATCAGGAAACATTCAGAATTCATCATATCCTGCCAGGAGTTGGTCATGGCGCCGCGACCGAATGAAGGTGACAAACTAGCCACCGTGGGCGCGTGTCAGATACGGGCCTGGTGTTCGTGATATGGTGTGCCGATCAATCTGGCAAACTTTGTTAACAAGTAAGATTCTTCATTGTCAACCTCAGCGGACCCGATCATAGCCAGACCTTCGGCCCGGTTGGCGGGAACAATCTTCTTCTCACCGGTGCTGGTGATTATCTCATCAGTCTTCTTCCAGGTCTTGTTCCGGATTTCTACAGCTTTCTTGGCGATACGCTCGATAGCCTCGTCCCAGGTAATCTCGGTCCATTCCTCGGCTCCCGGGGCACGATAAAGCGGTGTTTTCGGACGTTCCTCCGAATAGGCCACCTGCTCAAGACTGGCTGCCTTCGGGCAAAGACCGCCTTCATTAATTGGATTGTCTGGATTTCCTTCCAAATGAACCAGTTTGCCGTCCTTAATATGCAGGAGCAGACCGCATCCACCTGAGCAGAAATGACAGATACTAGGGACCTTGGTGCATCCATCCAGCTTCAGTGCGTACCCCTGTGCAGCAGTTGCTTCCAGATTAAACCCTAAGCCGGAAGCAACTACGGCAGCGGAGATACCTGAAATCTTCAGGAAACCACGACGAGTAACTTTCATAACCAATCTCTACCTCCTTTTTAAAAACTACTACCCGCAGATACTCTTTTAGCCAGAGCACCTGATTGTATTTATGTGTAACTCTAATTGATAGTGGGTATGAACCCCTTAGTACTTTTGCGAAAATGGCTCAAGTGAATTTAATCCGTTTCTAGCCACCAGACCTCATTGCCTTCCTGGTCATTGCTTCCAATTCCTTGGTCCTGCTCTACCGGGGTCATTCCCTCCTCTCATGTCCATTAGTCGAATATAAAATGACGTAATAAGCAAAAATGCCTCCGGCACAAGGCCGGGGGCACAAAAAACCCCTCTTCTGGTTTTAATGCCCAATATAGCCTAAAAAGAGCTATCTGCTCTCAGCAAGGCTTTTAGGCTCCTTTCCAAAAATACGGGGAGGCATAATCGTTTCCAAGCATACCCATAGGCCCAGGAACCATGGCTTGGCTTTAGGTCCAAAGGCTTGGAGCTATACAATTGTCACACAGCAATGGCTACCAGCAAATTATTGCATAGTGTCTGCTACTTAATGCTACTATTCACAACGTAATATATCATAATGCTAATAATTTGTCATTATAAAAATATAACCGTATTTGTTTATATTAGAACAAACATTTTACTACAACTGATGTATAATAAAGTAATATAATATCTTTGGAGCCATGAACTGAGGAAAATCCACGGTACAAGGTAGGTTATCTATGAATAGACTACAGTTGGTTAATGACAAATTATTTGAACCGGTTAGTTTGGACGAAGCTGTTGATATCAGTTGTGAAAGCATTCGGGCCCTGGACACCGAGTACCTGCACATAGACGATGCCTATATGAGGGTAGCCGCAGACAATATAGCCAGCTTTATGAATGTACCTAATTTTGATCGTTCAGCAATGGATGGCTATGCGATTGGTAAGACTGATCTGAAGAAACTGCAAACCGGACGATCTTTGCGTCTGAGAGTAGCTTCTATTATAGGAGCCGGTTCAATTGAAAGCAGGGCAATAAAGCCTGGGGAAACCTGTAGGATTATGACCGGCGCTTCGCTTCCAGAAGGCAGCGTTGCCGTTATCAAACAAGAGGACGTTGAGATAATAAATGAGAACTATATAATTGTCAGCGTTAGGCCGATACAGGGTGAAAATATAAGAGTATCCGGCCATGAATTGAGGGCTGGAGATAGAGTTGCAGCCAAAGGGCAGGTTTTAAAAGCAGAAATCCTGGAAAGGATAGCCGCCTGTGGCATAGAAAGGGTGCCGGTATGCAAAGTGCCTCGTGTAAATATTTTAAACACGGGAAATGAGCTGCTTTTACCCGGGTCCCCCATCAAAACAGGCTGCATATATTGCAGCAACCGGAGCCTAATGGCATGCAAAATAACCAGCAGCGGAGCTTTGCCATTACTGTCGCCTTCCGTAATTAATGATGATCTGCAAACCATTGTAACTGCAGTAAAAAAGGCGGTCCAGGTTTCTGATATGGTAATAGTCAGCGGGGGGACCGGCAACGGTCTTTTCGACCTCGTTGGTAACGCGCTCGAGTATTTGAATGCCCAGCTTCTTTTCAAAGGTATAAACGTCTTCCCCGGCAAAAATTCTTTAGCCGCCCTTCTCAATGGCAAACTTATTTTTAACCTATCCGGCAACCCCTCTGCAGCCGGGATATTGTTTGAAGCTTTAGTAAAACCGGCCCTGCTTAAGTTAAAAGGAGAGTTATCGTATAAAGGGGATTGGTTTAATATAGATCTGGCCAGCCCCATTGAGCATTTAAAGCCGGGCCGCAGCCTGCACCGGGGAGAAATGATTATTAGACAGGGACATGTCTACGCTCTGCCGGTAAGCCGAAAGGTTATTAATACCGGAAATATTCCTTTACTGTTAGATGTACAGAAAAGGCCGGGAGAAGAACGATTTATGGTTAAAGCTAAATTAATTGCAGATTAAGCACCTAAAAGAGATGTTTTAATCTCGGAGGTATTTTTCCGCTAGAAATTCGGCCAGCAGTTCTAATTGGCCGTAAGGATAATAAGGCACATCGTCTCTAAAAGGCCCATCACTTACTGTTGCAATCAAATCAACATCCCCGTCAGGAAAAACAGCATCTTGATCACGGATAACCTGGATTTTAGGTCCCGGTTCATTTTTAAAACCTTCAACCAGAATTAGATCAATATTCTCATCAGCCTGAAGTCTGTCCAAAATGCTTTGCAGGGATAAATCCCTCTCTATCCGTTCATGGGTAGTAATTGATTCTAGCCCTACTACCAGTACCTTTTGCGCGCCGGCATTAAAAAGCTGCCACGAGTCCTTACCGGGAATGTCCACGTCATAGCCATGGGCAGCGTGCTTTATAGCGGCAATCCGGTAGCCTTGACCGGATAATATTTTAGTCAGATTAGCAACCACAGTTGTCTTACCTGAATTTGAATAACCAAAAAAACTTATTATCGGAATCAGTTTTAAACACCTCCTATCAGGGTGCCGATACTGTTGATTACATATAACGGCAGCCTGTAAATATTTAACCACAATTAGCTTATAAGAAATAGCTAAAAATTGAAAGTCGTGCTGCGTTTTATCTAGCCTGCTTCAACCAGTCCTCTCTCAATTCCAAAATACCGATTATCTGACTTACGCTTCTATCCGGTGCCTCACCTGAACACTATGGCCTGATCGCCCCCTTGTAAGATAGATCCCGAAGATTGTATATCTGCAAAGGATTTACCCTCCCCTTTGTAGAATGACTCCAAAAAGATCGTGATCGAGGGGGTTATATAATGGCGGACAAATCAGTAGTATGGAGAAAGGAAAATGGCATCTGCTTTATTACTATGAATGAAGCAACCAGTCTGAATGCCATCAGCAAAGGTATCGTTGCCGGCCTTGAAGAAGCTTTCGAGGACTGTTTTGATGAAGAGATCCGCGCGATCGTCCTGACTGGTGCGGGGAGAGCCTTCTGTGCCGGGGGCGATCTGGCTGAAATGATTAAGGATGGGCCAACCCATTGGCTACTGCAAACACCTAAAAAGTTGGGTGTGGTGGTCAGCACCATGCGTAAACTGCCTAAACCGATCATCGCGTCTATTAATGGTCCGGCCTTCGGAGTGGGCATGAGCGTGGCCATGGCCTGCGACCTGCGCATCATGTCCGACAGGGCGACCTTCGCTCAGGCTTACACCTCAGTGGGATTGAGTCCGGATGGAGCCTGGTCCATGACTGTACCCCAGACAGTCGGAGTAGCTAAGGCTCTGGAGATGGTACTCCTGGATCGGCCCATCAATGCCGAGGAGGCCCTGCGGCTTGGTCTAGTCAGTATCGTGGTGCCAGCCGATCAATTGGAAGCAGAAACGTTGAAGGTGGCTACCAAGCTGGCCAATGGCCCGACCCGGGCGTATGCCAATGCCAAAGCCCTTATCAACAGGTCTATGCTGGATGGCATCGAATCTCAAATGGATCTGGAGAGGTATAGTATTTCCAGCTGCGGCAGCAGCGAAGATTTCGTCGAGGGCAGTGATGCCATCTTTAACAAGCGCAAACCGGCCTTCAAAGGGCGTTAACCTCTACCTGACCGATATTACTTTTGTGATGAATCATTATTCCTCTAAACCATTTTCTCTTTTCAAGTATAATATCAAGAGAAGATGGTTTTTATTTTGAAGAGAAGGGACGAGAATAATGTACGAGAATTGCTGCTGGCTTGACATCAATGTCCTGGAGACATTTATGCGGGATGTTTTCATCGGACTGGGGGTTCCCGAAGATGATGCTGCCATTTGTGCTGATGTTCTCATTACGGCTGACAAACGGGGTATAGATTCCCATGGGATCGGGAGACTAAAACCAATCTACTATGATCGGATCAGAGCCGGTATCCAGTTTGCCGCGGCCAATTACGAGGTGGTCAGGGAAGGCCCGACTACGGCGGTAATTGATGGACATCACGGTATGGGACATGCTATCAGCAAGCGGGCCATGCAAATGGCCATCGACAAGGCCAAGACCTACGGACTGGGTATGGTCACAGTTCGCAACTCAACCCATTACGGAATAGCCGGCTACTATGCATTAATGGCTATTGAGGCCGGAATGATCGGAATTACTGGGACCAATGCCCGCCCTTCCATTGCACCCACCTTCGGTGTCGAAAATATGCTGGGAACCAATCCGCTTACCATTGGATTTCCAACTGATGAAGCTTTCCCTTTCGTATTAGACTGTGCCACCTCGGTTTCCCAACGAGGTAAGATCGAGGTATATGATCGTGATAATAAGGATATCCCGCCCGGATGGGTAATCGACCGCAGCGGCCAGACCCGCACCGACACCCACCAGATCTTAGAAGACCTGGTGTCCGGAGAAGCTGCTCTGACTCCATTGGGGGGACTTGGTGAAGACACCGCCGGTTATAAGGGATATGGTTATGCTACTGTGGTAGAGGTACTATCTGCAGCCCTGCAGCAGGGAGCGTTTTTGAAGGCCTTGTCCGGTTATGATGCCGACGGTAATAAGCAGCCTTACGGCCTTGGCCATTTCTTTATAGCCATAGATATTTCCGCCTTTAACGACCTGGATTCTTTCAAGAAGTCAGCAGGTGACATCATGCGCCTGCTGCGGGCTTCCGAAAGAGCTCCGGGGGCAGAGCGCATATATACGGCTGGCGAGAAGGAATACCTGGCCTGGCTGGAGAGAAAAGAAAAGGGTATCCCCATCAATGAAGTATTGCAGAATGAAATGATCCAAATGAGAAACGAGCTGGGTTTGTGGCACCACCATTTCCCTTTCGAGTAAACGTCAACTAGAGATACCCATCTGATATAATTGGTTTAATCAGAGGAGGTGGTGCCCGTCATGAATTATGACGAACAAAAGACACTCGAATCCCTCCAGGCGGAAATCTCAGCGTTAAAAGCCAGGGTTGCCGCCCTCGAGAATGCTCAAACCCATGATACCGGTGACACCGTCACCAAGCGTACACCTGAATCCCCCAAAAGTGCACTAAAATCAATTATGCTAAACCGCAGCCCCCAGTCAGAACTCGAGAGTGCTGATCTCCCGCCCCAGTCACGTTTTGCCGACCGCAGCCAGCTGGAAGAATATATCGGGGGCAGAATACTAAATTGGATCGGTGCCTTGATAGTCGTATTTGCAGTCGCCTATTTTCTCAAATGGTCTTTTGACAACCAGATAATCGGTGAGATGGGGCGCTGCATCCTGGGCCTGGTCACTGGCATAGCCATGATGACCGCCGGGCAGATTTGTTATAAGAAGGGCTATAGCCTGTATGCCCAGGGTTTGATTGGAGCCGGCATCGCCATAATCTACTTATCATCATTTGCAGCAGTGAATTATTACCATCTAATTACTCCATACGTCGCTTTTACCCTGATGTTCATCACCGCGATAGCCGGCGGCATGCTGGCAGCCATCAATAATGCTCCAGCTACAGCCGTTATGGCTACTATTGGCGGTTTCCTGGTTCCCTTCCTGATGGGCAGCCGTACCAGTCAGGTCATACCACTGTTATCCTATGTACTGATCCTGGACCTGGGAGTATTATTCCTGGCCTATTACCGCCAGTGGCTGGCATTGGACATCCTGGCCCTGATCGGAACCCTGATAATATCAGGAGTGGCTCTGACTATGCACTGGCAGGTCTGGCCTGGTCAGGCCTTTTTCACCGTTTACCTGCTATTATTCATCGCCGTAGCCGCGACTTATGATCACCGTACCCGCAACCACAATCAACTGCTGCTCTTTTTTGCTACAGTCTGTTTCTCGACTTTGTCTTTCGGAAATGTTATCGATAAGATAGAAGATTGGCGGGGCTTGTTTACACTGTCCCTGGCCGGCATTTTTCTCCTGACCTATTATCTGCCGGTGATTACCAGGAGCACTACAATACATTTCCGCCAATGGCTGCTGATTTGGGCCATGATTTTTGCCCTGCTAACGGCACCGCTGCATTTGAATGACGTTTATTGCGCGGTTGCCTGGCTGATTGTAGCCGCAGTGCTCTTATATATATCTCAACATTTTGCCAGGCGGTTGCCCTTCATCACCGCACTGGTTATAATTGCGATAGTTTTCTTCACGACTCTAGGCACGTATATCCAGCCCTATCAGGTCCCATTCTTTAATAATGCATCGGTATTGTTGGCATTGTGCGCTATAGATTGGATATTGGCACTGGCTATTATCCCCCGGCTTTTCAGCAGTAAACCATACCTCCAGGCCGCCCTATCCTCCGTTGCTATTTCCACTATTTTTTACCTGGTGCAGTTTGACATCAGTAACGCGGTCTACTATTATCAGGCTAATCAATCATTCTCCTTTCTGGTGCCGGTGGCCTGGGCTCTTATTACTACTCTGGTACTGCTCATCGGTGTCCGCAGAAAAAATAAAACCCTTCGCTTGCTCAGTCTTATCCTCTACGGTGTAGTCATCATCCGCACCCTGTTTTTCGATCTTCGTCACTTGGATATCGTTTACAAGATACTAGTCTTGCTGGCCATCGGTTTAATTGCCCTGGCTATTTCTTTCTTCTATCAAAAGAGAATGAAAGGGGAAGTGCTTCCGTGAAAAAATATTCTGTAATCCTGATCGCCCTAGCTCTGATACTTATGATCCCCGGGTTCTGCCTGGCCAGTTTCAATCATCTTTACTGGCAGTACTACAAGGCACTGCCCACCCAAGCAAGCGGTTTCAGTGCCATCAAATTGGATAAGGATATAATGCTTCATTGCCAGGAAAACTTCTCAGATCTTAGAGTCACCGATCAGGATGGCAGGGAGATCTCCAGCCAGGTGCTTCGGCCTGAAAAGCAACGGCAAGATATAGCGACTACCCAGTTAAACCGCAACGAATATCTTGATCGTACATCGCTGGTGCTCGACCTGGGGCCCAATCCCCTGGCCCATAATCGTATCGATGTGTATCTGGACAGCAGTAAAGATTACATGCGAGAGGTTACCCTGGAAGCCAGCCAGGATAATGAGACCTGGGGCAATATAGGCACAGGCCGGATTATGATGTATCAAGGCCGATCTTATAACACGCTATCATTCACTACCAACACCGCTCGCTATCTTAGAGTCAATGTCAACCAGGTCAACAGTGAGAAGCGGCTGCCCTTGACCGATGCTATCGTCTATTTCATGCCGATAAGCCTTTACCAGGGCGAATCGATACCTGTCAAAATCCTATCCCAGCGTTCAGATCGTACCAGGACCAATTTAGTAGTGGATCTGCAGGTGCCCAACTACTTCATCGACCGGGTCACCATCGAGACACCGGACCGGAATTACTCACGAGTTGTTTATGTAGACAGTGATAATGCGACCAGCAAATCCAACCAGCCATTGACATTGAATACCGATACCATATTTGATTATAAGTGGCAGGATTATTCCTCTGCCCGAGACTATGTTGAAATAGGCCAGTACGCGCGGCGTTTCCTCTTTATATCCATAGAAAACGGTAGCAGTGCGCCACTGAAAATCAACGCTATCAAGGTCAGCGCATCCCCGCCTTATCTTTTGGCTGACCTCAAGGGTCCATCCCGGCTATGGTACGGCAATCCCAATGTAAATAATGAAAGCTATGATCTCGACAAGTTCGCCTATCTGATCCAGACCACTGATCTGAAATGGGTCACACCCGGTGCGCAGCAGATTAACCCCGATTATAAAGTGCCTTGGAGCGAACAGAATAAATGGCTCTTGAATGCGTTGATTATCCTGGTAGCTTTCGGCTTCGTGGTGATCATATTACGGAATCTTGATAAGATAAAAGAATTAAGAAAAGGCGAGGATCAGTAAGCTGCTTGATTTTGTCATAGTAAAAAACGAGGATACCCCTTATGTGGCATCCTCGTTTTTGTTTCGGTTATTCATTCTATGGCAGACGGAAGACCTGCCAGGCAAATACTGGCCCGTTTCGATAACCGCATTCTCCCAAACAGCGGAAACGGCGGTTGGCATAAGTAAAGTTTTCCGGTCGGCGCTGGCGATCACTTCCATCCCGCCAGCGAGCTGCCTGGCGGCCTAACCGGCGCCATAACAAGTCGCAGCGAGCCTCCAGGCATGCCCCGGCAACAATGATGCCGCCATCATTTAGCTTTTCCAGAACCTTAATGGAATTACACGGTTCGAACCACATCGACCGACGATCCTCCAGGTTTTCCCTGGGGTTCAAATCGATAGGGTTGGTCAGCAATGCGATATATTCATCTTCGGGTTTTACCAGCCGCAAGCGTGGTGACCAGTCGGCGTTTTCTACATTGACTGTGCTGAGCAGCTCAGATTTCGGGTTGTTTGCCCTTTCCATAGCCGGACCGGGACAGAAAAAAACCGCCAGAGAATCCAAAGCCTTTAGAGATTCCATTTCATCGAAACGATGACTGTAAACCCTGACCCGGTTATCATGATTACTAGTGACTGTCCATATCTCATTGGTTGACAGGTACGAGGGCCATCTCTCCCCTTGATAACTACCTCTGTCATAAACACGGGCCTGGTGCAAAAATGAAGGATGACTGCGAGGTAAAGTACGGGCTGAGCTGACTAACTCAGACGGAAATATGTAATCTACTCCAGTATTAGAAAACCTTGATTGGTGTTCGCCGCGACAGCGCAGGGCCGGCAGTACGGGCAGATTATCACGATTGACAAAATGAAATTCCGATACCGAATCCATAAACCGCAGCAGGACCTCACCGCTGTCCCTTCCACAATGCGGATAGAACAAAGCTCCTGGAGGCAGATCAACCCTAAAACGGCGGGCAAAGGTGAGAGCATTACTGATGCGCGGAAATGATGGAATTAGATTGTTTGCATTCATCCCATTTCGATCCATCCCTTCATACCTAGAACCAGGGTTTCCCCAATTCACAACACTACCAGGTATATTTATAAAGGCAGGTCCGGAATAGATCGAATATTGGCTGATAAATCAGGACCATTTTTTACTTGTAATGGTAAACGCTATGTAAACGTAAATTCCCTTTCGTAATTAATAAATTAGCATATTCAATAGGATTTATCCATCCCTTTTGCCATATTCGGAAAATTCAAACAAAATCTGGCCGTCTTCCAACTTGAGAAAGGCATCGAAGGTTCCTCCCTTTTTAGACTTGAAGCCTTTGATCAGATTGGAACGACCTTGTCTTAGCATACGCCGTGCATTGGTAATTGATATATTCTTTCCCGCTATGGTCTTCCATATCACAAATTTACACCCCTGCCGCCAGGCCGAGCAAGTGTATCCCCGGGGGCTTTCTATCACCGGGTTTCCACACAGCGGACAGATTCCGAAGATTTGAATACCAGGAGCCAGAGCGGGCGTCTGTTCAATATCCAGGCTATTCTTTTCAGACTCTTCTTTTGGTGCCACAGCAATACACCTCACCAATGGTTATAGATCGAAAGATTGGTTGTATTTGTTAAAGTTTTATATTTAGACAGGAGGTAAACACTTATCGAGAGTAGAATAACAGTTTATATCCACCTTTATAATGTAATTGATGTTTATATTACCACATAAATATACTATATGAGTGGCGCTCTTTGTGTCTGCCAGTTTTTATAGTTTTATGACAACCTTTGACATGATATGGGAGTTCATCATGGATCATGAATTAGTACTGCAAACTCAATTGAAATTAAGCCTGCAACGCATTCGGCAGCAGATTGCTGATCTTGAACTTATGGACATTCGCAGCAAACGTTCACAGGAGTTGTTTACTGCGCTGTTCATCAGCTCTCCGATCGGCATTTTCATAGTACAGGGCGGCAAATTTGTTAATGTCAATCCCCAATTCGAGAAACTTATAGGCATTTCTAAGATGGATCTAATCGGACGGGAGTCGCTTAGCCTGGTAATTCCCGAAGACCGGGAGAGTGTGGCGGTCAACGCCCGGAAGATGCTCAAAGGCGGGGACACCGAGCCTTATGAGTACAGAGTAATTCAGGAGGACGGTTCTGTTAAATGGATCATGGAGACCGTCACCTCCATCCAATATATGGGCTCTACCGCTACTCTAGGCAATTTTATGGATATAACCAGCCGCAAACAAACTGAAGCCGCTCTGGTAGAAAGTCAGGAACACTATCGCGACCTCTTCGAGAATGCCAATGACATCATCTACATTCACGACCTTAAGGGGCGCTTTGTGGGCCTCAATAAACGAGCCCTGGAGATATCCGGTTACCAGTTGGAAGAAGTAATCGATCACAACTTTTTGGAGGTAATCGCTCCCCAGTACCATGTACTGGTCACCCACACCATGGTACGTGATATCTTTTTAGGTTTGACCCCCACCTACGAATTGGAGATGATCACGAAGAACGGTAATTTGGTGCCCCTGGAAGTAAGACCGCGACTACTTAAGAAAAACGGAATTCCCTATGGGGTGCAAGGAATAGCTCGCGATATCACAGAAAGAAAACAAATGGAGACCGAATTGCGGGCTACTAATCAACGCCTGCTGGACATCATAGAATTCTTGCCCGACGCTACCTTTGTTATCGATAATCAAGGCCAGGTCATTGCCTGGAACCGAGCTATCGAGACCATGACCGGGTTAAATAAAAATGCCATCATTGGTCGCGGCCAATATCTCTATGCCGTGCCTTTTTATGGTTCCACCCGTCCCATGCTGGCAGATCTAATCGGAAATCCTTCCCTTGATGCAAATAATTATTACGAAGAGGTTCGCCGGGAAGGCAATAGTCTGTATACTGAGATATTCGCCCCTGGCATGTACGATGCTAAAGGAGCTTATATCTGGGTCAAAGCTTCACCTCTGATGGATGCTGACGGCAAGCTAGTGGGAGCTATAGAGTCGATCCGCGATATCAGTGAGAGAAAACACTTCGAGGAACAATTGCGTTACCTTAGTTTGCATGACGGGCTTACCAACTTATATAACAGAACCTATTTCGAAGAGGAGATCAACCGCCTGGAGACGGGACGCTTCCAATCCACCGGTCTGTTGATATGTGATGTAGACGGATTAAAGCTGGTTAATGATACCTTAGGCCACGACGCCGGGGATAACCTCCTCATTGGTGTAGCCCGGGTACTCCAGTCATGTTTCCGTGGTGAAGATGTAGTCGCCCGGGTAGGCGGTGATGAATTCGCTATCCTTATGCCGCACAGTGATGAAACCGTTACCGAAATCGCCTGCATGCGCATCCGGGAAGCAGTCAATATGTACAATTTCGGTAACCCGGAGATACCTCTCAGCCTGTCACTGGGTTTTGCAGTTAGGAGTACGCCTGCCACTACTATGACCGAAGTTTACCAGGCTGCCGACAATAACATGTACCGAGAAAAACTGCACCGGCGGCAAAGCGCCCGCAGCGCTATAGTTAACACCTTGATGAAGGCCTTGCAGGCCCGGGATTTTATAACCGAAGGACATGCCGACCGATTGCAGGATATGGTGGCTATGCTGGGAGAAGCCATCGGCCTGCCCGGACACCGTATTAGTGATCTGCGTTTATTTGCCGAATTTCATGATATCGGCAAAGTCGGCATACCCGACCGCATTCTCTTTAAAACCGGCCCACTATCCAAAGATGAGACCTTCGAAATGCAGCGGCACTCGGAGATCGGTCATCGCATAGCCTTGTCCGCCCCTGATCTGGCCCCGATCGCTGATTGGATCTTAAAGCATCACGAGTGGTGGAATGGCAATGGTTACCCCATGGGACTACGCGAAGCCGAAATCCCACTTGAATGCCGGATCCTATCTATTGCCGATGCCTATGATGCAATGACCAATGATCGTCCTTACCGGCCAGCCATGCCGAAGCGCCTGGCTCTGGAAGAACTTGAAAAGTACGCAGGCACTCAATTTGACCCCAGTCTGGTCGAGACCTTTGCCCATATTGTCCGCCGGGGCGAGCAAACAGATAACAGTATCTTGCACAGGAAAAACTGATGTGATAAAATATACAAAATTAAATATTCTGCTCCGAGTTCGTATATCCTAAGCGAAAGTATGGTATACGCACCTTTGGGTACAGGGGGAAACCCCGGTGCCTCCCCGTATTTTTGGAAAGGAGTATAGTGTCGCTTGTTATGGACAGGTGTACTGTGCTTTTTGCCGGTATCTGTTCATTTTTTATTTTAACAGGCGGCTTGTCCCCATGTGTGTTTCACACGGCAGCGGGGGTGTATTCTTTATTGCCAAATTCGGGATTATACAAGGGAAAAACGCCATTAGGCTTTTTCATACAATCCCAATCTTTTTCCTCCCGCTTGCCACAGTAAGCGGGCTTCTTTTTTTAAATCCCGCTTTCCCTTATATCTGCAACCCTTCTTCAAGGAATTTCTCATCCTGCGCGCTCAATTCCGTCATTCATGAAAAGGAATACCCTTTTTCATGCCGAATTGAATAAATCATAGCAGCACACTTAGAAGTAATTGTGGAAGCGAGGATATAGCATGAAAGAAGCAGATCGGAAAGAATATAGACCATACGGCAATCTCAATGTAGAGCTGGGAACGCCGCCGCCTTGTTACCTGCATATGGAGGCCACTCTGGTCGATTACGATCCCGCTAAAGGTTTAACTGTAGCCTTCCCTGTTTTAAAGGCCTATCTAAATCCAGCCGGTACTATGCAGGGCGGTTTTATAACCGCCGCTTTTGATAATGTGTTCGGCCCGCTGTGTTATTTGGCTTCCGGCACTCCGGCATCTGCCATGGTCGATATTAACAACACTTTTCACCGGCCAGCCTTTGCTGGTGATGAACTTACCATCACAGCAAGAGTGAAAACAAAAGGGCGCACTATTATCCATATGGAAGGTGAAGCTTACAATCAGGACAATAAACTGGTGGCTTCAGCTAATTGCAATTACATGCTTACCCCACCCAGATGAGCTTTTTGATGTAATGCACCATACAAAATATTAAAGGGGGCGTTCTTATCGGGAACGCCCCCTTTGCGTGATTAAACTGCTATTTCACTTCTACGATCCAGTTGAAAGGATCCGGGATCTCACCGTATTGAATGCCGGTAAGCGTGTTGTAGATCTTCTGGGACAACTCGCCGATCTGTCCATTGTTGATATGCATGACATTGCCGTCATAGTTGAGTTCGCCAATTGGCGAAATGACCGCCGCCGTTCCCGTTCCGAAGGCCTCTTCCAGCTTGCCGGCAGCATTGGCCTGGGCTACCTCTTCGATGGATAGCTTACGCTCAGTGACCTTCACTCCCCAGCTTTGCAACAACTTGATGCTGGAATCGCGGGTTATTCCCGGGAGCAAGCTTCCTTCCAGGGATGGAGTAATGACTTCTCCATCTATCTTAAAGAAGACGTTCATGGTTCCAACTTCTTCGATATACTTCTTCTCAACGCCATCCAGCCATAATACCTGGGTATAACCCTGGTGATGAGCCTCTTCCTGGGCCTTCAGGCTGGCTGCATAATTGGCCGGGGTCTTGGTGAAGCCGAGTCCTCCCTTGACCGCCCGTACGTAATTTTTCTCGACATAGATCTTGACCGGATTGATTCCCTCGGGATAGTAGGCACCGACCGGTGAGAGAATGATCATGAATTTATACCTGTGAGCCGGTCTTACCCCCAGGAAGGGATCCAGGGAAATGATAAAGGGTCTCACATAGAGTGAGGTCCCTTCCGCAGAAGGTATCCAATCTTGATCAACAGATACCACGGTTTTGATAGCCTCTACCGCAAAATCAACGTCCAGCAGCGGGATGCACAGCCGTTCATTGGATACGTTCATTCTCTCCATGTTAGAAAAAGGCCGGAAAAGAAGTATACTCCCTTTTTTGGTTCTATAGGCCTTCAAGCCTTCAAAGGTTGCCTGGCCATAATGGAACATCATCACTGAAGGATCAAGTTCCAACGGTCCGTAGGGCACCACCATTGGATCATGCCAGCCCTGGCCCTCTGTGTAATCCATCACAAACATATGGTCGGAAAAAATCTGGCCGAAACCCAGGTTGTCCTGATTGGGTTTGGCCTTGGGAGTGGTGGTTTTTTGAATACCTATCGCTGCAGTCATGGGGTCATCTCCTTCTGGTTTTAGATCCGTCCCAGGCATTACAGATGTCTGTTGTAATGTCAGCGCGGTCCTGAATATATAGAATATATTATACCGCAAGAACGCGCATTGAGTATCCAAGATATTTTGTATACATCTTATTCAATCCGCCGTTCCGTTTACTGCCAGCTTGTCCAATCTACCCCGGGCAATTTCCAACAACAGATCGCGTTCGTTACGCAGCGGGTCATCCAATACGATATCCAGTAACACTTGCAAGGTCCTGCCCAGTTCCGGACCCGGCCGATATCCCAATGAAATAAGGTCTTCCCCGGTTACTGCCAGATCGCTTCTCTGCAGAGGTATTCCTTCATCTATGATTCGCCGGATTTCTTCATCTAGCTGATTTAGAGAGGTAAAATCCGCGGGTGGCGCCGAGGCGATGATATCGGCTCTCTGCAGCTCCAACAAATCTTCAATATTATCCTGCCCAACCTCAACGATCAGCTTTTTTAGGGATCGGTCACGCAGCTTCTCAAAACGGCTCATATGTGCTCTAATCAGGGAAGACACCTTCTCCGTTGTTTGCCAATCATAGCGCAGGCGAGACATAATCACATTTGCCATATTGCTGCCCACCACATGATGACCATAAAAGTGTCCCTTCCCCCATTCATCCAGGCTAAAACAGACCGGTTTGGCAACATCGTGCAAAAGAGCTGCCAGGCGAAGCGGCAGACGCGGCGAGGTATTGTCCAGGGCTGCCAGGCTGTGTTCCAAAACATCCCGATCGTGATGATAGCTTCTCTGATCAAAACCTGCAGCTGGTATCAATTCTGGCACTATATATTGGAGCAAACCGGACTTATACAGCATCCTGACCCCCTGACCGGGACGCTCCGATAACAGGATCCGATTAAACTCCTCCCGGATCCTTTCGGGTGCGGTCAGAGCCAGTAAGCCTTTGAGCTGCAGGATCTCCTGCCAGGTCCCATCTTCAATAGCGAAGCCGTAAACCGCATGCAATCTGATTGCTCTCAACATACGCAGGGGATCATCACTGAATAGTCTGGCTCCCCGCCCCCCGGTTGACCTTATTATTCCCTGGGCTAGATCCTGTGCACCCCCCCAGGGATCATACAATATCTCCCGGCGGTCCATGGCTATAGCATTTATCGTAAAATCCCGATTAGCTAAATCATCTCTCAGTGCCGCTGCTCCGTTTAAGCCTGGATTTCCTCGAAAGGTGGACACTTCGATTAGGCGGTTATCGATTATCACGCCCAATGTGCCATGTCTTTCCCCAATAGTAAGTACTCGGTCAAAGCAGCGTTTTATATCATGGACAGAAGCCGGAGTCACTATGTCGTAATCGTGTGGCATCTTGCCCAACAGATAATCCCGAACACACCCGCCTACCAAAAAGCAGGGGTATCCGTTATTCTCCAAGCGGTCCATTACTTCTCTGACTTTGGGAGGACAGTCCATATTGGTTCACCTGCCGGTTAATCTTATTTAGTGCAAATACAATATCGTACCCTGGTATTATGCTCTTGTTATCATTTTACCCTCTTTAGAATCATCTCACCGGAAAAAAGGAAAAAACGTT
Source organism: Syntrophomonadaceae bacterium (assembly GCA_012729835.1). GTDB lineage: Bacteria > Bacillota > Syntrophomonadia > Syntrophomonadales > Syntrophomonadaceae > Syntrophomonas_A. The sequence goes on from JAAYCK010000071.1 coordinate 22,813, forward strand.
TTAAAGTCGAATATTCCCTATAAATAATAATTTAGATTTACGGGGGTTGATACTGTGTCTTATAGCAAGTACGAGACTTTAAAAACAGAACTGCTGGACAATAATATCCTGGTGGTCGGACTGAACCGCCCCACCAAGCTCAATGCGGTCAATAAGGCCATGTTGAGCGAACTGGAAGACCTGTGGGCCCGGCTGAGACGCGACAAAGGAGTCCGGCTGGTCATCCTCAAAGGAGAAGGCGAAAAGGGCTTTTGCGGCGGCATGGACGTAAAAGAAGGTCTGGATCCCGAGCTCATGAATCTGCCCAATTTTACCGAATGGCAGATCCGCCTGGCTGAACTGCAGCTCGCTATGCGCCTGATACCTCAGCCCATCATCGCCCTGATCCACGGAGCGGCAGCGGGGGCAGGCCTCTCCTTTGCCATTGCTTCTGATATAAGGATTATCTCGCCGGATGCCAGGTTCTCCGCTTTCTATATCAATATCGGTCTGGGCGGAGCCGATATGGGCTCTAGTTACTTTCTGCCACGCCATATCGGAACCGGGCGGGCTTATGAATTCCTGCTTACCGGTCGCTTTATGAGCTCCGAAGAAGCCATGCAACTTGGCCTCTGTTCCCGTTGTGTTCCCCGGGAAAAACTAATGGAAACTGCTCTGGAGATAGCTGCAGACATCGTCCACAAGGACCCCATGCAACTGCAACTTACCAAAGAAGCTATCAACGTTAATCTGGACTGTGCCGGCTTAGCCTCGGCTCTCGCCCTGGAAAACCGAAATCAGATCATGCTGGTCATGCATAACATCGATAAGGGCAAGCAGGAAATCTTCGGTCAAAAATAGTGGGGACAATTAGCCACAGATGGGCACAGATAGGGCAACGGTTTTTTGCCACAGATTTACACAGATAATATAACGGGTGTCAGGGATTCATCCCTGACACCCGTTTATACTTGTAATCTCCATTAATTTTAGGCTTTTCCACTTCACTAATCAATTAAGATTTACATTTTGGCAGATAAAACTCATCTGTGCTAATCAGTGTTTCACTCGTGCCCATCCGTTGTAAATCCCCGTATTCTTAGCCTTCCTTGTTGGTCTTGGTCCAGATATTTAACTTCTCGGCTTCCTTGATCAGATCATCACGGAAATCGGGATGAGCAATGCTGATTATCTCTTCGGCCCTCCACCAGGTCGGTTTGGCTCTCATTCTTACCGCGCCAAATTCTGTAACGATATAATCCACCATCTGGCGTGGTATGGTGGTGATTGAGGCCGGGGCAAAGGTAGGTACGATTCTCGATTTGAGATTGCCTTCCTTGTCGGTATAGGTGGAAGCCAGGCATATAAAACTCTTACCGCCATTAGACCATTGCGAGCCCAGCACGAAATCCCACATGCCGCCATTGCCGGATATCTGCGCGGTATCGTTGCTCTCAGCGTTCACCTGGGTATAGAGATCTACCTCTACCGTGTTGTTAATGGAAACAAAATTATCCAGCTTACATATAACCCGTGGATCATTGGTATAGCCTACTGGATGTGAAGCGCAAGCCGGGTTATTGTTCATGAACTCTAACATGCGATGACTGCCAATGGCAAAGGTGTAGGCCACCCGCCCTCGATCTATATTCTTAGCCAAGCCGTTCATGCGTCCAGCTTCGATCATATCCACATACGCATCGACAAACATCTCGGTGTGACCGCCCAGGTTCTTCAAATCAGAACCAGCGATTGCGGTGCCTACTGCGCCTGGCATACCACCAATCCCTAATTGGATACAGCTGCCATCATGGATAAATTCCATCAAATGATTAGCAATGGCTATATCTACCTCATTGGGTTTGATACCGGGTAAATCAGGTAATAGCTGGTCGTCGGGAGCCTCTACGATGAAATCCACCATGGAAATGTGTACCGATTCCTCAGACCCGCCCAGGCAAACCGGTTGGTTCTTGTTTACTTCTAAAATCACGAAATCGGCGGCTTCCATATTAGCCAGGCTCTCAGAATTTTGTGGCCCTAGATTAAAATATCCGTTTTTATCCATCGGGCAGACCTGCGAAATGCAGACATTGCGGTGGGGAGCAATAGCCTCCCGGTACATGGTACATGCATTATGGTAAACAATCGGCACATAATTACACAGCCCATACGACTGCAGTACGCGTGAGATCTTGCTGAACTGCCAGTCGTTGTAGATAAAGCTGCTTTTTACCTTCGCCACCTCAGGCACCGGCGGCACAGTAACCGCACAATATACCTGAACATCCTTCAGCTCAGTGCGCTTAGCCAGCGCCTGGTCGCAGAGGACCGGTTTACCGCAGAAAAATCCATAATCCACGATATCCCCTGATTTGACAACCTTTACTGCCTCTTCGGCAGTAACCAGCTTCTTCTTGTACTCTTCTCTGTACATTTCTAAATAAACCCCCCAAAATATATTTAATGTTACGCAACCCCCCGTTGCGACATTTTCTCAATAAGCATAAAATATAAGCCAATAGTCATATGTTATTTATTTTGACCTACTATTTCCCTTCGACATCGGGACCAATTCTCCTGCCCTAAACCCCCCATTTTACTAAGTCATAAAGTGGGCATTCTAGGGGAATAATGCCAATATTATCGCAATGGCTAGAGCTAAAAACCACGAAGTGTTGGGGCAGTTGATACGCTTTGGCCTCACCGGTCAGATAAATACAGTTATAAATTTTGCAATTTTCAGTCTATTGCTGTTCTTCACCAGTTGGATCAATGGACCCGGGTTGCTGTTAATAAATAGGTTATCCAACCTGCTATGTCCCCCTAATATTATGTTATAGAAAAAAGTTGATTCGTAACTTTCCACCGCGTACATCCCCATTAAATAATTTACTTGACTGCGGAATCGATTCAGGTAAAGTTTTAAGCAGAGAATTTTTTAGGGGGTAATCAATTTGTCATCGAATTTTTTACATTCCACCAGAGATCACAAGTTTATTCTTAAAGAATGGCTGGATCTGGAACAGATACTGGCCACAGAAAGATTTGCCGGGGGTTATTCAGTCGATGATATGGACTTCATTCTCGACAATGCGTTAAAGGGCGCCCGGGAAATGATTGCACCGACCTGTGAGGACTCAGATAAGATCGGCTGTCGTTACGAAAATGATAAAGTAATAACTCCCCCCTCCATGCGCGAGGCCTACTATTTTATACAGAACAATGGCCTCTGTACCAGCAACTATGACCCGCAAGACAGTTCGGCGGTCCCCCTCTGTGTCTTATGGTCATGGCTGGAGTATCTGATTGGAGCCAACCCCTCTCTGTCTACTTTGTACCTGGCCTGCGGCGGGGCTGCTGGTCTGATAGAAGACTTCGGCAACGACTACCTGAAGTCAACATTTTTGCCCAAGATGTACAGTGGCGAATGGGCTGGCACCATGGACCTGACCGAACCGAGCGCTGGTTCGGAACTGGCCAATCTTGCCACACGGGCGCTGCCAACCGATGAACCAGGAGTATATAAAATAAAGGGAACTAAATGCTTCATCAGCGGCGGCGAGCAGGATATCACCGAGAATATCATCCATCTGACCCTGGCCCGTATCGAAGGTGGAGCCCGGGGTACAGCTGGTATATCTCTGTTCGTGGTTCCAAAATACCTGAGTGATGAGTCCGGAAACTTAGGCCGGTTCAATGATGTTACCTGCGGTGGTATCGAGCATAAGCTTGGTTTGAAAGGCAACCCCACCTGTATCGTCAATTTTGGCGAGGATAATAATTGCATCGGTTACCTGCTGGGCGAGGTACCTGGTGAAGACGGAATCGGGCAGGGCCTGATGCAAATGTTCAATATGATGAACGAGGAACGTCTGATGACTGGTCTTTCCGCTACGGCGCTGGCAGCGGTAGCTTACAACAATGCCGCCGATTATGCCCGGCAGCGCATCCAGGGCAAAGCTACCACCAATCCCAAAGGCGGTCAGGTAGCTATCATTAACCATGAAGATATCCGTCGCAGCCTCCTGATGCAAAAGGCTTATATCGAAGCCTTCCGGGCTATGGTGATCAGCACCTTTTATCTGGTGGATATCAAGAACCACCATGGCGACAAGGAAGTAGTCAAAAAGGCCAAGGACCGCATTGAAATTAATACTCCGCTGGTTAAGGCCTTCTGCTCTGACTTTGCCCTTGAATGCATCAGTTCCGCCCTGCAGGTCTATGGCGGCTACGGTTTCTCCGAGGAGTATCCCTGTGCGGAATTATACCGGGATGCCAGGATCTATCCCATTTGGGAGGGCACAAACTATATCCAGTCTATGGACCTGGTAGGAAGAAAGATGACCATGAAGAAGGGCCAGGTCTTTGGCGACTGGCTGGCTGAGATCAAGGCATTTGCCGGGAATACTCAAGACAATTCTGTATTCGCTGCTGATTTTGCCATTTTGAATAAATATATTAATGTATATGATGAGATTCAGGTAATTCTTAACACCTGGCGGGCCGAAAGCAGAGAGGATCTGGTGAAGGTTTTCGCTACCCGGCTGCTGCACGCTACCGGCAAGCTGTTTGGCGCTAAGCTGCTGTTGGAGATGGCTCTGATCGCCCAGGTCAAATGCAATGAACTGGGTACGGATCACTATGACTATCCCTTCTACTCCGGTAAAGTTGCTTCCGCTCGTTTCTACCTGCGGAATATACTACCGGACCTTGCTGCTACTCTGGAGATCGTCAAGAATGCCGATACCAGCGCTGTAAGTATTGATGAACGAGCCCTAGGCGTGATCATCTAATACTTATCCTTAAACAAATACTATTCTTGTTTGGGTAGGACTCCACAAGGACTCCTACCCATATTATCGATACCCCGAAGTATAAATGGTTAAAATAATAAATAATAGCTCAATGTTTTTATATTAGGAATTCGCGGAAAGGGACCGAAAAATGTCGCTGCAAGACCAGGGAAAAGCCCCGGCACAAGTTAATGCCAAGGATGGAGCAACTGCGGTTTACTCGCCTACCGCCAGAAGGATCGTTCTGGTGGTTACAACTATGAGTGCCTTCATAACGCCATTCTTGGCTTCCTCAATCAATGTTGCCCTGCCTTCCATGGCCCGGGAATTTTCTCTGAATGCTATCATGATGAGCTGGGTGGTCACTGCCTACCTGCTCTCCGCCACCATCTTCCTGGTGCCTTTTGGACGTCTGGCCGACATCTACGGTCGTAAGAAGATGTATCTTTGGGGGAACGCCCTGGTTGCTGTTTCAGCACTCCTGGCCGCCTTCGCCACCTCTTACTCTATGCTGATTTTCGCACGCATCCTTGGGGGATTGGCCTCCTCCATGGTTTTCGGGACCGGCACCGCCATCCTTGTCTCAATTTACCCTCTGCAACAGCGTGGCCGGGTGTTAGGGATAAGTGTAGCCGGCACTTATTTCGGCCTGTCTCTGGGACCTCTCCTGGGCGGCTGGCTTACCCAATACCTGGGTTGGCGCAGCATCTTCCTCTTCATAGTTCCTATCGGATTGATAACGATGGCCTTGATCCACCGGACAATTAAAAAGGATTGGTCCGAAGCCCGGGGGGAACGTTTTGATCTGTTGGGCGCACTGTTGTATTCGGCGGGAATTTACATGTTGATGCATGGACTTGCTAAACTGCCTGCTCCCATAGGTTTTGCCGTTATCCTCGGTGGCTTTGTTACATTAGTGTTTTTTTATATATGGGAATCCCGGACCCTGCATCCAGTTCTGAATGTTAAGGTCTTCCGGCACAACCTGACCTTCACCTTTTCCAACCTGGCCGCTCTGATCAACTACAGCGCTACCTTTGCCGTGACCTTCATGCTCAGTCTTTTTCTCCAATATATTAAAGCCTTAACGGCAGTGCAGGCTGGCTATATCCTGGTTTTCCAACCGGTGGTCATGTTCCTGTTCTCCCCCTTTGCCGGACGGCTGTCGGATCGCATCGAACCACGACTAGTAGCTTCTGCGGGGATGGGCTTCTGTGCACTGGGCCTGGCGCTTTTGATCGGCATTGACCGCCAGACCAGTCTTAGTTATATCATTACTTGTCTGGTCCTCCTTGGCCTGGGCTTTGCCCTGTTCACTTCGCCCAACACCAACGCGGTGATGAGCTCCGTCGATAAGCGTTTTTACGGAGTAGCCTCCGGCACCCTCTCCACCATGAGGCTGACCGGACAAATGATGAGTATGGGGATTGTAACCATGATCATATCGCTTTATGTGGGCAGCATGCAGATATCACCCGCCAGTTTTGCCCACTTTCTTCAGGCAAACCGGGTCAGCTTCATCGTATTTGCGCTGCTCTGTACCCTGGGGGTAATAGCTTCTTTGGCCAGAGGAAAAGTACATGCGGATACCGATACACTGTCCTGAACCTGGCATCCTGTTAAAGCTTCACTTCTGCTTTCCGCTGCATCGCTTAGGTTGTTATTTTCTGAGTACAGTAATTTCTGTCCCATTGCACCCAGGAGTTATTGTTTGACATTTTCTTATTTATTATATATTATAATTATACTATATAATATTTTTCCGGAGTGCCGTGCGTGAACAAAATCGATACCGGGTTGGTCAACAACATAATGGATGCGTTTGAATGTGCCAGGGAAGCTCTGGCTCTGTTGCCGCCCATGTCGGCAAAAATAAAGCCCGTTTATCTTCGTATCCTGAGTGCGATATATAAGACCGGCGGTAAATCCGGCAGTGCGCGCGTAACTGACATAAGCAAGGTTTCTGGATTATTGCTTCCCAATACCACCAAATTCATCAATGAAATGGTTGAACTGGACCTGGTAGAGAAATTCACCTCCGAATCGGATAAACGTGTAGTTTTGGTACGGGCGACCGAGTTAGGTCAGCAGTATATCCATGACTACGTTATCAGCTTCTTAGATGGTTTAGAGAAAGAGTTTTCCCAGATCGGCGAAGCGGACTGCATAATCATGATTGAGACCATCAATAAGGTTTCCCAGGCTATGAAAACAGTCTATCAAAGATGAGAAAGCGAGAAGATAGGAGATTAAATCTATGTTTAAAGTCAATGATTATGTAGTATATGGGGTGACCGGGGTATGCCAGATTGAGGATATCACGGAAGTTGACAATGCAGAACTATCTCCTGTCCAATACTATGTATTACGTCCAGTTTACGCCGAAAACATGACCATCAAAGTCCCGGTTAACAACAAAAACCTCGTTATGAGGGCAGTCAGCACGAAGGATAAGGTTATGTCTATGATCGCGATGATTCCTGGTATCCAGACCGTTTGGATAGATAACGAAAAGCAGAGAATGAATGATTATAAAACAGCACTAAGAACAGGAAAAACCGAAGAATGGATTAAAATAATCAAAACCCTGTCCCTGGAGAGAGAAACTAGATCGGTTGATGGCAGGAAGCTCAGAAAGACGGACGAAGACATACTGAATACTGCTGAAAGATATCTGAATGAAGAGTTTGCCATCGCTCTCAATATTGAGCCTGGTCAGGTACCAGATTATATACTGGAGCACATCGGCCAAGAAGAAAATAATTGATACTTCACTTATCCTGTCCTAAGTATTATAGATCCATAACCCACATATTCTGGGCTTTTATAGTTTCCAACCGCCATCGACGCTTATCACTTGGCCATTAATATAGGCAGCCTTTGGCGACAGGAGAAAAACGCAGGCTGCGGCTACGTCCTCTGGCCGACCCAGCCGGCCCAAAGGCATTTCATCGCTAAGCTCAGCCAGTTCATCCAAGGTCATCTCCCCTGTTAGCATATCGGTAGCTATCGGTCCGGGTGCCAGTGCATTGACCCTTATTCCTGATGGGCCAACCTCAGCAGCCAGTGAGCGGGTAAGCGCAATTAACCCCCCTTTGGAGGCTGAGTAAACCGATTCAAAAGCCGCACCCTGCTGACCCCATATGGATGCTATATTGACGATGGATCCGCTACGGCGCCTAATCATACCCGGCAGGGCACGCCGCATACAAAGAAAGGCTCCCTTGAGGTTTACCCCCATCAGCTCGTCCCACTGATCTTCGCTAATATCCTGCAGAAGTCCACGTAGTGAGATGCCAGCGTTGTTTACCAACCAATCCACCGAGCCAAGGTTTTCTTCTATCTGACTAAACATAGCTTCGACCTCAGCGGCAATACTGATGTCAGCCTTTACTGCCAAAACACGATTACCCTGTTCCTGTAAGCGTTCCGCCAGGTTCCTGGCAGCCAATTCTGAGCGGTGATAATTCAGCGCAACCGGCATCCCTTCCGCAGCCAGAGCATTGACGATCGCAGCCCCGATCCCTCGGCTGCCACCGGTTACCAGGCAAACTGCCGGCTGGCTTTCTACCTGCATTTCTATCCCCCCGTTCATACAATAAAAAATGCCCTTTTATAAGGGCATTTTCTGGTCTCTTGACATTTATTCGGTGGCGGAGAAAGAACGGACTTCTTAGGGTTTAACTTGGGTTCTCTAACTCGCAATGGACCACCTAACGATTTATTTTATTCAAAAAGTGAAGGGAACCTGGGTCTCTTGGGTCTCTTAATTTAACTTACTTGAAAGGAGCGTTTAACTCTGGTTCTGGGACTGACATCCTGATCTCCTGTTTCTCCGCCACCTTAATAATAGTATAAGCAGAGCCACCTGAAAAATCAAGCATTTCGTATATGGGAAATAATTCCGCCGAGCCGGCCATGTTAACCAATAATATCTTCTCAATTAGCTATTAATATGATATCATTATTATATTATTAATAAGGGGTGGTTTGTATGCAGGAAAAATCAGCATGGAAGATCAATGGTTTCTTGGCTCTGCTAATTGCTCTTCTTCTGTTGGTAGGTTCTCTTTTATTTTTCGCCTTGGGCTCTATAGGTATGGGCACACTGGCAATACTGATCTCCTTCCTGGCTTTTATTGGTATAACCGTAGTTCAGCCCAACCAGGCCAAGGTAGTGGTCTTCTTCGGCAAGTATCTGGGTACTATAAGGGATTCCGGCATCTGGCTGACCGTCCCTTTCTCCGGAAGGTACAAAGTCTCTCTGCGGGTAAGTAATTTCAACAGCAAGACCCTGAAAGTAAACGATGTGGAGGGTAATCCGGTAGAAATAGCGGCGGTTATAGTATTTAAGGTCATCGATACCGCTCGGGCCCTTTTTGATGTCGATAACTATGAACAATTTGTTGAAATCCAGAGCGAGACTGCTCTGCGCCATGTAGCTACCAAATACCCCTATGATGACTTTGAGAGCGGCCAGATCTCCCTCAGGGCTAATGCCGAAGAAGTAGCCGGCGAGTTAACCCGGGAACTGCAGGAGCGGCTGGAGGTGGCCGGGGTACAGGTAATGGAAGCGCGGCTTACTCACTTAGCTTACGCTACCGAAATTGCCAGCGCCATGCTGCAGCGCCAGCAGGCTAGTGCCATCATTGCCGCACGACAGATGATAGTGGAAGGGGCTGTAGGTATGGCCCAGATGGCAATCACCCAGATGGAACGGGACGGCATCCTGGAACTGGACGGCGAACGCAAGGTAGCCATGATCAATAATCTGCTGGTAGCCGTTATTTCTGAACGCGGCGCCCAACCCATCCTTAATACGGGAAGTCTGTATTAGGCGGTATAGTACAATGGCAGGTCAAAAGAAGAGCTTTCTGCTGCGTATCGACCCTACCACATATGCGGCCCTGGAAAAGTGGGCAGATGACGAGTTTCGCAGTGTAAACGCTCATGTTGAATATCTACTGCGGGAATCCCTGAAAAAGGCCGGTCGGCTTGGCAAACAAGCCATAAGCGTTGAAAGCCAGGATAATAAAGAAGAGAATGAATGATCAAAGGCCTCGGGACTAAACCCGGGGCCTAATTCATTTTTGGCAATTGACGTATGATGCGAACCAGAGCTGGGTCAGGAATACGATTTATTGCCATAGATTAACACAGATTCACACAGATTAGATATGGGCCCTCCCACCCTGTCATTGCGAGCGCAGCGAAGCAATCTTTAAGCCATATAAGCCTGGTGAAGATTGCCGCGTCCCCGGCACTCAATAAAATAGTTCAGTCTATTAAAGTAATGCATAATAAGTA
>JAAYCK010000072.1 GCA_012729835.1 Syntrophomonadaceae bacterium
GTGTGTCAATTCCCGTTTCATTGACTGCCTAATCAATATTCTCTCAACCTGAGATTTTTTGGGTGTTAATAACCACCACCCTTAGTTTAGTGCGGCCCGAAAGTAGAAGTATTCATAACAATGACAACCAAGAGCTTTGCCACAATAATAAAGAATCCGCCCCTACAATTCGTTCACTCGGACACGGTCACATCCTCGCCAAAAAAATCTGTGTCAATCTGTGTTAATCTGTGGCAATAGTTTCCGTCTCCCCCGTAACCACGGTTTCCCCCGCCTCTTTGGCAGCTTTGCGCTTTTTCAGCTTCCGGCCCCAGTCATCGAATATGCTGTAAACCACCGGTACCAGCACCAGGGTGATTACAGTCGAAACCAACAATCCGCCGATAATGACAATAGCCAGCGGGGCCTCAGACTCGCCGCCCTCACCCAGACCCAGCGACATGGGGGCCATGGCCAGGATGGTGGCAAATGCGGTCATCAGGATCGGACGCAGCCTTACCCGGCCGGCTTCGACAATCGCGGCATTCCTCTCCATGCCGCCGTGGCGGAGCTGCTGCAGGTAATCGATCAGAACTATAGCATTGGCCACCACGATACCAATCAACATGATGACGCCAATGAAAGCGTTGACGCTGAAACTGTTACCGGTCAGCAATAGACTCAGCACTACACCGATAAAGGCCGTGGGTACAGAAAACATAATTATGAAAGGTATAAAGAATGATTCATATAAAACCGCCATGACGGCATAGACCAGGATAATGGCCAGAAGCATAGCAGTGGCCAGGCTCATGAAGCTCTCGATCATGTCCTCATTCTGTCCGCCGTACTGGATGCTGTAACCGGCCGGCAGGTTCATGCCTCCTACCCGGGCCTGGATATCCTTCATGACCGAGTTGAGATCGCGGTTCAAGAGGTAGGCGTCTACTTCCGCTTCTCGCTGGCGGTTGACCCGGTTGATCTGCATGGGGCCAGGGGCGATTACAAAATCCGCCACCTGGGACAGTTTGATCACCGACCCTCTGCCGGTATTTATACTGATATTCTCCAGGTAACCGATGCTGTCATGACCTTCCTTAATATAGCGAACCCTTACATCCACTTCCGTACCGCCCGACTTATAGCGAGTGGCCACCGTTCCATTGACCGCCGTCTTAACCTCGTTCGCGATCTGGGCTGGGCTCAAGCCATAGGTTGCCGCCCGGCGCCGGTCGATCTTCACCTGGATTTCCGGGTTGCCATCTTTCAAGGTGGAGGTTACTTCGCGGGTACCGGGTATAGTCCGTACTATATCCTCAACCTGCTTGGACAACTGCTTAAGCACTGTCAGGTCATCACCCCGGACCCGAATCATAACCGGGGCCGTACTGCCACCCATTCCCGACGTCATGTCGGTGACATTGACCTTGATCCGGGCACCTGGAATACTAGCCACCTTGTTTCTGATCTCTTCGGCTACCGTGTCGACACTGCGCTCCCGCTCGGTACGGGAAGGCAGCTTCACATAGATAGTAGCTTTCTCCGATTGGGTACCGCTGGTCAGTGACATATTATTATCGGCTCCGATACTGCAGAAGATGGTATCTACCTCGGGAACCTGCTGTAAATCTTTTTCGATTATATTTACTATACGATTGGTATCACTGAGCGGGTTACCCTTATCCGCTTCGACACTGATGGAGATCTCACCCGAATCCATGGCGGGCATAAACTCCGCTCCAATGAATGGGACCAGACAGGAAGCTCCTATCATCAGCAGGGTAACAACCCCTATGACTGTCCTGCGGTGGGATAATGACCACTCCAGCCAAGTCTTATAGTATTCGCCCAGGTTGTCCATCCACTGGCCATAACGGTCAACCACGGCTCCGATACGCCCTTTCGAGGTCTCCGCCCGGCTCATCGCCTTGTCGGTCAGCATACGCGAAGACATCAAAGGCACCACCGTAAGGGAAACAAGCAGGGAGCAAAGGATAGCGAAGCTCACTGTCACCGCCATCGGTTTGAATATGACCGAGGCGATACCTTCAGTAACGAACATTACCGGCAGGAAAACCGCCAGTATGGTCATGGTGGAGGCTACGACCGCATTCCCCACCTGGCTCGCTCCGGTGATAGCCGCCTCGATGGGCGAAAGCCCCAGGAGTCTATGCCGGTAGATATTTTCAAATACCACTATGGAATCGTCTACCATGCGCCCGACGCCCAGAGCCAGACCACCCAGGGTAATAACGTTCAAGGTGTCATTATTATAATACATCAAGATAAATGTAGTGATTATCGACAGTGGAATAGCGGTAAAAATGATGAGGGTACTGCGGCCATTACGCAGGAAGAGGAATAGGATGAGCATGGCCAGCAAAGCACCCTCGATCAGGGTACGCTGGACCGAAACCAGGGTCTGGTTTATGTAGGTGGACTGGTCCATGACGATATCTACATCGAGATCCTGTCCCATTTCCTTTTCAATAGCTTCCATTTCAGCCGTGATAGATTCGCAGGCCTTAACCGTATTGGCGTCGCTCTGCTTCTGGCAGTGAATACCTACCGCTACCCCACCGTTTAGGCGGGTTATCTGGGTATCATCCACATATCCATCAGTAAGGACAGCGATATCTCCCAACAGCAGGGTAGCCCCGGTGCTGGTAGTTATGGCTACGTCCTTAATGTCTTCGACGGTTTGGAACTCTTGCAGATTGCGCAGGAAATATTCTCTCCCGCCGCTCTTCACCTGACCACTCGACATATTGAAGTTTTCCGCCGCCAGGGCCTGCGTGATCTGGGATATAGAAAGCCCGTTAGCCTCCAATTTGACCGGGTCCAGTTCTACCTTGATCTCCCGGGTTAACCCGCCGGTGATACTGACGGAAGCCACTTCAGGTATTCGTTCCAGCCTGGGTTTTATCTCATCTTCTGCGATACGCTGCAGCTGGGACATGCTGGTATTGCCTTTGGCCTGGATGCCCATCTGCACTATCGGCATCAGGTTGACATCCATCTTTAAGACCATCGGTTTGTCCACACCGTCTGGCAGGTACTTTTCCACCATGCTGGTCTTCTCGCGGATGTCGTTGATAGAGTTGCTCATGTCCGTGCCCCAGTTGAAACTGATCAGGATCATAGAATTACCAGGTGTGGAATAGGAGGCAATCTCCTTAACCCCGGATAGGGAGTTCAGCTGCCCTTCCAGCATCTTGGTCACCTGTTCCACTTCCTCGGGGCCAGCGCCGGTATAGCTAGTCATTACCGCCGCATAGGGCAGTTTCATATCAGGATATAAGGCCAGCGGTAATTTTGAGAAGGTGAAAAAACCCAGTATCAGTATTACCGAGACCAGGATGGTCATGGTCACCGGCCGCTTGATGGAAAACCTGATAATACCCATTACTTAACCTCCCCGGAAATCACTTTCACCAGGGTGTTCTTATTGACCAGGGTATTGCCCTTGGTTATTACCTTTTCACCCGCCTTCAGTCCGGAGGTGATTTCTGCGTACTGGTCATTTCTTACGCCCAGCTTCACTTCCCGCTCCTGAGCGCGGCTGTTCTTATCGACGATAAATACTACATTGGTATTATCCCGGGGAATAACTGCCTGCACCGGGACTGCCAATACTTTGTTCTTAGCTTCGGTATAGACTACCACCTCGGCGTACATACCGGATTTTATCTTTCCGTCTTTATTGTCCAATACTACTTTGACCCGGTAATTCCGCTTCACCGGATCCGGCATCATGGCCACGGTCGCTACCTTGCCCTTGAAGGGCTTGGCGCTGACCGGCCGTACATAAACCTCCACCCCGCTGCCAGCTTTTATATAGCTGATATCATTCTCGCTGACCATAACATCGGTCTCCAGGGTAGTGGTATCGCTCACCGATGCTGCTACACTGGTCGCTGCCGCCATGTCACCCAGAGCCAGATTGATACTGCCTACCACTCCATTTATCGGTGAGGTTATATTGCAGTGGGCCGCTGCGATCTGTACATCCTCCAGCTGTGCCTGGCTCAGAGCCACACTGGCATCAGCCGTACCGGCTATTGCTCCGTCATAAGCGGCCTGCATGGCTTCCATATCCTGTTTGGATACCGCACCTTGCTCATATAGTTGTTTGGTTCGCTCGTATTTGGCTTTCAATGCCTCCAAGTTAGCATCGGAAATCCTCTTACCAGCCAAAGCAGCAGCCAGTCCAGCTTCTGCCTGTTTGAGCTTTGCCTGGTAGTCACTACTGTCCAGAGTGACCAGTGTCTGACCAACGCTGACCTGATCTCCCGGTTGGGCCATTATTCCAGTAACCCGCAGGGGTGAGGCGATCTTCGGATATATGTACACTTCATTGGTGCCTCGCAGCGAGCCTCCATACCTCAAGGCCTGAGCCATGTCCAATTTTTGGGCTGTAGCCGCAATAATACTGAAAGCAGACTCCTTGACCTTCTCTTCCTCTTTACTGCAGCCAGATACCATTAAAGATAGAACTAATATCCCGAGCAACAAAATGCTGAGCACCTTAAAATGCCTCTGGTGTGTCCTGTATCCCGTTTGCTTCATCCCGTTCCCGTTCACAATATTCCCTCCCGATGCTAATTGTCCGCTGTTATACCAACCGGCCTAAACCCGACCGACCGGTTGGTCAGTTTATATGAGAATTATAACCAGAAGTCTGTATGTGGTCAATAGCGTGGTGAAAAAATGGCCCTGCGGGCTAGCCCATTAAATCGTCATTGTTGCGAGAACGGGGGAAGATTGCTTCGCTGCGCTCGCAATGACACAATACAGGATTGCCGCCCCGCCCTGTCATTACTGCGAAAACTCCGAACCTATCATTGCGAGGAGCGTAAGCGACGCGGCAATCTATCCCTAGTCATATCGTTTTGGATTAGATTGCTTCGCTACGCTCGCAATGACACTTCGACTGCAGTGTATTACTTGCCTATCTTAACCGTGGCCAGCAGGCCTTGTTCCAGTCTGTGACCGTCATTAAAGCGCAGGAAGGTATTGTCGACTACCAGCCAGTACTCTCCACTGTCTGGTTTTTTAACTGCTTGCATAGTTACTTTGCTGTTGCTGCTGGTAAATTGGACTGGTATGCGTTTTCCAGTGATCGCATTAATCAATTGGATATTGGAATTGTTGAGGTAGCTGGTTTTGACACCCGCAAGAAAATCAAGGGCAAGGCCTTCTGGTTGCATCTTATATTCATACGCACCCTGGTACTTGTGGTCAGGGTAAAAGAACACCCATCCATTTTTGCGTTGTTCGTCGGAGAGTTCAGTCCATCCATTCTTAGCGTTACCCTGGTAGATATCATATCCGGTGCAACCCCGGATGATCTCATTCCAAGCCGGCCAAAACGCACTGTTGCGGGCCATGACCGGGTCTACGGTAATGGAAAAGCTGTCGGTATCGATCCTGATCAGATTGCCACTACCGGAATCGGAGGTGTTATGCAACAGCAATTCCGCTGCCTTTATAGCCTGATCATCGCTAACCTCAATATCAGGTTTTATCCCGATCTGGTTTATAGGCTTATCCAGGGGAGAATAAAAACGGGCAACGGTAAATTTCAGGCGATCTCCGTTATCCAACTCGAAGATCTGCTGCACCGTACCCTTACCATAGGTAGTATGCCCCAGTATGAGCGCACGTTGATGGTCCTTCATAGCTGCAGTGACGATCTCAGCAGCACTGGCACTGTTCTCATTCACCAGCAGCACCAAAGGGCCTTCCACATATTGATCATCTAATGATCCGTTCAAGACCTCTATATTATTGCGCTCTTTAACGATAGCAGTCTCGCCCTCGCCGATAAAGAAGCCGGCTACCTGTAACCCGGTTTCCAGGAAGCCCCCCGGATTGTCTCTCAAATCAAGTATCCAGCTCTGGGCCTGCTTGTTCTTCAATTCGCTAATGGCGGAACTCATCTCCGCGGCACTGCGGGAACCAAACTCATAGAGCTCAATTACGGCCACTTCCTTATTGAGCATTTCACCTTCCACACTGGGAAGGTCTATCTGCTTCCTGATCACCTTGCAATCGATCAGCTGGCCGTCACGCTTGATAGTTAAAACCACGGCGGTGCCTGCCGGTCCCTTGATATAGCCGGCCACCTGTTCTTTGGTCAATCCGGCCAGGGGATGGCTGCCAGCCTTCACTATAAGATCCCCCACCTTCAAGCCCACTTCTTCGGCGGGAGACCCAGACACCAGGGCCATGACCTCAACCCCGTCCTTAACCGGATTGAAATAAACCCCTACACCGGTGAAAGTTCCGTTAAGCTGGTCCAATTCCTGTTGGAATTCTTCCTTAATGTAGTACTTGGCATAGGGGTCACCAAGAGACTTGAGCATCTCACTGACCGTTTTAGCGGTCATTACCTTTTCCGGTACCGGATCAACATAATTTGTTTTGACGATCCGGTGTATTTCACCCATATCAGGCTGTTCGGCCAGTACTGGGCACACCGAGATCAAGCCAAGTGCCAAAATTATGAGAACACAGCTTAGCATTCTTTTTCTAACTGCCATACTTCCCTCCAAATCCCCATACTTAGTTCTGCCTAGCGACATTCAAATAACAAGCTGACACCTGGTACAACTTTACCAGGTGTCAGCATTATTGGACCTTGATATAACATAGCAACAAAGACATTCTAATTTGATGCTGAGGCAACATAGGCCCATGGTTTCTCGAATGCCATTTCCAGATATTCATGATTATTTATGGTGCTATTCAGAGTTCTCTGGTAATCAGCCAAAAGCAGTTCTGCTGACATAACATCATACTTAGTGGCCATTCCCAAATCGAACATAATCCGTTTTACCCGGACTGTTTCAGTCTGAGCCTTGACCTGCTGGCTGTAAATATCATAGGCGGCTTCTGATTGTTCAATGCCGTTGTACAGGCCATTGATCAGATCACGCATCTGGGTCCGGGTATCTGATGCAGTCAATTCAGCCTTCTTAGTATCAATTATTTGTGCTTCATACGGGGTGTTGCTGGCAGCATTCCACAAACTGGCCTGTAAATTGGCCAATTTTGCGCTTTGCTCCGCCAGCCATACCGTGGGGCACTGGTCCAGAATCCCGGATATCTTGGCGTCCGCGCTAGCTAATTTCAAGGCGCTATATGCTGGTTTTTCAGATAAGACCGGGCGCGAAGCGATCGGCAATCCCAACAGGCTATTGAAGGTCAAATAGGCCTTGTCCAGTGCCAGGTTGGCTCTATCCAACCCGGCTTTGGCCGCCTGATAACTGGCCTGGTAACCAATTAGTTGAGAAGAACTTACTATGCCCAGGTCGTATGAGATTCGGTTATTGTTATATTGCATGAGGGTGGTGGCAACGTTTTGTTTAGCATATTCCTGGTCGGCTATCGCATTCAAGAGACTGTTATAATCCCTGACGGCAGTGAGCACTACTCGGTCTTCTTCAACGGTCTTGGTTTTTACTGCCATTCTGGCACTTATGCTGGCGGAAACGGCACCGGTATAATAGGCATCCGCAGTAGGAGAATTACTGGGCGATGTCGGTATGTAAATAACTTTCAGGTCGGCAGCTTCCTGCACCTCATTAGCCCTTTCAACATTATAATCGGCAGTTTTTAGTGCAGTACTATTCTTCAGCGCCATGTTAACCGCCTGATTTACATCCAGAGTCAGGTTTTGGTCAGTGCTTCCGGCAGGTTGACCGGCATAGGCCGCCGGAGTTAAGGTAAGTAATATTAGCAATGTCGACACTATTATTCTCTTTAACATATTAATCATTCCCCACTATTATTAGCTTTTCCATTATTGTACTAGTATCTGACCAGCCGGTCAACTTAATATTCACTGAAAATTAGAAGAGCCCCGGGTCAAAAGACCCGGGGCTTTTTAGTTTGGTTTAAAGAACTATTTGGAGATCAGAACGGTCTGGCTGCCCGGATCCCAACCAACTACGAAGCCTAAGCCTTCTGCTACATAACGAGCAGGCAGCATGGTGCGGCCGTTGGAGATTTCAGGAGCTACGTCCATGGTCTGAGCTTCGCCATTGACAGTGATGGTGGTGCTGCCAATGGTCAGTTCGACTACATTGTCACCCTTGGTCATGGTAACTTTCTGAGTAGCATCGTCCCAAACGATTTCGGCATCGCTCAGGCCCAGAGCATAACCCAAGAAGCGGATCGGTACATAGGTGCGGCCAGCCTTGATATAAGGAGCAGCATCCATGACCTTGGCAACGCCGTTCACTTCATAGATGTTGGAGCTGATCTTGAACTGGCCTACTGCAGCGCCAACAGTTCCCTGATCGGGAGCCGGGGTGATGATGTTGGCAGCGATGACTTTGGCAGCAGTTCTTCTGTTGGTAATTGCAGACTGATCCAGAGCAGTTCCGCGAACGATCAGTTCCATGTCACCCTCGGGAACAGTGCGGTCTACGGTGAATTTGATATCAGAGATAACGATCTTGGAGATCTTGGTTCCCTGAGTACGAATCGGGATCTTCAACTCATGTTTGTTGTCGGCAATAACTACGGCAGTGCCGCGGGTAATAGTGCCCAGAGTCAGATCGCCTTCAGTTACCTTAACGGTAGGCATGGTAGCCCAGATAACGCCTAATGGAGCAGCTATATCGAGTTCAGCAGTTGCTCCAGCGTTGTCAGACTGGATAGCTTCAATAAAGTTCTCAGTGATGGTGATGTCGCCAGCAGACTGGTTCTGAACACCTATCTTGAGGTCTTTCTTATCAGCAGAAGCAGTAATCGGAGCTACAGCATTGGCAACAGTAATCTTTTCGTTGATGCCGGCGCTGCCTGCGAACTGGATCTCTATGGGGCCGGTGAAATCAACAGCAACATCGATTTCAGCATTTTCCATCCATGCTTCGCCCTTGGTGGCGTTAGCAGTGATAGTACCGGTTACTTTGGCCGCATTAGTCGGGCTAATGGCAAAGTTGGCGATAGACAAGGTTCCAGCGCCATTCTTGGCGGCAAAGGTCGGAGCAGCATTCCATTCGCAGCCGTCGGGCAGGGTCATGGATACGCTACGGCCATTGGTCAGGCTGGTGGCAACATTTTCTTTCATGATAACCTTGGAAATTTCCTGCTCCTTCAAGCCGGCAACAACCTTGGTTTCGGGTTTATCGACAGTGATGGCATAGCCATAGTCCACATAAGTACCAAGCTTGACTTCGCTCATGTTGGAGGCTACGTTGCCGGTAATGGTGGCAACAACATCGCCAAATGCAGCTTCATCAACATTGACATCAACAGCGGTAACCAGGGTAAAGGTATGTGCAATTGCAGGAGCAGAGGCTGCAGTTCTGGTAACCTTCATGGTTCTATTGCTGTCCTCGAAGGTAATGGTAAATGCATCAGTAACCAGCGCGCTGCTACCGGGGAAGTAACGAATGAGACTTCCAACATCCCAAGTAAAGCCCTTGGGCAGTTTTAATTTCATGTAGTCGTTTACGGCCCAAGCGTCAGCCGAATCTTCTCTGACATGGATCGGAATGTTGGTACCAGCAAGAGTGGTAGCATTCCATCCGGCATCTCCCCAGGTCATAGGATCAGTTCTCAGAACATCTACAGCACCAGCGGTGGTCTTACCAACAGCAACTATAGAGTCGGAGAAGTCACCCTGTAATTTAATGATAGTGGCGTTGATGGTGGCATCTGCACCACTGGGAACATAGGTATTGCTGAGAGAAATAGCGAATTTAGCATCAGCATATGCTCCATCAGAATAAATATTCAACTGCAACTGGTTGTTGCTTAATGAGAACATCTGAGCTTCAATGTTGGCAGCACCGGTACCATAAGCAGCCGGGTAAGCATTTTCGTTATAAGTCGGCGCGGCGACAGTCCACATTTTATTAAGTAACGCGGCCTGGTCGGTACCGGGTGCAACAGCGACAGCACTGTTAACAATAAAGTCTTGTGGCAGCTTGATAACTGCTCTATGATAACCCTGGCTGATAACTCCAAAATCCAGGATTATGCTGCCCAAGGTCTGTCCGGCAGCCTTTGAGACTGTGGGGGTTCCAGAAGCAGATGCAGTAACAGCCAGAGCTGCCTGCGGAGCTACAAACACCGGTGCTAACAGTGCCAGGCACAAGCACAGGGTCATAACTATAGTTAAACTTTTATGCCTCTTTAGCATTCAATTTCCTCCTTAAAATAATAATGAATATTGTCTTTAGGTGATCAGCATTATGCTAAAACTGGTTAAGTAAAGTATTCCCCCCCATCGGAAACGATTTTTAGATGCTCAAGGCCATGATTAACATAGCCTTATCTTTTTATGTGGACGTTTATTGGGCGGGTTTTGTTCCGAATATTTGTGTTTTGACTAAATTCCCTAGAATAAGCAACCAGTTTATACCGATTTTTTTAATACTGCCATTGCATTTTGCAGTTATCCCATCATAAATTTTTGATTGGATCTGTCAAGTCCGGAACATATACGTTCCGGTGACAACTCCAGAGGAGCTTTTCCCCAAGTCTTTCTAAAAAGCATACTGTTCAATACAAACAAAGGGAGGCTGTCCCAAAAGGGGCACCTCCCTCGATCATACTTTGTATATAACCATACAAAAATTCCAGGAATAAAAAAGCCTTATTTAATGGTTAGGTTTGCTGTGGCAGAATCCCATGTATAATCTATAACTTTCTGATTTTTCAGGCTGTATAAGGAAACCAATACAAAACCGTCTTTGTTAATAGTATTTATAGGAACAGTTCGTTTTCCGATAGCTATTTCCTTGGTGAGTGACATATAGGTTACATTATTCCATGGCGGGACATATTTGTAACGCAGCATTTCAACAACATTGCGGTATTCCATGTATAGTATGCCATCCTCGTACCAGTACGGCCAAGTAGTCGAATCACCATTAAACTTCATTAATTTTAACTGAGGCTGGGTCTGGTATGTAATACTAACCGTGTTGGTTTGCGGCAGCCACTTTACATCCGCGCCGAAGTTCTCAGAAATCACTCTCACGGGTACTAGTACACGCCCATTGAGCATCTGCGGCGGTGTATCTGTCGATATAGTTTTACCATTGATAACTATGGAAATGTTGCTGGACGCTGTGGAAACCACAGCAAACAAGGTTATCATCAGCGCCGCTACCAAACATGATGCAATAATTTTCTTCAAATCGATCCCTCCATCATAATAATAGGTATTATAAACCGATAATGGGTTATAAATATTAATTATCCTTTATGATAAATACATCACCTCTTTAGATGCTATTGTTGATCCAAAAGCTGATGAGCCTGTAGAAGGTATCCCTTGGAATAATCGCTAAGCCCATTCAACCTCATAGTGTTATTGGGGTCTATTATCTTTTTCTGCTTTTCGACCATGCTTTCCACCTTTATCAACTCTGTGGCCATTTCCCGGGCTTTATTATCATTATTATTGTTCTTATAGAATTCCATACCTTTCCCAAGGGCCTGTGCATATAGGTCATATCCGAAGGCATCATAGGGATTAGTCTTTATGGCATATCTTGAAACCTTCAACATCCTGTCCAGGTTGCCTAAATTACTGATGCTTTTGATCAGAATGTTGTCTAAATCTGTATCGTATGGCCTCAATTCAAGAGCCTGGTCAATCAGATCTATGGTCTTTTGATAAATCTGGTTGGCAGCCATCGGGTCACTACCGGATAACGCCTTCCATTGCATAGAATAGGCATAAGACAATTTGGCTTTGTAGTTGGCATTGAGGCTGTCATAGCCGACCGCTTTCTCATAACCTCTCAGTGCCAAATCAAACTCACTGTTGACGGCGGCAGCATCCTTCGCCTTAGCCATGGCAACCATTGCATTATCGGCCTTCTCTGCGCTAAAGGCAGCAATTGCATAGGATGTACCGGCTATTAACATTACCAGGGAAATAACGATTGCCAACCCCCCGTTGAATATGATCCTGGAACGGTTCAACTGAGCGGCTTTTGTTGGGTCGGTTATCCGGCCAGCTGAATCGACCAAAGCAAATAGTACCCATAGCAGGATACACATGGACCCCAGGGACAAATCAAAATCTATCGCGGCGTGCAAGCCCATAACTGTAGCTCCGCAAAACGTTACCCATATTAATATCCAACGTTCATTAGTTTCGGCGCCAGAGGCGGCAATCAACTGCCGGCGGATGCGGACCACCGTCCAGATCATAAGCAACCAAATACTCAAAAAGGCGATCAGTCCGATAGTCCCGGCTTCGATCCATACCTGCAAAAAATGATTGTGGACCTCTGTCGCCCAGAACATTTTATCCTGATATTGATGATAAAGAGCATTCCATCCTCCAGCACCGGCCCCAACTATAGGATGATCCTTTACTATGGCCATGCCCCATCGCATCATATCATAACGGATCACGTAACTACTGTTACTACTGTTGCTGATACCTTTGATTTCATCACTTATACTAGTCCCTGCCGGGTTTTTAAGACTTGTGAATACATTGTTGCCTTTAACCAGTATGTGCTGACCGTTCGTGCTTAGATAATGATATCCGAACGATACGATCAAAAGTACAATTACTCCACTTATTAACATCGGCAGTGCTTTTGACTTGGTTTTCAGATAGGCCATTCCCTTCAAAAAAGCCAGTCCTAATCCTAAAAGTACTATTCCTATCAATAACGAAACAAGGGCTCGACCGTGTTGGTTGGTTGTGATCGCGGGATAAAACCAGGTGTATGTAGCAACCGCAGCCAACAATATGATCCCGAAGTTGTAAGCTGTTTTTAACCTGATGTTGGCTGGCATACCCACTAACAACAACAATGCACCAGCTGCCAGGATCAACCATGCCCCTTTAGACAGGGTACAGAAAACGACCAGCAACATGATATACCCAATAATCAATAATACAATTTTCTGGTATAGCTTTTTCTGAAGGTTCAACAGGGCCAAGGCAATTAATATCAGAACACTGAGATAGTTAGCGGTAGCATTTGGGTATTGGAGTGTTGATAATATCGTATAATCTAGGTAGGCATCCTGGTAATGGACCCAGCCCACTGCCGCTAAGATACCGATCAATGCTACACCAAGGCCACTGGCTACTAAGATCTTGAGTACCTTATCATAGTCCCTAAAATCCTTGACGATAGCGGTGACCATCCAGTAAATCATGAAATAATTCAATGCTTTCATAAAACCGTAAACAGCATCAGATATGTGCACTGCTCCGAACAAAGATAGCAGATAAGCTCCGGCGTATGCTAATATGGCCCAGTCAAGCGGGGTATCAAGGAATCTATAATCCCTGGTTAAAAGTTTTCGGACCCATACCAATATAAAGATGATGGCAGTGATAACGTGGGTAACAAACATCTCCTCACTAAAGAACAAGCCCCGAAAATATGGCGGGTAAAAGATAAGTACAGCCAGCAATATAAAGGTAATAAGTGTTAAGTATTTGAGATTATCAGTATCGGCTGTTTTTTGTGTGCCGGTGTTTTTTTTTGAATTCTTTTTGACCATTAAACTATCCCCTAAATAAAATCAGATTGTATCATATTCATATTCGATTAATATCCCTGATTTCCTGCACATAATGACTGGTGATTCATATACGGGACCAACAATCTATTCTTTAACGGCGTTTAACCTCCCAGCCAATTATGGTGCATCCGTCTCTTTACTTTAATCACTTGCTTTTTGTTGTAAAATCATTAAGAACGTTTAGTACATATAACTGCTCCTGTTTATGCAACCCATAATACATAGGCAATCTAACCAGCTGCTCGCTTTTTTTAGTCGTATATCTGTCTATTCCATTAAACCTGCCATACTTGCTGCCCATTGTTGATGTATGCAGGGGTAAATAATGAAAAACTACACTGACACCGTTTTGTCCCATATAGGATATCAGGCGGGAGCGTTCCTCTAAATCTTTTACCTTTACATAGAACATATGGGCATTATGATAACAATCCGTCGGAACATATGGTATTTCGATAATTCCCTGTTCGGCAAAACTGACAAGATCATTATAATAGCGCTGCCAGATAGCCATACGATCATTTTTTATTTCTTCAGCCATCTCCAACTGGGCATAAAGACAGGCCGCATTCAATTCACTGGGCAAATAGGACGAACCAATATCGACCCAGGTATATTTATCTACCTGGCCACGATAAAAAGCCGAACGGTTGGTGCCTTTCTCCCGGATAATCTCGGCCCGTCCTATAAAACGCTCATTATTGATTATCAAAGCCCCGCCTTCACCACAGGTATAATTTTTTGTTTCATGAAAACTGTAACATCCCATATCCCCGATCGTTCCCAGGTATCGACCTTTATATCTGCTCATGACAGCCTGGGCGGCATCTTCGATAACCAGTAAATCATACCGATCAGCAATATCCATAATGGCATCCATTTCACAAGCCACCCCGGCATAATGGACCGGAACAATCACTCTGGTTTTTTCTGTAATAGCGTCCTCTACTAACCTTTCGTCCATATTCATAGTATCCGGACGAATATCAACAAAAACTATCTTTGCACCACGCAATACAAAAGCATTAGCCGTAGATACAAAGGTATATGAAGGCATTATTACTTCATCTCCGGGTTGGATATCTGCCAGGATAGCTGCCATCTCCAGGGCGTGAGTACATGAAGTAGTAAGCAGGGCTTTCTGACAGTTCAGGGTTTTCTCCATCCAATTATGGCATTTATGTGTAAATGCCCCATCTCCGCAGACTTTCAAATTTTTAATTACTTCATGTATATATTCGCTTTCTTTACCCGTAACCATTGGCTTGTTAAATGGGATTTTCAAAACAAATCCTCCGTTTGGGGTATGTTATCAGAAAGACTAATTATTTTTCCTTCAGCGTTTATCGTCTCCAAAATAACAAACTGAGGAATCCTATTCATGGTTATAAAGATGCGGCCTATATACTCGCCGATCATTCCCAGCATCAGCATTACCATACCGCCAATAAATATCATTACGGCAATAATCGAAGTATAACCTGCCTGAATAGCCGGATTCATTATCTTATTTATTACAATAAAAACTCCAAATAAAAACCCGATTAGTGCCATTATGAAGCCCATAAAGGTAGAAACTCGGAGAGGTCTTACTGAAAAACTCGTAAATCCATTCAACCAAAGCAAAACCATCTTTTTAAATGTATAGCCTGATTCACCGGAGATCCGGGAACGATGTTCCATCTCGATATCTGCGATATTGTTCGTTATTTTCAAGATATACCCCAATAAATAAGGGAAGGAACTATGATATTCCTTAAGCGCCTCTGCTACAAAACGGCGCATGACAAAAAACGAAGAAGTTTTTATATGCGAAGGTTTGCCTATAAGCATATTAGCCATTTTCTGGTTTAGGGCAGTCCCCATTTTTCGTATAAGCGAATAATGCTTATCTTTGAAAGAAGCATATACCACATCATAGCCGGTTTCCAGTTTATCTATCATGTTAAAGATCTCGACTACCGGATGTTCCCCATCATCATCCATAAAGACTACGTATTCGCCTTTAATATAGTGCAATGCGGCCATTCTGGCCGCTTGCTGCCCAAAATTGCGGCTAAGACTGATGCCTATAATATCCTGGTCTTCAGAACATAGTTCTCTTATCGCACCAATGGTATCGTCAGCAGAATAGTCATTGACCAGGATCAGCTGATACTGGCATTCTGGCCGTAATACAAACTCTCGCTTAATCTCGGCAACTACCAGTGGTATATTTTTTTCTGAATTAAAACATGGAATTATAAAAGTTACGATTTTCATTTATATACCTTCTCGACCTTATTACCTTTGTTGTCGTAATATTCTGCTCCGATTACCTGCCAATCCTTACAATCCTGGCAATATTTCGGCAGTTCATCAAATCTGTGCTGCAGATGCTTAAGAGTAAATTCCCTTCTCGGAGAATTCCAGATCTCCTTAATGCTTTTTTCCCTGACATTGCCGAAGGAACCATAAGCATTATAATCGACCCCACAGGTAACTACCTCTCCCTGCCAGGTGATGGGGCAGGTTGCTACGCCCCAACCACAGGCTACCCGATCAATATTATCCTGGATATTACTGCCTTTCTCTACCGCGCCCAACCAGGTAACCCGGTCCCGGATCTTTAGGCAGACGCCCTGCTGTGTCCAAAACCGCTTGAACATCTCCAGCTCATGCTGGTTCTCACCCATAATTATGAATTGGACTTCGATTGTTGGCTTAGCTAGCTGGTTGCTCTGAATTTTTCGGACCATATTAAGGACATTCTTGTAAACCTGTTCTTTGTTACCATTTAACCTGATCTTTTCGTAGGTTTCCTTAGAAAAACCATCGATTCCTAATACCATCCGGTCAAGACCAGATTCGATCAAAAGATCAGCCATTTCATCAGTCAACAACATACCGTTGGTGTTTATAATAACGTTTTCAAGCCCGCTATCCTTAGCATACTTGATCATGTAATAAAGTTTGTATTTAAGGAGCAAGGGTTCTCCATAGAAGGCCAGCCAAAACTCAGAGGATGGACTTTCTACTGCAACCTCATCCACAATTTTTTTGTACAGATTTATATCCATATTGCCTTTGGGTCGTGTAAGTTGGGAATGTCCGCACTGAATACAGTTGTAATTGCAATATAACGTGGACTCGACTATGACACTGGGCGGAAAGTCGTGAAGCTTATAGTTTTTTTCAATATTTTTTAATCTTGTTGTGACATCAGTCACTTTTGTCCCTCCATTCGCTCACTCATTGAGTCAGAATATCTCAGTTTATCGAACAGTCTCCCTGGGTCGTCTCTCTTTCGTAAATAACCCTGGCTGGATTCCCAACTGAAACAGTCCAGGCAGGTATGTCTTTGCTAACAACCGATCCAGCACCGATAATGGCACCTTCACCAATAGTAATCCCCGGGAGAATCGTTGTGTTTCCTCCGATCCAGACATGGTTTTCAATTATTATACTTTGAGCAGTATTGGGCAATTTTATATCCGAATAATCATGAGTTGCTGAGAATAATGTTACATTAGGAGCCAGTACTACATGATCCCCAATCCTTATAGTGGCCTCTTTTACAAAAAAAGATGGGTAGATTCCGCATCCGCGGTTGATACTTGTATAATCGCCTATGCTAATTCTTCTTGGATATCGCCAATAAGTCTTATAATCAAGAAATGAAAGCTTGCCAAAATTATCAAACATCAGTCTTAAAACCATATTTCGCAAGACCGGCGGCAGCAAATCAATAAAAAACAATACTATATTCCAAAGATATGAATAATGATTCATCAGAAATATTTTTTTTGCTCTTTTCATGCTTTTACCGCCTTAAATATTAAAAATAACGATTCCGATCATTATAAGCATAACCCCAAACACCTTGCCTTTGGTGGGATATTCCTTTAGAAAGACCCAACTCAACAGCATCATAAAGACATAACCTGTACATTGAAGGATCGACCCCGTTTTCAGATCAATGCCCTTAAAAGCGATTATAGCTGTCAGCGATGTCAAACCCAATAAGAAATATCCGGTTAAAACCTCCAAGTTGATGTATTGCCGGAAAAAAGTTCTATAATGTTTATTCGCACTTATCTTCAGAATTATTTGAGCGCAGGAAGCGATAAATACTGAGCCCACAAACAGCCATATATATTTATCAAGCATTTCTATGTACCATTACGACTCCAATCACTATGCATAGAATCCCCAACAGATTGTTCAATGATATGTGCTCACCAAAAAATAAAATTGCCCAGATCAAGGTCCACACTACCTGTGTCCCTTTATTCGCATATGCTACAGATATCTCGTGCTTTTTGATAACCTGCTGCCATAAGACGGCATAAGCACCGAAGATCAATATCTCGATGCCAAACCATATCAAAAAAGAAGGTGAAAACAGCGGATAGGTCGATGCCTTTTTCGCAACGACCGTCGTAAAACTTAACACGACAATGGAAAACTGCAAAAACAAAATATTGATGGTTTTAGATGTCAAACGCCTCATGGTAAGTTCAGCCATAGAACAATTCCCTTTCCTTGTGGTGATACATGCTAGAATAAATGTTTTCTGATCCAGCTTCCATCAGCCCCGCTTTTTAATGCCAGATCTACAACTCTAACCGGATCAAAATCCTGCCTGATCATCCGGCATTCTCTGCTTTCGGTATCAAAAACGACCACACATGCTTTTGCAGCTACATCCCTGGACTGACCGACTGAACCGGGATTTATGAGTAATGGTCTGGAGTCAGGACGGATATAAGACCGATGGGTTTGAGCAAAGGTTATGACATCATAATTAAACCGGTCAAGAGCCGGTAATACCGTACTATCTTCGTAAATGTAATCATATAACGTATCAAAAGGGCTGCCATGAACGCATAGGAATGAATGCCCTCCTATGAATCCTGCCCACATCAACGGAAGACCTTCGAGCCATTGGTAATTGATACGGCTTATGTTCTTCCTTGCATAATCGATGCCAAATTTTACGTGAGGAGAGAGACCCTCCGGGCAACCATGCAACAGGAAGTGATCGTGATTCCCCAAAATGCTGATAGCTCCCAGACTGCGGACAAAATCGATGACTTCATTGACCTGGCAGTAATAACCGACATAGTCTCCCAGGCAAATAACCTGGTCAACGCTCTCCAAAAGAGTTTGTAAGCTGGATAAGGCTTCATAATTGGCATGGATGTCGGCAATGACAGCTACACGCATAGATTTTTCCCTATGTACCTGATGGAGTCTTCAAGCGAATAAATTGGTTCATAGCCTATCATATCTGCGGCCTTGTTTATTGAAATATCCCAATTAAGCCCTTCTTCACGATCAGGAACATCTGAATACTTTATGTTTGATCTTGAGCCGAATAAACTTATACAGGCCTGTGCTAATTCGAGGTTGGAGATAGCCTGCTTCCCGGCAATGTTATAAACCCCGTGAACATCACTGATGATGAATCTTTCTACCGCTGTAGCTATGTCCCGAACATCGACGTAGTTCTGTTGACGGTTGCCCTTCCCTATAATGCTCAAAGGTTCGCCCGCCAGAGCCTGTTTTATAAACACCGGAAATATCCTGCCTCTATCCATTCTCGGGCCAACCGGGGAAGTCAAGCGTAGAACTACGGTTCGCAAACCATTAATCTGTGCTATATTGCATAGGTGTTCACCGAATAGTTTTGAAGCGTGGTAGACTGTGTTGGGCTCAACCGGGTGTTCCTCGGTGATCGGAATCGTCCTGGGGGTACCTATCACTTGAATACTGGATGTATAAACCATAGTTTGGGTTTTCCAGAGCGCGGCCAGGCGCAAAATGTTTTGAGTCCCCAGACAATTAGTCATTATGGTACTCAAGTGATGGTTGTCATAATCGATCATGGCAGCAGTATGAACAATAACTTCACATGGTTCAATCTTTTCAGCTATGTTATCAACTAAAGAAACAGACGATATATCCACACCTATCTCTTTTCCTAAAACATTGTCCTCATTTACTAAAGAACGATCCAAGCCGATCACTTCCCAACCTTGTGCCGACAGCAATCTGGCAATTTCGCTCCCTACGTTTCCGTTGTGACCAGTAATCAAAACTCTCATTATCTCAACCCGTAATCATCAATTTTTATTTGATAGCTCCCAGGGGACTGCAAATATCCGTTCCTTTTCAATAGCTCCGCTGCTTGAGAATCCACATACATTTCGTTCCAATAGCGCAGGATTGTACCTTCGGTAATCAGCGGAAAGTCATCTAACTCCTTACTCAGAACAAAATGCTTAAGAGCTGCTTCTACCTCGTTGAAGCCCAAATGGGCCCGTATAGGCGTAGTACCCGAAAAACGAAGGTTGATCTCAAAACATACCGGTTTCCCGTTAGAGACCCGCATCTGAATATTGCACGGGCCAGTGGGTTTCAGACAAGCAGCAATTCTGGAAGCTTCATGACGAATATCAGGGAAGTCCCCTACTTCCGCTCTGACCGTAGTGCCTTCCAACAGGTCTCTGCGCATAGTAATACTACCCTTCAACCTGCCGCTGCTATCGCAGAAACAACCGACTGTATATTCCAACTCCGTGCTCCCCAGGTACTCCTGCACAACATAATCATTTTTCGCGCTTAAATACTCCAGATCTCTCTCGGACTCCACCAGGATGACTCCATGAGCCCCTTTGCCTCTCCTTGGCTTGGCTATGAGAGGGAAGCCACAGCTCAGGACCAGGTTTTTCAAGGCATTATTATCCTCCGCAGCCGCATATTGCGGGTAATTGAATCCGTTTTTTTCCAGCCATCGGCAAGTTTCCAGTTTATCTATACTCATGCCCAATTGGTAGGGGCTGCTTACTACTGCTATAGCACCGGTATTGGCCCGGATCAACTCGGAATTTTGCGCTAAAATATCGAGTACAGGCTCGACTCCGGATAATATGACGTCAACACATTCTTTATGACAGACATCTAACAACCAGTCAATAAATCGGGGATTATTGGCCAGAGGAGAAATATAAGCGGTATCGACCGTATACAGTCCGAAGGCCAGGTGACTGGTACATGCACCGATAACCCGGCAGTCGAGATTGCTGATAGCCAGCGATTTCAATATTCCCTGGCTTACATTGCCTCCTACTCCTAGAACCAGGACATTTAATGGATTTTTCATTTACTTACCCCATCTAGTCTATCTGTTCTCTTGATAACAGCAGGGTTACCTGCCACCAGCGAATATGGAGAAACATCGGCTATTACAACTGCTCCCGCAGCTATTACCGAATATTCCCCGATTTTTACTTTATCAATAATTGTAGCGTTTGCACCAATAAACGCTCCTTCACCAACCATCACATAACCGGCAATGTTCGCTCCCGGTGCGATAAACGTATTATCCTGGATCACAGTATGATGCGATATCATCGCTCCGATATTTACAAAACAGCACTCCCCAATGTTAACAAAATTATCGATTATTACTCCCTGGTTTATCATGGTTCCATTACCTATACTGGCTTTGTCAGATAGAATGGCATTGTCAGCAATAAACGAAACTATGTTAAACCCCATTTCTTTTATCTCTTTATATCTTCGGAATCTTGCGTACATGTCCTTATAGCCCACACAATAAAGTAAATCAAACAAAGCATCTTCTTGATGGACATATTTTTCTATTTTGTATTCGACACCTGGAAGAGTATCATCAAAAACATTCAATATTTTTATTTCTTCCTTATCCAACAAGGGTTGAATCTGGGCAAATAGTTCTCCTTTCCCAAAAACACTTAATTGTTTAGCCTCAAATAAAGCCTGGTTTTTAATAATCATTATACAGATCCCTCATAATAATATCGGATTGCATTCTCTTTCATTTTCGTGATTGATATACCAATTTACGGTCTTAAACAGCCCATATAAGAGACTAGTCTCGGCTTTCCAACCCAGTGTTTTTATCAGTTTGGCGTTGTCTAAAGCATAGCGCTGGTCATGACCGGGACGGTCTTTCACAAAAGTTATCAAATCTTTGAACGAATCAAGTTTCAATTCCTGCTTGCGGTCACCAGCCAGATCATCTAATATCTCGCAAATTTTAAAAGCCATGCTGAGGTTGGTTTGTTCATTATTTGCACCAATATTATAGCTTTCTCCAGCCTTTCCCTCATGAAAAACCAGGTCGATAGCACGACAATGATCCTCAACGTAGAGCCAATCCCTCACGTTTTTTCCATCCCCGTAAATAGGTATGGGCTGCCCGTTCAATGCCTTGCGAATTATCGTTGGAATTAGTTTTTCTGAGTGCTGCCTCGGCCCATAGTTGTTTGAAGAATTTGTAATAACGGTATTCATGCCATAGGTATGATGGTAACTCCTGACGATCATATCCGCGCTTGCCTTACTGGCGCTGTAAGGGCTGTTGGGCGCATATGGCGTTTCCTCCGTAAACAGCCCGTCAGAACCTAAACTACCGTATACTTCATCTGTAGATATATGATGAAAACGGCATTTCTCATAACCAGGTTTGTTCACATGGGGCGCGTCCATCCACCTTTCTCTGGCTACATCGATAAGTGTGTAGGTCCCGTGTATATTGGTATCAAAGAACACCCCTGGACTTTCAATAGAGTTGTCGACATGAGACTCGGCAGCAAAATGGATAACCCCTTTTATGTCATATTCAGAAAAGAGATGATCCAGTAATTCACGATTAGTTATGTTTCCCCTGATGAACTTATGGTTGGGGTGCCCCGCTACTTCATCAAGATTGTTCAGGTCTCCGGCATAGCTCAAATTATCGAGATTGATAACTAGATAATCCGGGTATTTATCAATAAAATAGGGTATGAAGTTGGATCCGATGAAGCCAGCCCCTCCGGTAATTAATACAGTATGTTGTTGCTTCTTGTTATTCATAGCAAATACCTTATGAGTAAGAATTATTGAATAGGCTTATTCTACGAGAGTTTAGGATTTTCGCTGTTAGCGATATCTAATAGATATTGCCCGTATTCATTCATAGTTAATTCTTTCGCTAATTCCATCAGTTGTTCCCGGCCAATATAACCCATATAATAAGAAATTTCTTCCAGACAGGCTACTTTAAAACCCTGCCGTTTCTCGATAGTTTCAATAAACTGTGCTGCTTGCTGCAAGGAATCAAAGGTCCCAGTATCCAACCAGGCAAATCCGCGGCCCAACAACTCTACCCGGAGACAGTCTCTTTCCAGGTATACCTTGTTGATATCGGTTATTTCTAGTTCGCCCCGGGTAGATGGCTTTAGGCTCTTAGCTATATCCACCACCCTGTTATCATAAAAGTAAAGCCCGGTTACTGCAAAATCCGATTTCGGTTTTAAAGGCTTTTCTTCGATAGAAATAGCCTTCTTGTTTCTGTCAAATTCAACTACCCCAAAATGCTGGGGTTCTTTGACCCGGTAGGCAAAAATAGTAGCCCCATCAACGTTTTGCATTGCTCTTCGGAGTACAGGAGTAAAGCCCTGCCCATAAAAAATGTTGTCTCCCAGGATCATCGCTACTCTATTGCCTGCAATAAAGTCCTCGCCAATGATAAAAGCCTGTGCCAGTCCGTCTGGACGCGGCTGAGCTGCATATTTAATTGACAGACCCAGCCTTTCTCCATCACCTAATAATTGTTCGAAGCGAGGTGTATCCTCGGGTGTAGAAATTATTAGTATTTCCCTGATACCTGACAGCATTAAAACGGATAAAGGGTAATAAATCATTGGTTTGTTGTAAACCGGCAGCAACTGTTTAGATACCGTTTGTGTTATCGGATATAAACGTGTTCCTCTTCCCCCGGCAAGGATTATACCTTTCAATTTTTCACTCCGTATTTTTATATAATTTGTTTTACATATTTCTCTAAAAAAATGCAGAATCCTCTTAAGATTCTGATAAGGCGGCAACGAAAATTAGGCAAACCTGGTATTTCTATGGGCCTATTCTTACAATCCCTGGTTTACCGTCAACTACATCAATAATAATCAATTTAGAAAATCCTTTTTTCAAAACTTTAGAATACACGATGTCGAGGCCTTGGTCCTGGCTGGTTTGCTTAGTTTTCCGGGTAGAATAACATCTATAACCATAGGTTGGCCTGACATCCTTGCCGTGCTGGGGTAATCCATCGATCATAGCTATACCAGTCAACGCAGGTGCCAACAGAGGCTCAGCCATATCGGGCATGTTATCCAAGCCGATCCAGTCTCCCCAGTAAAGCTTATTGGTTTGAGGTATGAACAGCAATGCATTTTTCTTTTCCGCAAGGGACTCATTTCCAAGAGTCAACAAAACCTCAACCAATTCATATCTTTTACTTTGCTCCAGTGCCTTCTGGGGGCCATTGATCAGTTGTTCCAATTGTACGGACAGGATATCTCGTTGTTCACCAGATAAAGTCAATATAGTACCTATTTTTTTATCCTTGATAAAAGCAATATATGACTGATTGAATTCCTGTTTATTTTCATCTGCAATAGACTGCATAATATCATATCTTAGAATAATATTTTGAGCCAAAAAAGTAAGTGAACCCAGACAAGTATTATATATTACTGAACAAGCTACAATAACAATGACAATATTTCTTATAATCAACTTAGTTTGATTCGATTCTAGACTTACCGGGATCAAAGCCAAAACAAAACATAAAGCTACGTAGAATTGATGGATATTGAAATAATCTGCATTACCGGCACCAAGTTCCGCAATCAGCCCCGGCACTGCTCCAACCATACATAATACTAAAATGACTTCCATATCAAGTGTTTCTCGTTTTTTTATCGCTGCCCTGATCCCAAATCCCGAGCTTTTCAACTGACCCAATCTTGTAATTATTAAAGCCAACGACCAGAAGTAATTTATCAATAAAAATCCCAAAACCCAGCAACTGCGTTTATTGTTAATTACGTAAGTCTTGATATACGCAAACATTTCGAATTGCATTTTGGAAGTTACCGGGAAACTTATTATATATACCAGAGCTAGAAATGCTACAGTCAATAAGAACATGGCGGGGAGGAATTCTTTATATAACTTAAGCCTGAGTATCAAGTAAATGACCAGGACTACCAGCAATACCATTATCGATATCTGTAATAGCCCCAACCATACGATCATAAGCAGTAAGATCAACCCAAAACTAGATTTTTCAATAACTGACAGCTGTTTATCTTTAGATGATGTAAAAAACGATATTCCCAGTGCACATATATCAAAAAAAAATGCTATTCCCAAGCAATAGGATTCGCTGAAAAAAATGATATCGCCGAAAACACCCGAATCATACATAATTCTCCAGGGTACTATACCTATAAAGCCAGCCATCAGCACCAGCCAAAACACTATGCTTTTAAACGATTTCCCAGCGTCCATCGTATTGGTGTTATGTTTATAAATCTGTTTCAGATTAATGATAAAAAAAAGCATACTGCTAAATAAAAATGGAACGATAATCAGTTGGTAGGCCAAACTATAAAAATGATAAACACTGATGTTCAGCAGGTTGGATAGATAAGCAAACAACCAGTGGCTACCAAAATGATACTTTAACAAAGGTATACCGTCCAAACCCGTACTGGGAATACCATATGTCTGAATATTGCCAGCAACCGCAGCATGAAACAGTGTATCGATATTGGAACTCACTATTATGCTTTCGGGGAATAAAGAACTGATGGAGCCTCTCGCCCAAACCTTGCTGGAGATCCAAACTGAAAAAATAAGTATCAGGATCAACCAGGTCAGAACCAATTTCAATTTGCAATATTTTAAATACACTGCCCAGCCAAATATAAAAAAAGCCAGGCCTAAAACCAAAAAGACCGGCAGCAGATCAAGGTTCAAAGTCATTTTTATAAAGCCGCACAACCCAGCCAGAAACAGACCAGACATAAAAACCAATACATCGGAATACAGCCATGATTCTCGGATGGTTTTACCGCGATACATCCGGAAAACCCGAAGGGCAGAAGGCAGGAAAAGTATAAAATAGCTAAGCAGCAAGGTTCTGATAACCGGAGCCAAAAAGCTTTGTTCAAAGCCGATCCTGGATATAAAATATATACCAGCCAAAAAACTTGCGATCGCAGAAGAAAAGAGCGGTATTATCCGGCTTTCATTATCAAAAATGTCCAGTTCGAATCTTTGCATGCTCCAAATCCTTTGTTCTTTTCCAATAGGATTTCATTCCGATCCTGTCTTACCAGGTTGGTTTTACTGGGTAACGTATAACTTTTCTCTGACATGGTCATATTAGAAGCAAAATTGTTTAGAAGAGGATACAACATGAATAATGAATTAAATGCTGCCAGAGGAATAGTTCTGGGGCTGGTATTAGCCTTACCTCTCTGGGTATTGATCATCTGGTTGATCAGTAAACTGCTGCCTTTATAGGATTGCTCCAGTTATGATTGTTCGCTCTCTTCCCATTGATAATCAATTGCTTCGTAAAATCCGTTCGCCAGTTTCAAACTTTCCGTTTTTTTATTACTCACAGTACCTTGTCCTATACTACCGCTCCAGATACGCAGTATCTTGCCGTTTGCTTGCCAAAAGGCACCGGGATAGGGATGAGTGGTGGCACGTACCAATCTGTCCGTTTCCTCAACCGTCATGGTTGGAAGGATCAATCCATCATCCGGGGTGCGCCCCGGCCATATAGATGCTCGGGAATCATCCTGGGGAACCAGTATGACAGTACCATTGAGCAGGTCAGACCATGCTGCCCGGATCAATTTGATGTGTGCTTCATTTACTTTATCATATAATGTTGTCGCGGTTTCATCATTAGAAATTACTATATGGTGCTGAGCAATGATAGGACCGGTGTCAACACCTTCGTCTAATTTAAACAATGTCACACCGGTTTCATCCAAACCTTTTATTATTGCCCAGGGAATAGCAGCGCGTCCCCTTCCTGTCGGCAATAAAGTCGGATGCATGCCCAAAGCGCCAAGACGTGGAGCCTCAAGTACCTCCTTTTGCGCGATTTGCGACCAGCCGATTATGAACAACCAGTCAATAGCCATATCTTTTAACATCTGTATAACTTCTGGTTCGTTGATACTTTTAATTTTTATAACTGGGATGTCCTTGGTTTGACAAAAATCATCAACATAGATCCGACCAGATTTCTCAGGGGCCAATTCATCCCGTAATGTTATAACGAGGTCTAACTTGCCCCCGGCGGCATATATTTCCTGCATGCAGCTTAATCCAAGCTGAACACAGGTGCAAAAAGCTGTTTTCATCAGATCACCTCAATAAGTTGGTGGCCGTCTCATTAAATAGGAAAAGGTCTTCATGATGATATAAATATCCAAGGTAAAGCTGATGTTTGCAGCATAGTTTTTATCCCATCTGACCTTTTCAGCTTCCGGCATTCCGTCATAGGAGTTGACTTGCGCTAAACCAGTCAGCCCCGGTTTGCAGTTCAACACCCCTGCGTCCCTTCTAAGTTCATTCAATTCAACTTGGGTAGTCATGGCGGGTCTTGGCCCGACTACACTCATATCGCCGCGCAGTATATTGTACAGCTGCGGTATCTCATCTATATTCGTTCTGCGAATAATTTTACCTACTCGGGTTATTCTCAGAGAACCAGCTTTAGCTGAAGGAATATTAGCGCTGTTGGTTGGCATGCTTCTGAATTTATGCAATACAAATTCTCTGCCGTTTTTTCCTACTCGCGGTTGTTTAAAGATCACCGGGGTTCTGTCTTCAATGTATATAGACATAGCAGTTACCAGAAATACCGGTGATAGTATAATCAGAACACAGGTTGAAGATATGATATCGAACAATCGCTTAAGATAACATTTATACATAGCCGATTAAAAATCTCCTGTCCTGATTTGCCGAAAAGCCGTCTGTAATGCTTCTGCATAACGGAGTCCTGCCTGGGAACCGCGGTAGGCCGCCAGGCCCTTAATCGTCTCCTCGCTGCGGGGATGGGGATATTCTCTGGTTATCCCCTCATATATCTTTAATGCTTGAATTTTCTTGTCAATAAACCCTTCACCGACTTCCAGGAAACTATCCGGTTTAAATCCAAACTGGTTATCGGAAAAAGCCCAGTCAGTAGAGGACAATATCTCCATATAAAAAAGAGACTTCAATGGCACTATGTTGTCTTTACGCTGAAATAGCCTGGCCGCCGCCTGACAGGCTAGAGAGGTTTGCAGATGATCATTGTTAAGATCACTGGGATGGTGGGTAATTATCACATCAGGCATGAATTCTTCTATGGCCTCTTCAATAAACCGAACCAACTCTAGGTGTGGTATTACATTAAACTCAATATTAGGAAATGATCCTAAAACCAGACCCTTGACTCCCAAAAAATTATTGGCTTGTTCGATATTGTGCACCAATACATCTTGCTCGGGCTTGTTTCTTCTGGCTTCAACAGTACCTGAGAGGATGCAAGTATAGATGTCTGTCCCCTGCTCGGCAAGCATGGCAACAGAGGCTCCAAAGCCGAGAACCTCATCATCGGGATGTGCAACAACTAATAATATCGGCATTATATCAATCCCCATCGTAAATTGTTTTATGAGAGCAATTTCCTTTTTCTCAATAAGGTCTGCCGGTGCTCCAGCATTTTTTGCCAAAAATTACGCTGTTCAAACTTTTCCCTGACAAAGTCGATACCGTTTTTTCTGTATTCTTGGATAGTTTCCGGACTTTCGCGCAAACGTTTCAAAGCCAGGTACATGGCCTTGTAATCATGTACGGAAAAAAGCAGTCCGGTTTTTTCGTGGAGTATAGCCTCGCGCGGACCCGAAATATCAGAAGAAATTACCGGTACCCCTATGGCTTGAGCTTCGATCAATACCTGCCCGAAACCTTCGCGATAGCTGGGCAGTACCATCACATCCATGGCCGCCAAATATTTTTCTGGTTGGTTTTGATGACCTAACTGTACGATTCTTGGAAAGGTATTAAGATAATCGCGGGTTTCCTGCGATAATGTATCTCCCTCCAGCGGACCTACAATCAACAAATAAATGTCCGGATCGTTTTCTGCCATTTCAATAAAAGCCTGCACCAGCTCATTTATCCCTTTGTCCCGTGTGATTCTGCCTAGATAGCCAAAAACGAAGCCATCATCAGGTAGGTTTAATTCTGACCGAATCTCTTTCCTGAATTCGATTCGTTTTTCAGGATCGAACCTGGTCATGTCGACCCCATTTGCACTGCCATTGTATACTACTGTCCCTTTATCGGGAGGATATAATCCTTGCTTTATCGCAAAGCGAAGATTGCCAAAACTATCCGGGGCGATATCGGTGCTACAGTAACAGCATAGTTTCTCCAGGAGTTTAAACATGCATCGCATTGGCCCGGTAAAGCCGACAAATCTAATACCCCACTGACAATAAAGGCGTACCGGTATCCTGGTCATGGCTCCGGCGACCGACCCCAATAATGCTGCTTTAGGGGTACAATACTGAACGATATCGAAATCTGTCTTTCTAAAAAAGCTCCATATTTTAAAGAAAGCTTTAAGAGTAGATATTGGGCCTACATTGCGCTCCAAGTGCACCGGATGATACATTAGTTCCTGGGGGCAGTCCCTGGCAAATTCAGGATCGTAATCACAAATAAGAGTTATTTCAAAGCCATTCTGAGAGAGAAATACCAATTGGTCAACTAAAAAGACCCGCATGGTAAAAGGTATCGTAGTCATCACACACATCTTAACGGTTGCTTTACTGCTCATTCTTATGATATTATCCATCATAACAATCCTTGCTTTATGTAATCATGGCACAGGATCTTAACATAATCCTCTATCGGGTGCAAAGGTTGGTAACCTAGTTTGGATACGATCCGGTCCTGGGAAAAAACCCGCTTATCGGTAAGGGCCTGAAAACGTGACAATGTTAAAGGTATCCGCCTTCCGCTGACAAATGATAAAGCGGAACCACAAATAGCAGCCATAAAAGCCAATCCATATGGAATACTCCCAATCTCACCAGATTGACCGGTAGTCTCCAACCTGACGATGTTTGCCATATCCCGAAAACCTATAGGATTATTGCTAATAAAGATGCCTCCGTTGGGAATGGCATCACTGTTCAACATGTGCATTACTCGAACCACTTCATTCACGTGTATCAGATTGTGCAGCCCATTGCCAATATTCCTGTACCATCCGCGTTTTATAGTTCTGAACATTTGGAGAATGCTGTCCTGATTCTCCGCTCGCCCTGTTCCGATAATGGTAGTTGGTCTCAGAATCTGCGCCTTGAGCCCTCGTTTTATACCATCAAGAACTATCTTTTCAGCCTCATATTTACTCTGTTCATATTTATTATAGGGATTACATGCCGTATTTTCATCAATCAAATGGTCTTTGGTTTTACCCACCACACCTGCACTGGATAAATGGATCAATCGGCATCCTCTGACCAAGGCTGCTTCGACCATCCGGCGGGTCCCCTCTACGTTGACCGCCTGCATCTGTTCTTCGTTCAAAATCACTCCCGCACAGTGATATATAGTAGTAACCTCTTCCGGCATATCTATTTTGTTGGTCAGGTCGCCATAAACTACCTTGAGGCGGTTCGGATAACTATTATTTATTTTCTCCAAAACATCAGACTGATTTTTCCTTGTCAAAGCAATTACATCTGCATCGTTTTCTAAAAGGCTCGCCAGAATATGTCTGCCAACAAAACCAGTAGCACCTGTTAAGAAAATCAAGTCTTTATCCATCAAAATAATCCCCCGAGTTGATCAAATAAGCATTGTTTATACCGATTCTATTGTCTCAGAGTCCAAAGGTATCTTGGTCTTGACAGTAAAACCCTTTAGTACATAAAAAGCCAGCTGATTGATTATCAATAAGATGATCATTTTACTGAACCTGTCCATGAAGTTATCAATTCCCAAGTTCCTTACCCAAATATAGTTAGCATAGCAGAAGAGTAATCCATATACATTGCTCCAGGCAGTTCCCCGCACAGTAAAGAGGGATACCAGCCGGGCTAGAAGGTAGCTGAACAGAAAAATAAATACAGTACTCCATATCCCGAATAATTGCCATGAGATACCAAACATTCCCCATTCATAACCGATGTAATTATCACCCTGCATTTCAGGAATTACAAGCCATAGCATTGAATAGGCGTATTCGTGGTACATGATATTACCAAACGGTTTCCCGGGAATAATTCTATTAACTGAAGAAATAATCGTTGTTTTCCAGTTAATTATATTACTGATATCATGTCTGGGCGGAAACATAGCTGCGTATAATGGTTCGACCAGGGACAATCTATAAGACAATCCGGAACTTGCCGCTAAAACATTGTCATAGCTGGTTGATACATAATCATTATAGGAGATACTGCTGTTGAACCATTGCTTATCTCGCAAATAGGTCGAATACTGTATCGTGAATAATAGCAAAACCAGCAATAAGGGAATGATAAATATTTGTCTCATTCGAATGGGTATCTTCGCATCTCCGTAAAAGTATAACAAACTACACAGATATATGATGAATGCCTCAAAAATACCTGCCCTGCTTCCAGTAAAAGTACAATATACAGCAAAGAGAATCAGTATAAGCAGGGTCCATTTATGTCCGTTCCTGGTCCTGATGGCAAAGGCGATAGCCATAAATGTAAAAACATTGATATTGCACAATATCGCCAGATATCGGTATACCGGATTTAAATTTTCACCGCTGCCAGTTGCTCCGACATATCCAAATGAATAATACATAAGCAACTGCATTAAAACACATATAAC
The DNA here is from genome assembly GCA_012729835.1 of Syntrophomonadaceae bacterium. Lineage (GTDB taxonomy): Bacteria > Bacillota > Syntrophomonadia > Syntrophomonadales > Syntrophomonadaceae > Syntrophomonas_A. Next base: position 31,264 of record JAAYCK010000072.1, read on the forward strand.
AAACAGTATAAAATAAAAATTTCGGAAAGAAACCGAAGTATTATCCGACTGGCAGCTGGACTTTTTCGTGCCAATTATGGTTCCCAGGAAACTCAAAACCGTTAGTGTTAGTATCGTGCAGATAACGGTGTGAAAGCTATCGTAAGTGATCCATGAAAAGAAAAGAAAACTGATCGGAACAAAGATAAGGAACATCAATCTTAACTGAAAGAAGATGATCAGCATAAAAACGATCAGATTCAATAGCGGAGCTTTTGATGCGAAGAATTTCAGGAAAAAGTAAAGAACGGCAACAAAGACCATAATGCCAACAAAACCGGCAAAATCAATATACGGATGGACGAAATCATTAGTAAGATATCCCATTATACTTATTGCGGCAATAATCACTATGAACAACATCAGTATACGGGATATTCTTACCATAAATTAATAACTCCTTAAGTGATGGGCCAAACTCCATAAAGCCGGAGAATAACTGGCCCAGTACAAAAGATAATATTTAAGATTACTGAATCGATATTCTTTCAACAGTGCTGCAGCTTGTTTGAATTCATGTATCTGTACCAGATACACAGCTTTATAATAGGCAATTTTAGCCAGGGCTAGTTGTCTTTGTTTTTTGCTGCTGTTAGGGATGAGTACCCCCAGCGCATCTAATTTTTTAAATGTATATTCCATTTCCGGGCCCCATAAATCAACGGTTTTATTGGTTAGAGAACCCCGAGACTGGCGATAATAGACGAGTTTTTCCGGTTGACATGCAGCTGGACCACAGGCCAAAAGCCGCATGGCAAGATTGTTATCCTCAGCAAACTTCAGTAGCGGGTCGAAATATGGTTTATCGATCATTCCTAGAGCATCTCGCCTGATCATAAGAGTAGGGATATTGATCTCGTAATTAGCCAGATTTATTCCAAACAGGTTTCCGTATTTATAAGCAAGATCTCTTTTTCCGGTGATTTTACTATTCTCATTGATAAAATAGCACCCTGAATAGGTAAGGAGTGCATCGGGATGCTTATCTAAGAATACTACCTGCTTCTTCAATTTAGCAGAATCCCATAGATCGTCGGTATCTAAAAAGCAAATATACTTCCCCTGGCAGTAATCCAGGCCGAAATCACGTGCTTCTCCAAGAGACATATGGTGCGGGGTCATGATGTAGTTGACCCTCTCATCATGCCGGTATTGGCTAATCATCTTTGAACTGTTATCCGTAGAACAATTATCTACAAATACTAATTGCCAATTCTGCCAGGTTTGCTTGAACAAACTATCCAGGGTTTCCTGGAGAAATCGTTCACTATTATAGCAATTCATCAGGATCGATACACTTACAGCTTCTGACATTTCTAAGCCTCTTTATATATATATTAGCCGTGCCTCAATGACCAATCATAAGGTATCGATCGGTCAAAAGGATCTAAACGCTCGATTTCCTTCGGATCATGAGGAATCGAAGAACAATTGGCAACTATGGCCATCTCGCTGCCTATACCTTTAAACCCATTCCAAACCAGCGGTGGTATAGTAACCAAGCAATAGTTGTCAGGCCCCAGTACTATTTCTTGGATCTCGCCTCTGGTAGGACTCTTTTCCCGATCATCATACAATACGAATTTTATATGTCCATGGGGCACCGCATAGTTCAATATCATTCTCTTGTGTATATGCCAACCCTTTATTACCCCCGGATAGACGCAGGAAAAATATATCTCGCCAAATTGCTGAAAATTTTCATCATCACAACGCAGCATATGCATTATCTTCCCTCTTTCGTCGAGGATCTGTTTTAAAGGTTTGATTATTACCCCGTCGATCAATGTCTGGCAACCTCCTTATCTTGTTGCGTTTTCCAATATTCATCGATATGTTGTCTGCTCAAATCCAGGATATTTTTCCCATCCTGATATCCTTTGTACCATTCTACCGTTTTATAGACCGTCCGCTCGAAGTCCCACCCAGGGTTCCACCCCAGAACATAATTGGCCTTGTCACTATTTAAGTGCAGTAAGCCGGCTTCATGCGATGCATTGGCCTCTTTGTTTTCGGTAATGATGCCTTCTCCCCAATACTGCACTATTTTATCGGCCAGGCAGCGAACATTTCGCACCGATTCAGCGGTAGGCCCGAAATTCCAAGACCCTGAGAAGGATTTAGGATCTTCGTATAACCGAGCTGCCAGCATCAGGTAGCCGAAAAGCGGCTCGAGAACATGCTGCCAGGGACGAGTGGCTCGCGGATTTCTTAATACTATCGGCTCCCGATCCATCAATGCTTTCATGCTGTCGGGCACTATACGATCCTGGGCCCAATCTCCCCCACCGATGACATTCCCGGCTCTTACGCTTGCCGCACCGAACCCCACCCGATCATTTAGATACGCACTCATATATGAAGAAAAGACCAGTTCTGCCGCAGCCTTGGAAGCGCTGTAGGGATCGTGTCCACCTAATTCATCATTCTCACGGTATCCCCATATCCATTCCTTGTTTTTATAACATTTGTCGGAAGTAATGTAGATCAAGGCTTTCACTTCCGGACAGTTCCTGATCGCTTCCAAAACATTCACTGAACCTGATATATTGGTGTCGAAGGTCAGTTTGGGTTCCTCATAAGAATACCTGACCAGTGGCTGGGCTGCCAGGTGGAATACGATCTGCGGCTTGAAGTCACCGACAGCATTTTTCAATTGATCATAGTCACGAATATCACCATTTATATGGTTTATGAGTTTATCAAGTCCTAAAAGAATGAAGTGATCGTTTTCTCTTTCCGGTGGTAAGGCAAACCCCCGTACTTCAGCTCCCATCTGCGTTAGCCACAAACTAAGCCATGAGCCCTTAAATCCTGTATCACCGGTAATGAATACCCTTTTCCCTCTGAACACATCTTCAAACATCAGCATGTAACCCCTAGTTTTTATCCCATACCTTCCAGAAGGCATTATTGGAATTCCACAGTTTATTTAAATACTCCATATCGCGATATGTATCCATACACTGCCATTGTCCACTATGTTCAAATACCATCAATTCTCCCTCTGAAGCCAGCTTTTCCAGCGGACCGAATTCAAAATCACAATCTTCTGCTTCAGTCACATAGTCCAGTATCTTTCGATTAAAAATGAAGAAACCTCCATTGATAAGTCCGGTAGATGTCTGTGGTTTTTCTGCGAACAATACCGCCTGGCCATTCTCAACCACCAGTTCACCAAAGAGCGAGGGTGGTCTTACCCCGGTTACCGTCCCTATCTTACCATGCGACAAATGAAACTTCATAAGTTCATCAATATTAACGTCGCAAACTCCGTCACCATAAGTGAGCATGAAAACATCGCTGTCGATATATTTAGCAGCTCTTTTCAATCGGCCGCCCTTAAGGGTATTGAGACCAGTATCGGCAAGAGTAACTTTCCAGTCATGTTCGATACCGCTGTCATGGATATGTATAGATTTATTCCTGCTCAAATCAATGGTGAAATCATTATTCAGAACTTCGTAGTCGTAAAAATACTTTTTGATCATTTCACCTTTGTATCCCAGGCATAAGACAAATTCATTGTAACCATAATGCGAGTATATTTTCATTATGTGCCATAAGATCGGTTTATCTCCTATGTTGACCATGGGTTTAGGCCGATAATCAGTTTCCTCTTTAAGCCTGGTCCCCATACCCCCACTAAAAATAACAACTTTGGGCTTCATATTTATCCCCTTCCATTAAAAAACTCCTGTATTCTTACAATAACCTCATCCACATCATTGTCGGTCATTCGACAGTGCAACGGAATCGTTAATATCTCGTCATACGCTTTTTCGGTTGCTGGCAGGCTATACCCGCTATTATAGTAAGGATGGAGATGATTGGGAATGTAATTGAGACCAGTTTCTATTTCATGGTCGCGTAGGAAACTCATCAATCCATTTCGTAGTCCATCTTTTACTAGGATAACAAATACGTGAGGGGCGACCTCATTGTAATTAGTTCTTAATAGCCCTATCCCAGGTATGTTTTGAAATGCTTGTACATATTTCCTGCATATTTCTCTGCGCCTATCGACAAAGCTATTCAATTTCTTTAATTGAGCAAGGCCAATCGCTGCATTAATATTACTCATATGATACCTAAAGCCCTGCTCACTGACCTCATATTGCCAGCGCTCCCCACCCGGCTTCCGTTCTATACCCAGGGTCCTTTTTACCCTCAGAACCTCAGCATACTCAGTATCCTGGCATATGACGGCACCGCCTTCACCGCAGCTTATATTCTTAATAGAATCAAAACTAAAACAACTTATATCGCCAAAGCCTCCGACTTTTTTTCCCTGGTATTCCGATCCCAGAGCGTGCGCAGCATCTTCAATTATTCTAATACCATGCTCTGCCTTTAGAGCAAGCAATTTATCCATATCACAGGGATTCCCCGCATAATGTACAGGCATTATCGCTCTGGTCCTGGATGTAATCCTTTTTTTTACATCATCTATATCTATCAATAAGGTATCGGGGTATACGTCGCAGGAAACTGGTTTTGCTCCAGTAGCACTTACGGCTTGAAAGGATGCGACAAATGTCAAAGAGGGTACTATAACTTCGTCTCCCGGTCCAATGCCTAGTGCATCCATCGCCAGATGCAGAGCATTTGTGCCATTATTAACCGCGACAGCATTGGCTACCCCCAGATATTGCTTAAGAGCCTCTTCAAACTGTTCCACCTTGTAGGCATGTCCAAAATAGCCGTATTCAAATGCTTCTTTTACCTCTTGAAGCTCTTCTTCTCCAAGACATCCCTGGGAAACTTTGATCATTTCAAATTCATCTCTTTCCTTTGTAATCTATTCAATACTTTTTTCTAAAACTATTTCTTGATAGATTGCCTTTTTAATAGATAATACAAAACAGAAAATTGTTATAGCTTTAATTAGTTTAAGATTTTCATCCCTATAGCATTGGCCAAATTCCGTAAAACCTGCTTTCTCAGCCAATGCTGTATGTAAACTGCAGCTTCTCGCCCAACCCCATTTTACACCCCGCGGAAAGTTTAATAGGTGCTTGATAAATGTCTTTGTTTTATAAACAATGGGATTAGGACAGCGGGGATCCCAGATAATAAGCTTACCGCCCTTTTTTAAAATCCTTGAACAATTTTTTAAAACTTCTTTATAAGTTGGCAAGTCAAAAACATAACTTACTATAGACATATAAATCAGGTCATAGCTATCCGCAGGTAAATCACTAAAATCGTTCGTAATCCATTCTTTTATACTTATTTGACTTTTAATATATTCAAAGGACTCAGCCTGACACTCCTGCAATTCAATATCGTAGCCATCAATGATAAGTGGCAACTCAATCAGCCCTAGCCCCGCTCCTATTGATAATACTTTAATTCTTTTATATTTCGATAACTCATCTATCTTCTGCTTGAGTAATAATGTCATTTGTTCTTTTTTAATTTTCCAGTCCGAATCAATAACATAATTATTATCCTTCAACTGAATATAAAACTCATTATAAAAATGATGGGCCGCCACATCATCCGGATTTAGGTCCAGTTTCTGGGCAATATCAGTAAGTGAAATATTATTCCACTCTGTTTGGAATAACTCCAGTTGATAGACGCATTTTAGCATTTGAATACACCCAATCAATTTTCTAGTTTTAAAAATCTTCTTACCGTAACTTCATTTATCGGCTCGAAATAAATGTCTCTTATTGACCGACCTAACTCTTTGTAATTGCTCACAGTTTCATTATCACGTTTGGAATAATGAACCAGGGCTTCTTTCAAATCGTCAGCTGTATAACACATTCGCCATATGTCTTGAGTTATCGCTTCCGGGATATATTTGTAAGTAATACCAAAGGCATTTGCTATTACAATAACGGGAGTTCCCTTTGCAATCGTCTCTAAACAAACACTAGAACTTGATGAAATAACGATATCAGTTTTTGCAACCAAAACATCAAATGTCTCGGATGCAAACTGGAACACCCCCGGCCAAGTGACCCCAAAAGCCTGTTTGGTTTTTTCGATACTATTCGTAGGATGAGTTTTAATATGAAATATAAAATTTTCCGGCAATTCAGATGTGATCACATCAAGCATTTTCAGTATCCCGATTGCCTCATCCATGAAGTATGGCAGAGCAACCAGCACTCGAAAAACACCAGGGTCATATGTTGATTCATATACATTCCAAAGATGCTTGAAACGCAGAGCCGGGGCAACAGTTACTTCCAGCGACGGACAAAATGTCTTTACTACATCCCTGAATCCATTTCCCATTACTGCAACTTCTTTTGGTATAACGCTATTTCTCTTTTCTTGTTCGGTTGGGTAAACACTCAAATAATGATCCGGATGAGGAAGCAGTTGAAAGCCGACCAGCGGGGTATCCGGATACCATTTTCTGAATCCAGCATTAAAACCATGGTCTATCACCTGGTTTTCAAACCAGTTTACGATCAATGCGAAACGTACATTTTCCTTATTCAGTCTCATGACAAATCGGTATTTCAAAAGAGCTTCAAATGAGGCTTGAGAAACTGAATCTAAATGGTTCTGATCTTTCAGCAGGTCATCAATTTCCATTCCCAAAAAATCCGGTGGGTTTTTAATGAATTTTTTCGTTCTAAAAACATGGGTAAAAGCATAAAAATAGTCTGACGGTTTCAGATAGTCCTCTCTAACAAGAAAATGTTCGTTCGACATCCTCATATTCTTAAACATGGACTGGTAATCATCTATTTGGTAATAAGTTGGAGCAAAATATATCCGGTTACATTCAGTTTCTGTTAGGTACTCCCTCAAATGGGGGTAATACCTGTCGGTAAATTTCTGATTAACGAAGCTGTTCTCAATAACAAAATTATCCAGCAATATTACCGGTTCGTTGGTATCGTGTTCGTATGTACTGTACTTCTTTGAGGCTCTGGCACAAATATTCTGTCGAATCGATGTAAAAACAAAGTATAGTACAGAAACTAAAGAATTCCGTTTCATTTGTGTTTTTATTCTATTGACCAAACCGTTTAAGGTATCTGTCTTATATTCAACGGAACATGAATAGCTATTTACCCGTAACATTCTTAATATGGCCTTTTTTAAGGGTTGGGAATCAACTACAATACGGTCGATTTTGACTCCCTCTTTAATCAAGTGCTTCACCAAATACAACTTGCAGCAATTGGCGTAAAGGTTGCTTGCCTGACTGTTTCTGCTCCCGATATTACCTGTCCACCAGTCAATATCCTTTTCATGTTTACTTCCCAGAAACTGAGTATACTCTACAAATGCCCCCCGTATATTATGAGCCACATCATCTAATAAACGGCTTATACCAGCGTTCATTACTGTCAGGTCTAATACTTCAAAGCTTTGACTTAAATAATCAGTGCTCATTGCTTTACTCCATTTAACCCGGCATTTGGTTTTTTCTATCCATTTCTATAAGGCATTCCAATAAGCCCTGTCCCATATCGACATACAGGTGGTTTACCAGCTTAGAACCTATTTTCGGTGTATAAGAATACGGAGTATAGGCATAATGATCTTCATTCTTCTGGTTGCCGAAGTTTATCTGCAGATCTTTACCCAGGATTTCTTTGATCATAAATAACATATCTTTAAAACGCATAGTATGATGTCCACTGAGAATAATATGTTGATTGCTGTATTCATCGCCAAGAATATCCACGCTAAGGCGGGATGCATCGCGTACGTGTATGTAATCCCTCATTTCTTCTCCGGTACCGGAGCAATTAATGTCGGAAGTCTCCAGAGCCTGTTTGATGTACCTGTAAATACTGTTACTTGCATCTGCCCGCGGTCCATACAATGTTCCATAGCGAAGGATAGTATAATCCAAACCATATCGTCTCTGAAACTCTTCGATATAGAGCTCGGAAGCCTGTTTACTGCAGCGGTAAAATCCTCCCTTTTGGCTGTACACATAAATGGTGCTGGCATAAACATATCGTTGTATGTTCGCCGCCAGACATGCTTCCATAATGTTCAGGTTGCCCTTTATATTTAGTTCAACAGTTTTAAGCGGCTTGGTGGTTGCATCATCCAAATCGGCAATACCGGCAAAGTTAAATACGTAATTACAGCCTGCCACCGCTTTCCTGACCTGTTCTGAATCAAGAATATCGCCTACTACCATCTGTTGGTCATTCATCAGATAAGGTGAAGCAACAAGATCATAGATGATTACATCATATCCCCGGTTACTTAGTTCGTCAGCTACATGACTTCCCAAAAAACCTGACCCGCCAAATACAATTGCCTTCACAAAAATCTTCTCCTATCCCTAAATAGTGATAATTTACGATATGGTATCAAATACCTCTGCAAATTCCCTTAGATCACCAACTCTATATTCGCTCTGGTTCAACTCATTGCCATCCTGGTGTATCCGTGCAACAAAACAGACCCCGGTGTTTTGAGCAGCAAGCCAATCACTTTCAGCATCGCCCACGAAAATAACTCTATCAGGCCTTAACTCATATCTGTTCAATAAATCACCGATGATCTCTGTCTTGCTTCCTGGGGTACCGTGAATTTCCGTGAAATAATCCTTCAATCGCCTTTTCTCAACTATATACTCAAGTTCTTTTTGGGGAGTCCCCGAAGCAATGAACAACGGATACGCCATATGGTTCTTTTCAATAAACTCGAAGGCACCGGGCACATAGGGGGCTTTAAGAACTTCATCCATAACTATTGAGGTAAAGTCCTCGCCAAGCTTAGTCTCCTGGTCGTCTGATAAAGGCAAACCAAGGATCTTGTCATAAATATGACGGAATTTCACATAACGTGATATCCCCATGTTACTGATATGATAGTCCACAATCTCTGAAACCTTGTCTGGATAGTCTTTCCCAAATAGTATCGCAAAGGCTCTGGTCTTTATATCAGCTGATTCCAATATAACTCCATCAAAATCGAATATAATAGCTTCAATCACTCGAATACCCCCAGAATGGTACATGGAGAACTGTCTATTTCATCAAATCGCAAAGGGACTACCCATACCTGCTCCAGCTTTTTGGGATAATATGACAAAAACATATCTTCCACCAGGACTATTGGATCCCCAACTCCATCCGGGTCTAAAAACGCCTTATGAGCGAGCCTGCCGACTTCCCTGTTTCGAAATGATGAAACTGAAATAAAATCAAATCCGACTGCCCTAACATTAGGTCGTTCTTTTCTGAGCCAAAGACCTATTTCAGGATCCAATCCAGGGTTCTGGAGGCAATATATCTCTTGTCCACGGTATTTCGCCCAACCGGAATTTAGTATTAAAAAATCGGTATTGTTCTCAACACTTACCGATAAGTCTTTCATTGCAATTATTTGACCAGGTTGGGCACTTAGATTAATGATTTGGGGATTATTGAAAAACCAAAAACTTGCTTCGTATTGTTCTACTCTCTTGCCATTCTGAAAAAAATGTGCCGGACAATCCACATGGGTACCCCAATGATTCTCCATCCCTACACGAAAGACATTGCACGAATCCCCGCTAGATATAGCTTTGACCGGCAGTATTTCTAGGACTTCCTCCATCGATCCGTAAACCGGGATTCTTTTTTTTAATGCATAAGATAGATATTCAATACGCATTATTCATTGTACTCCACAACAAATTGGCAAGGCTCTCCCTTTAAGACCTTGATACAATTATCAATCGCCAATAATTCGGTTTGACGCCTGGAACCAATGGTAAAACTGCTGGCATGAGGCGTTAATAGAGTATTATCCAACTCGATGAGGGGACCGTAATAAGGTTCTTCTGCAAAAACATCACAGCAATAATAACTCTGGGGATGCTGCTTAAGGTATGTGTAAGCGGCATCTTCATTCACGATGCCACCGCGTGCGGTATTTACAATGGTTACCGGCCTTTCCATCTGTTCAAATTCCATATGTGATAACCAGTTGAGGGTATCGTCTTTAAGAGGAATATGAAAAGATATTATATCCGCCTGATCCAGTATTTCTTTTTTGCTTACAAATTCCAAGCCCATCGCATGCGCAGTAGCCAGATCGGGTGAAATGTCATGCAATAATACCCTGCAATTGAACGGCTTAAGTAGATTTGCTAATCTCTTGCCTATTCTTCCAAATCCAATGATTCCTACTGTTGCATCCATCAACCTTAATGAAAACGACCTTTTCCATATGTTATTTTTTATCATACGGTCATAGTTCAGCAAGCGTCTGCTACCTGCCATGATCATGCCGAAGGCCATCTCCGCAGTTGAATCTGTAGGGCCAAATGGAGTCCAGGTCGTTACAATACCATGCTCTCTAAAGAAATCAATATCAATATTATTTAACCCCACACCCAGGCGTGAAATCACCTTTAAAGAATTGGTTTTCTCAACAATGGTCTTATTTACTGTTTTGGTCCCGATGAGAAGGCCATCATAACAGCCATTGGAAAGCTCCATTTCAATTTCTTGTGCTGTAGGGTCATATCCCCAAATATTCGAAACAAATTCGATTCCTTCAACACTTCTGATATCCGTTAGAAAGGGATAAACAGCAACTAACACCTTTTTCATCGATTTCAGACCTTTCTATCAGTTCGTATCACTAACTGCTCTAGTGCCAATAATTTTGCCGGGCACCCCGGCTACGATAGAAAGCGGCGGAATATCGTTAGTAACTACACACCCCGCACCTATTACACAACCATAGCCGATGTTTACATCCGGTAAGATGACTGCATTGGCAGCAATCCATACATCGTTGCCAATGATTATTTCCCCGCCCCGATGACCTTGATCTCGAATTGGTATATCAAGTCTGGAAAATACATGATCGCTTGACCTTATAGTAACATTTCTCGCAAGTAGAACATTATCGCCAATAATAATGGATCCATTTTCAGAAGCATCAATCATACAATTTTTATTGGCGCTAAACCTATTACCAATTTGTATTTTTCCACCGTTTATAGCATACATATCAATGTTGGCGCCCAACACTGCATTATTTCCGACTGAAATATTTCCGGGTTCTCCGCAAAAGAAACCAGTACGTACAATCAGTTTATCGCCACATTTTTTAAAATGTTTTCTCCAAAAAAGGTAACGAACATAGGCTCCAATATTACCCGGAATATTCCTGATAAAAATTACCTGATACCATTCTGCAAATTCATTTAATACAATTTTTATTAACTTATTCATAGTTTTCTTTGTATCCCCAATCTAAAAAATCAATTATTTACTACTATATTGAGTTAACAATTGATCATATTTCATTAGCATCTCTACTTTCTTAAGGTCTTCCTCTGTGTCAACACTATATGTATCATATTGGGTCTCAATCATTTTAACTCTGTACCCATTTTCTAATAGACGCAGCATATCAACTGATTCAACTATCTCTAATGGGCTCTGCGGCATATCATTGAATTTGATTAAAAACTCTCTTCGAAAGGGAATCAAACAAACCTGCTTATTCATAGGCACTTCGGTCGCTCCCTTTTTCCAGGACGGAATGGGTTCCCTTGAAAAATAGAGGGCATTGCCGCTCAAGTCCACTACCACTTTCACCTCATTGGGGTCATCGTGTTCTTCTCGTGTTTTAATGGGAGCCATCAGGTTTACGACTTGAACACTATCATCATCCAGCATCGGCTGCACTGCAGCATCAATCATCTCAGGGAACAGCATCGGCTCATCTCCCTGGATCATCATTAGAATGTCTATTTTTTTCCCGGTATTCTTCTCAATGGTCAGCATTGCTTCGGCGCATCGATCACTGGCTCTTTCATGAGCATCGCTGGTCATTATGGCTTTCCCGCCAATGCTCTCTATATAAGCAGCTATTTCCTCGTCACAGGTGGCAACATATACATCATCCAAACATTTGCTAAGTTTGCTTCGGAAATAAACATGTCCGATCATGGGAATTTCCAGAATCCTGGCCATCGGTTTTCCCGGGAACCTTGAAGAAGCCATCCTGGCGGGTATAATTCCTACAATATGCATATATACTACTCTCCTTTGTCCAGGACCTTGATGATCCTGGCATAATTTCCACCGGCGACAACGTTGGGCGGGATGTCATTTACCACAACGCTTCCCGCGGCAATAACCGAATTATCTCCTATCCTTACTCCCTTTAGGATAATGCATCTGCTGCCTATCCATACATTCTTGCCGATGACTACATCGGCGTCATTTTCAAAGGCAGGATTCATTGTCCGATTCTCAGGGGGCCATAATGCATGAAAATCCGAATCTATTATCATTGAGTTAGGAGCAATCATAGTCCCTTCACCAACAGTGATTTGTTTGGATCTGGCTACTATAGAAGTTCCATTCAGATCGACATTATTTTCGATTACTATTTTAGCATCCGGTGTACAAGTCTTGAGCTTAGTAGGGGCATATATGGAACTAGCTGTACATCGCTGAGATGATGATACTATACTTACATTCTGGCCAAGGCTGATCTGACTTTTGGGAAAACGTGATAAATGGATAGTCCCGAAACAACGAACGTTATTTGAAATATTGATACCACAGATGCATGCTTTCAAATACAACATAGTTGTCCCGATAAACCCTGAGACATAGTGCTGTAGTCTTATGTAAGTATAGCTCAGCATGTCACGAAACGACAAACTGCTTAATTTTCTAAAAAATTCCTTCATAGCGTTTTACCTTGATTTTGCTATTGTCTCACGGCATTTGCCTCCCAGGTACAAGGTGTCTAAACCGACGGCAATAAATGTATATCCCTTATCCTTATATGAATTTGTCAATTCGGGATCAGGTTGAACTACGTGAAAGCCCATCGCTTTTTTTAACCGCTTAGAAACCTTTTCATATTGCTGTAGGGCATCAAGCACCTCTGGCCTATTAAATTCACCAGGATAGCCCAGAGACCCTGACAGGTCATACGGACCGATAATCGAGCCATCTACCCCCGGAGTAGACAGAATCTCCTCTAATCGTTCAATCGCCTTTATGTGTTCGATTTGCACTATGGCGACACTGTTATCAGCCAGCCAGCTCTTATATTCTTCAAAACCAAATCCATATTGTTGAGCCCTCGCCAGACCTACGCCCCTGAAACCCTTTGGCGGATACTGCACTGCCCCTACTGCCCGTTCAGCGTCTTGACGACTATTTACCATTGGAACTATGACCCCATGAGACCCAGCATCCATTACCCTCTTGATCAAATAGGGATCATTGTCTCCTACTCTAACTAAAGGAACGCTGCCATTCATCTCTATGGTCCGAATCATTTCCTGAGCCTGATTGAGTTCAATAACGCTGTGTTCCATATCGATAGTCAACCAATCGAACCCAGATTTAGCCATTATTTCAGCTATAGATGTATGGCCAAGGGTTATCCATGAACCCAGCGAAAACTCATCTCGTAGTAATCTATCTTTTAAATCGATCATTTTACTCTTCTCCTATTATTTATAGAATGTTTAATAACAGCAATGTCTTCATGCTTTATCCCAAAAATACGAGGGAACTTATATGCCACCAGTATGATTATTAAAGTATATAGAAACCCGGTTAAGAGAAAATTAGCTATTACAAAATCGTTCATCCAGTTCATCTGGTTGACTAATGCAGTAGTGATCCATGCAATTGTCAATATGCAACCTACACTTATGATTTGATGTCCCAGGTAACGCCAGTAGTTCAAGCCGAGGAATTTAGAATTATAGTAAAGTTGGGCATTGACCCAAAAGAACTGCAACCCGACCATTTTGACCGCCAAACCAACGGCCCCTGTATCTAATCCAAATCTATCTGCCGGAGCAATCAGGAAATAGGTAATGGGTATCCCGATGGTCATGAAATAGATCCCAATGTTTCTGAATAGCTTTGTTTGTCCATTAGCAAAAAAAACTGAACCGCTTAATTGCCCATATGTCTGATGGATCGGATAAAATGCCATTATCATTACTGCTAAAACAGCTTCTTTATACTGACCACCTCCAAAAAGATATACCACATTGGCTGATTGAACAGCAATAAAGCATGAAAAATAAGCGGCAACAGAATATAACATGGGTATATATCTACGGAAATAATAAGCCATCTGGCTTATGTCCTTATTGTCATAAGCGATAGAGAACTCTCTCATGAGTAAGGGAGTCATGGCACTGGTAAAAAGAAAACAAACGGCGCCAATTTGATAAGACAGACTGTAAAAGCCTTGTTGCTCACTTCCAGCAAATTGCTGCAAAAACCATCGATCAAGGATCCCTATAACCACGCCTGCAAGAGCGTAGAGAAGCAGAGGCGCACTGTATTCGTAAAACTCATGAATGTATTTCTTAGCATGTTCTCTGGTGATCGTATATTGTCCTTTAAGGGCAAAATCACTATTCTTGATTACTGCTGCAAAGGCCAAACCTAAGAAACCAATAATAATAAAGTTGTAATAAAAGAAATTAGCCAAATCTAGCTTATGACACAGATAAAGCACTACAATCATAGCAAGGCCTAATATCTTTTGGATAATTCGAGCAATCTCTGAAGGAACAGTTAAACCATAAGCATCAGTAATTTTGTTCAGGGTTTGACTAAACCAGGTAAATATTCCCCATCCTGCACCTAGATAAATGTAAAAAATAGTCTGTCCTGGCCAAATACTATTGATTTGACCTGTTTGATGAACTATTAGTACAAATAATAGGGTCATTATAGATGCTAAGATTGAAAAATAGAGATAAAAAACTACCAACCCATACTCTCTTGGTCTCTGTGAGAGCTTAGTGTAGAATGCAGTTGAGGTCCCCATGTCAATGAAACCGATGATCTGATTAAAGAAATTAGTTATAAAATTAAAATCGCCATAAGCTCTGGGGCCTAGCCCACGGGGAATTATGGCCTGAGTTATCAGATTAACAAACAGGCCCACTAAATTGGTGGATAATTTGAAGGCATATCTTCTGCCCAATGAGCTATTCCCGCTCTCATCCCGCAATGACTTTAGAAAACTCATAAATCCATTCCCGAAGTGGTCCAACCCGTGCAAATCGTTCGCAAAATCTCGACCGTACCTTCTGCAGTTCAGGGTTATTCCACCATGATTCTATATCAAAATATATTTGATTTACAGTATGTGCGGCAGATTCTGGAGTCTTATAAAGAATTCCAACTCTAATAAGTTCATCAAAAAACGGCATAGCCTCTGGTCTAATATAATGAGTCTCGAAATCCCAAAAAAGAATGGTTGGCTTATTACTGGCTAAAACCTCAAGAAACGTCGTAGCCGTATTATCACAGATTACCAGCCGGCATTGTTCCAAACGCTTTCTGAAGGGGATCTCCCAACTATCCATAATAACCTCCAGTTTAGCATCACTCCACCTATCTGCGTACTCCCAACCGAAGTCGTTAATATAGCCTCTGATATGCAATGCATCGCGGATATTTTTATCGAGCCCGGCTGCAAATCTTATCTGCCATTCTATATAGGTAGATACCTCGTGTGGGAGAATTGGTGTAAAGCGCAAGAAATAGCGCGGCCAAATATTTGATACAAAAAGTATGTCTTTCAATTGATTATCCGCTTGTAAGTCCTTGATATCATTCAATTTGAGAGCGGCCATCGGTATAATCTTGTTGTTAAATCCTTCTCTATCCCATCCCCAGGTAAAGTATTTATCTACAATGGAAAGCTCATAGTCTTCTTGATGTAAATTGGCATTTATACCATACATACCACCATGCTGCCCACCCAATAATGCTACCCCTTTTTCTCTGGCATCAGCTGCCCATATCTTAAACGTTTCGTCAAAGTACCAGGAAGTACCACTAAAAATGGCTTTGACATTCGAATATTTGCGGAATTTCTTTTTAGATGCCAAGTATAATGTTTGATATCCCTCTAAAAAACAAAACGGGATATCCTGGGGTATCAATTTGACCAGGATTCGTACAAATTCATCCTCGGTATCGATCTTCATATCGGATAATTCAGCACGCATCGTTAGGTTAGTGACCAGCTCATCCATTGGCAACTGTTCATCGAACCCCAGTGCAAGCTTTGATTTAAACCGTACTTTTAACCGAAATTCATCAGACTTTGAAAAATAAGAACTTTGCATGTACATACCATTGTTAGCTTTACCGTCCAACAATTTGTACCACAGCATCTTGATTGATTTACTTAAGCTATTATTAACCTGTGGTATTTGCCTTTTTTCTGGTGATGCAATGCCTCTTTCAGGTAAAATCTTACCTTCTAGTTTTAGCATCCGGCTTATGATCTGTAGATTGTAAGTATCATTAATGATACGAACCACAAAATCCTCAGTGTCTGAAGGGATTATATAATCTTTTTCGGACAGCAATATAGTGGTATATTGAGGATATATTTCGGTAATTGATTTCAATCTCAGAAATTTATCATAAACATTAGCTGCATAATGAAATAACCAAACACCGAGGACGATCCGCCAATATCTCTTGCTCCTATCGACCCCATGGATTATATTTAGCTTACTTCCGACAATTTCAAGAATATCTTCATAAACTTTATTTAAATACTGATTGCCTGCATTTATCTTATCCAAGCTGCTCCACGGGTTAGGCAAGAAAGAATACTCTAACGTTTCCCAAAATGCCCGACGCGAAAACCGGTTGCACCACTCACCCATAAATAATAAAGGTTTTGAAGTATCCCAGAATTCCTCAAGTGCAGTAGTTGCTAAGAAAACTTCGTCTTTATTACTCACTTATATGCAATAATCTCCCCTCTGTACTCGAAAGTATTATGAAGCTTCTACCAAACGGTCCTTCCCCCGTCAATAACCAGATTGATTCCAGTCATATAAGAAGAAGCATCTGAAACCAGGAATAGAACTGCCGCCTGATATTCATCTTTCTCAGCCATTCTTCCCATCGGTATAAGGTTAGTCAATTTCTTAACAAACGCATCGGGCTGATTGTTATAAACACCACCTGGTGAAAGAGAATTAACCCTGATATTTTTCTCTGCCCAATATGTTGCCAGATATTTAGTCAAACCCAGCAGACCATGTTTGATGACAGAATAAGTGACCGGCTTTACCGGTTGCATTTCCGGCGCTATTCCCTCCTGCCGGTATATTCTCTGGTCGGGGGCAATAACGCCTAGATCAGAGGCTATATTCAGGATGACCCCACCGCCGCCTTTAGCCATCTCCGCACCGAATACCTGACAGCAAAGAAAAGCCCCTGTCAGCCCTACGGCTATCTCTTTATCCCATTGTTCCAGGATAAAGTTTTCGAAACGTGAATTTTCCTTTAGGTCATCGGTTGTACTCATCTTGGGATTCATGGCAGCATTATTGATAAGTATGTTTATCTTCCCGAGCTCTTTATAAGATTCTTTTTGTAACGCTTCAAGTTCATCTATGGATGTTATATCAACTGTTTTCCCTATAATTCGTACATTAGGGCAGGAGGCTTGAATACTTTTTACCGACTCAGCTAGCAAGCCTGTGTCAACATCTATCAGGATACAATTGGCGCCAGCACCAGCCAGTGCCTCAGCATGCTGCCGCCCTAAAAGGCCTGCCCCACCGGTTATTATTGCAGTTTTCCCAGATAGATCAAACTTCTTCATAACATTAGACTGGATATCCAACTTCGGTACACCTCTTCCTTTAGTTCTAATATCTTTTGGTTTGACCACCATCGACTACTAAAGTTGCCCCAGTAGTAAAGGAAGACCTCTCACTAGCCAGGAAGACTACAGCATCTGCAATCTCTTCCGGTTTAGCGAACCTGGCCAGGGGCACTTCTTTTTCTATAAAACCCTTAGTTCCTTCCGGATCGTTATTATATATCTCTTCCCACCTGCCGCCCGGGAAGAACACATTTCCGGGCATTACACAATTGATCCTAACTCCATAGCTGGCCATATCAACTGAAATGTTCTTATTTAAATTCAACAGCGCGGACTTGGCAGCAGAATAGCCATACGGAGCACCTGATCTTTCCACTGCAGTTATAGATGATATCAATATTATGCTTCCATAGCGTTGATCTTTAAAGATCTGGGCAAAATCGTCAAGTAAACCTACCGTACTCAACAGGTTGATATTTAAGAATCTTTCCCATTCATCAACACTAAGTTTATTTTCAACCGTTGCTTTGCCATTTCCCAGATTTGATACCAGGATATCGAGCTTTCCATACTTATTGACTATATAATCGCGGAGTTGTCCTCTTTTTTCCCGAATTAATAGATCTGCGGCGAAATAATCGATCATAGCGGAAGGATACAGCTTGGCTAAGTCCTGTGCTGTCCCGGCAAGCCTCAGCTCATCCTTGTCGTTTATAACAACGTGGCATCCCTCCCGCAGAAACCCTTCAGCAATTGCTTTCCCGATTCCTGATCCTGATGCCGTTATCAATACCAGTTTGTCTTTTATCCCCAGATCCAAATATCTTTCTCCTATTTTTTAGTCTTAAATGAGTATGGGGTCGGGGCTGAAGAAGCCTCGCTCTTGGCCTCATTACTCCATTTCTTGATCTGAGCCTCTATATCCAGGCCGACATTCTTGCTCCAGGTGTCCAACAATAATCGTGTTAATGGGCCCATAGTTCCTTGACCAATTTTAACAGCATTCAAGGTAGTGACCGGCAGTAAGCAAAATGGTGTGCCGGTCATAAAAGCCTCATCTGCCATCATAACGTCATAAACTTCAATGTTTTTCTCTACCCATTCCAAACCTAACTCGTCACACAACTCAAAAATATATGCCCGACTGATACCGCGCAGAATATTACGCGGTTCAGGAGTTATTACCACCCCGTCTTTAACGATAAAGAAATTATCCCCGGTCCCCTCTGCAACAAATCCGTCGGGATCGAGCAGTAATGCCCAGTTATTTTCCCCTGCATAATTGGACACCTCGATATTTGCCATCAGGTAATGGATGCGGCTTCTATTCTTGACTTTAGGATCCAGTAGTGACGCCGGAATAGTACGCTGGGACGGGATTACCGCATTGATACCGCTGTCAAATAGTACCCCCATCCCCGATACAGTCCACCGCAGCGGAAAATCGGCAATGATCACGTTAGCTCCCTGCTGAGCCCCTACTACACCCTGATAGATACCTAATAAGCCCCGGGTAACGTCGATCATGATACGATGTTCATCATCTGCGGCAAAAAAAGGTTCGTTGGCTTCTATAGTTTCATAAACATGGGATTCCATCTCATCCATACTCATCTCCACCGGGATCCTTAAATACTTGATACCCGAATACAACCTCTCAAGATGTTCCCTTAATCTGAACTGTTTTTTGTTGAAAGAACGGGTCATCTCGAAAACCATATCACCGAACATTAGCGCCGAATCGTATATGGAGATCCGAGCATTCTCCTCCGGAACAAAAACCCCGTTCATGTAAACTACTCTTCCACTTCTCACTTCGCCATCTCCTTAATCTTTAATTATATGATTAGGTCCTTAAATGTCTGAAAAAGTATTTCCATTAATTTGATATCATCCCGGTTATCGATCTCAAAGGTCTGCCAGAATTCCATTAAATAGACCCCGATTTTCCCGCCCATCCGGTTTCCCTGAGCCAGGATTTCGGGTTTAAACAAATAAAAAGAACCGTTTTCAACATACTGAGATTTACGGTCCTGGCGCCTTCCACGATTAAGATAGTCATAGTTGAAGCTTTTTAATTGCCCCTCTTGATCTAGATCCCAAATCAGGAAATCATCTAACATGGCACCCGAAAAGGCTGAATCCCACTTCTCCTCCCGAAATTGTCTTATAGCCTTGCTTAAATCATCAGGTTTACGAAGGGGAGACGTAGCCTGGAGCATGATAACCAGCTCGACATCATTGCCTATTACTGACAAGGCATGCTCTATGGCCGATTCGGAGGAAGCCGTATCTCCTGCGATATCAGCCGGCCTTACGATCGTTGAGGCACCAAATTCTTTGGCGATATCCAATATCTCATTAGAATCTGAAGTGAGATAGACTTCATCGATTTCCGGGGTGTGTTTGGCTTGAAGTATTGACCAGGCAATAAGGGGTTTCCCACAAAAATCCATTATATTCTTCCCTGGGATGCCTTTAGAACCGCCCCGTGCCGGAATAATTGCAATCGTCTTCATAAATTATCCTCTTTCTGTGATGTATTTCTCCAAACGGGGTTTAACCCACGCAAGTTGTCTCTTAAAGACCTCAACCCCTTCGTCATCACGAAAAGCCTGCATTATAAACGGGCCATTGTATTTAACCCGGGCCAGGCAATTGAAAAATGTATCAAAGTCAGTATCACCCGAACCTAATTCGACCGACCCCCCGCCTAGCTTCCGGTCTTTGATGTGTACATCTGAAATATACTCACCATAGGCAGCCAGCTCTTCATCCGGTTTATAACCCAGGGAAGCACTGTTTCCCGTATCGTAATTCACCTTAATGGCCGGCGATTTGATCTGACCCAACAAACGTGCAAAAGACTCAGGCCCCAGATCGGTTTCCAGAGATATATTCATATGATTTTTTTCAGCAAGGCTAATCAGCTGAGCGGTGTTTTTGACAAACTCATCGAAAAATGCGGGGTTGCCTTCCAGACTTGATTGATCCACGCAGGGGATAACAATGTCGGTGGCATTTAAAACTGCACCATTGATGATCAGTTTTTTCAGGACTTCTTGGCTGTTGGCGATATTGGCCGTCGTATTATTATGAAATGACGCTTCCATGAAGTAATCAGCACAAATGGTTTTGACCTTTACCCCCGTTTTCTCCATAACAGCTTTGATTTCATTCAATCCTTCAGTTGTAAGCAGAGGATTATCTTGATAATCGTTGTAATCTAATATAAATTCGATCAGGTCCAATCCCAAATCACGGGCAATCAAGAATTCGTCCTGCCAGTATCCTATTGGATGCGCTTGATAACGCCCCTTGAATTTTGGTAATAGCCTTCCTTGTATAACTCCTATTTCGTATGTATTCATAACAACTCTCCAATCATTCAATTAGAAAAATTGAGCTGGTTTCAACAGTGTCAGAATCAACCGTAGTCGCTTCGCTATGTCCAATCAAAGTAAAAGGAACAAAATCAATGAATTCTTTCAAAGAGGTAAAGTATTCCCGGCCGTATTGTTGATGCCCCTTGTAGAAAACCAGGTTATTCAAAAAATACTTGCCCTTCATATTTTTACTCATCTTTTCAAAAATCAAATTTATGTCATCAAGAATATACCATACAATTTCTGCGAACAAGACCGCATCGTAATCCTTATAATTATCAATGTTCTGAACCTGGTCTACGGCAAAGTCAAGATGCGGAAAATTGGTTTTTGCCTTGGATATTGCAGTTTCTGAGATATCTATCCCCCTAACACTGACACTTCCTATATCAGATATCATTTTAGTATAATATCCAAGCCCACAGCCAAATTCAACTACTGAATTGATCCCGAATCGTTTAATGTTCAGCAATGAGATCAACCGGGAATACGAATATTGATTGTTCTGCTCTTCGCTTTGATGCCAGGGATCGTCAAAATTCTGATACATTTCTTCGAATTGACCAACAAACCTGCCATCTTTGATCACATAATCCTGATATCTATTAGACTTCATTTTAAATCCCCCGTTATAGAATAATTAAAGTATAGCCCGTTCCACCAATTCACATATCAAATGGCCAACCAGAATATGCCCCTCCTGAATACGGGGAGTGAGTCTGGACGGGACCTTGATTGTGATATCGGCAACTTTCTCTATATCAGTTGCAGAATGACCCCCGGTCATGGCTACAGTGATCATGTCTCTGGCTTTAGCTGCTCTTAATGCCTTGATAACATTGACCGAATTACCGCTGGTAGTCAGACCAATCAATACGTCTCCTGCCCGCCCCCTGGCTTCGACCTGACGTGAAAAGACCTGATCGAATACGTAGTCATTCGCGATGGCAGTGAGTGAAGATGTATTGGTAGTTAACGCTTCAGCACTCAATGCCTGCCGGTCATGATAGAATCTGCTCACCAACTCGGTGGCCAGATGCTGAGCATCAGATGCACTACCCCCATTGCCGCAGAACAAAACCTGATTGCCCGCTTTTAACGCATCAACAATGATATTTGATACATTCATCACTGTTGACTTTAGCTGCTGGTCCATTAACATTGCATCTATCATTTGATAATGTTGATTTAAAATTTCATCTACTGACAAACAATCTGATATATCAATAGCATTCATCGGTGGGACTTCCGACTCCCGTCTATTGCTATCAAGAATATATAAAATAGCCTCACGGACGGCACCATCTCCACCCTTTCTCGATAGAACATGATCTGAAATCATTTTCGTATCATCAGTAGCATTGGCAGGACACATCCCAAGACCCGCAAGTTTTATCACTGCCTGATCGTGGTAGCTATCCCCAACATAGGCCAAGCTTTCAGGATGCATTCCTAGTTCCGATAGTATACTTTCAACAGTACCCTTTTTGTCTTTGCACCCTTTTACAAATACATCGGGCTCAAAACGATGGTCGAAATACTCCACGATCGATCCATCTTCACCGCTTATAAAACCAACTTTCAAACCCTCTCGTTTGGCTTTAAAAACAGCATCGATATCCTGAAAATCAATCTGTTTAGATTGTTTTCCACTTTCATCAATACTTACTTTTCCATTAGTCATAACGCCATCGATGTCCAATAGCAATACTTTGATCATTTTTTATTTCCTAATATCCTCTTAGTTTTTTTCTTACGGTTAGCTCAGCCTCAGTAAGAAATTTTTCTCCGTTTCCATGCGCAGCCTCTACAGTTCTTATATCAGTAACCAATCTTTTAAACTCTTCAACCTCGACTGATGCCGCCTGGTCAGACCCATACATGGTCCTATCCAGCGTAATATGTCTTTCGATCGAAGTGGCCCCCATGGCAACTGCAGCTACAGATACGATACGGCCAACCTCATGTCCGCTGTATCCGACAGGTAGGTTATAGCGTTCTTTCAACGTCCATATCATCTTTAGATTGGCATCTTCGTTTTTCATGGGGTAGGTACTATTACAATGCATCAATTCAATGGGACAATCATGCTTGCGAAATATTTCGGTGGCTGCATCGATCTCGGCATAGTCACTCATGCCCGTGGAGACGAAAGTATATTTCTTCTCCTTGGCAACCATATTCAATATCTCAGGATTGGTCAGCATAGCAGAAGCGATTTTGTTGTATTTTAAATCATATTTTTGTAAGAACTCCTGGCTAGCTGCGTCCCAGGCAGAAGCAAACCAGTAAATGCCCTTGGAAGCACAATATTTGTCGATTTCATTGTATTCTTTTTCTCCAAATTCCAGGCCTTCCTTTTGCTCCCGCTGAGTTGTTCCCCATGGGCTTTCGCGAGGCGAATCCAACAACTCTTGGGTGTAGACCAGATCGATAGTTCGCTTTTGGAATTTAACTGCATCACAACCGGCATATATTGCTCCGTCGATCAGTTCTTTACAGATCTTCATATCGCCATTGTGATTAATCCCTATCTCCGCAATAACGAAAACGTTTCCTGCCAAAATCAATCATTCCTTTCATTTTAAAACCTTATCAAAAGCTGGTCATCGTATGATCTCTTATTCAAACCTTAAATTCTGTAGTCTAATTCGTACCTCCTATATTAGAGATTGGTTTAGTTATAATTCAGGCAATAGTATTATTCTTTGTATTATTAATCGGGGATGAATCTGTTGTTTCAATTGCTTCGGTTCCTGGATTGTTAGTCTGTTGCCTGAATTCGGGCAAAATCCTGCTGATCAAATCAATAATGTCACTGGTATGAGCAAAGGCATTACGAGCAAAAAGAGAATCCACCGCATCTATAATACCTTGAACAGGCTGATTTTCTTTGTGTGATATGTATATCCGGTCGTTTCGGGTAGCTGCCATCTGTTCCCTGGTACTAAACAACTCCTCATATAGTTTTTCACCCGGCCTGATGCCAGAATAAGTGATTTTAATATCGCGATCAGGTTCGTGACCGTGAAGACGAATAAGATCTTTGGCCAGGTCGACTATTTTTACCGGTTCACCCATATCCAGAACGAAGACTTCACCTCCGCTGGCCATTGCTCCAGCCTGGATTACCAACTGTACTGCCTCAGGTATTGTCATGAAATAACGAGTCATGTCTGGATGGGTCACCGTCACCGGTCCTCCGACAGCAATTTGCCTTTCAAAGGTGGGGATAACACTGCCTCGGCTGCCCAGAACATTGCCAAATCTCACGGCAGCATAACGTGTCTCGCTATTCTGGTTATAGTCCTGGATGATCATCTCGGCGATTCGCTTAGTAGCTCCCATTACACTGCTGGGATTGACTGCTTTGTCAGTAGAAATCAGAATAAAGACTTCTACCTTGAATCTGTCAGCCATTTCAGCTACGTTCCTGGAGCCTAGAACATTGTTTTTAACCGCTTCACCCGGATTTTTTTCCATCATAGGTACATGCTTATGGGCCGCAGCATGGAAAACAACCTGGGGGGTATACCGGCTGAAACTTTGCTGCAGTCTAATGCGGTCTTTCACATCACATATCTCAGTTATTATCTCTATGTCCGGATATGAGGCTTGGAGCTCGTTGTCGATATCAAATAGGTTATTCTCATTGTTCTCCACCAGAACTATCCGTTTGGGTCGGTAGGAACATATCTGACGACACAATTCCGAGCCTATGGAACCACCTGCGCCTGTGATCAATACTATTTTGTCGGTAAGATATAAGGCGATTTCATCAAGGTTCAGCCTGATTGGTTCCCTCCTCAGCAAATCCTCCAGTTCGATATCGCGGATTTTTTTACTATCGTTTAGTAGTTGTCCTCCCCCTTGGAAAATTCTCAATTTAGCCGGTGTATCATGGCATATCTCGATAACCTCCCGGATGGTTCGTCCGCTGGCAGAAGGTATGGCTATTATTATCTCTTCTATATCATGTTGCTCCACAATCTGGGGTATCCGATAACGATTACCTAAAACGGGTATTCCATAAAGGGTCTGTTTTTGCTTCTGTTTGCTGTCATCTACAAAACCAACTGGCTGCAGGTTGAGAAATGGGTTGTTGACGAGTTCCCGCGCTACCATTGCTCCGGCATCGCCAGCTCCAACAACCAATGTACGTTTGGCTATGCTATTAACATCATTTATAACGAAATCGCGCAGGATACGCCAACCGAGGCGTGAACCACCAATGAAGCCGCAGGCCAAAATCCAGGACATCACATATACGCTGCGTGGTAGATTGGAAAGAGGCATAGTATATATGAGCAGAACCACCAGCAATTGAGAGGTAGTCACCGCCTTAAGTATCCCATATAACTCACCCAGGCTGGCGTACTGCCACATGCGATTGTAAAGGCGAAAGAGATAGAGGCATGCGATTGTGATGACCGTGTACCAAGGGATCAACCTGATGAATGCCTGCATGAAGTTTTCCGGAATGGGTCCGTCAAAGCGCAGTAAAAGAGACAGATAGATGGATAGGTTGACCAGCACACTATCGAAGAATAGTAATAATGTTATTCTTATCCAGTAATTCATATATACCTCTAACTAAACAGCATTTTTTGACTATTTACAATGTGCCTCTCCAATGAGCACATTTTACTCAAGCGGATACCCCGGACTCATCTTCATCAGTGTTTCTAATGTATTCAACCAATAAAACACCAGAGATACTAACAAATAGACCCAGAACACAGGCAATAGCCAGGTTCAATATCTTATTTGGCTTCGCCGGGGTTTCGGGTACTGTTGCAGCCGACAGCACCACCATGTGATCACCCGATTTACATAGAGCCTGTCGTACCTTTAGCTCCATGATTTTTGAATTATATGAATCTAGAATATCCTGGTAGCGCTGAATCTTATCTTCAAGCTTTCTTACCTCGATAGAGGCAGGTTGGTCTGTACGGGCAGCCCCGCCTTGGTATTCTTCCAGATCAGCTTTAGCTTTTACCATGTCAGCCTGAGCCTCTGCCAGTTGAGCCTCAAGCGCCTGGTCCAACTTATCCATTTGATTCTTATTAAACTCATAGATATAAGTACTCGCTTCCTTGACCAAGGCATTGGCTATCTTGGCAGCAAGTTCAGGATCGCTGTTACGTACAGATACTTCAATTATGTTAGTATCGACCGTTCCATTTTTTCGTAGTCCAGCTGAAATTTTGTCTCTCAGTTTTTCAGGTTTCAACCGTTTAAGGTTTAAGCTTGTAATAGTCCTCTTTAAAACATAATCACTGGTTATCATTTCCTTATAAAGGGTATAGTCGATTTGGTTTAACCGCACAAGGTTGTCCATATTATCCAGCAGTTTTTGACGGTCGGTAAAGTCATTACCGTTTTGATTATTTACCACATATGTCATATTCCCCGGCAAACCTATCTCATTTGAGGTTACCGGAGCTACCACGGCTTTGGCTTCGAAGATGGGAGTTACAAAATAATAGCTATATATGCCGCTGATAAGCATAACTATGATCGTTACCGATAATATTGTTTTTTTCCACTTCCCCATGGTTTTTAACAGATTGCGAAAGTCGATCTCTTCGGAATTATAAAAGGGTTCGGGCGGTCTTTGCTGTCCCATTCTTATGTACCTCACATTATATTCTTATTAATTTTAATATCTATAAACTGCTTAGTGGATATCAGGAGGGGTTTAACATATTTTCTCGAGTCAAAAAAGGCCTCCGATTTTGCCGAAATATTCCATACAATCGGTTAAAGTTCGACAAGTTGTCTATCTAATCCTGCTTATTTTTCTTTGAGAAAGAATTATTAATTTGTCTATTTTTTGATATAGTCTATGATCCCCTCCGCAATCCCCTGTGCCGCCTGATTACGGAAAACATCCGACATCAATAGTTGCTGTTCATCAGGATTGCTGACGAAAACTGTTTCTATAAGTATTGAAGGCATCCGGGTGTTCCGTAAAACTGAAAAATTTGCCGTTTTTACACCTCGATTGGGACGTTGGATCTTATTGGCAAGAGATTTATGAACAATACCCGCCAGGTTCCGGCGTTCATCCTGTATCATGAACAGATCCGGGACTTCCATCGGGGCATAATAATAGGTCTCCGTCCCTTGCTTGGTGTTATCGGCATTGGCATTGTTATGGATAGATACAAACATCCCGGCATTTAACCTATTTGCCATGGCTGCTCTGGGTTCCAGATCCAGATAGCTGTCCGAGGTACGGGTATACTCTACCTGGATGCCCTTTTGCTTCAAAAGGTCCCCAACTTTCAGTGCAATGTCCAGGTTGACATCCTTCTCATTTATCTGCCCGCCCCGCGCTCCGGGGTCTTTTCCGCCGTGACCTGGGTCCAGCACCACCAGGTTGTTATTGCGCGCTTTAATATCGTTCTTGCCCACCAGCATGATATTCAAAGCCGTTCCGTTGTTGGTCAGACCGGTGGTGTATTTGCCCAATCCGGGAACCTTGATAGTGATGGTAACACCGCTTCCAGCGCTGCTCTTCTGCAACTGCACCATTTGGACCAGGCAGTCGTCAAACTCATATTCATTGCGGGCACTGCCCTGCTCAATGTTTTTCAACTCAAGTATTATGTTGTCATCCTGACGTCGATGAACATATTTGACCGGTGTAGCAGTGGTGATCACTACCCGATCCCCGGTATCACCGAACTCTCTCTGTTCTACGCCCTGAATCGAATTGAGAATAGTCAGTACTTCGGTCTTCCCACCGTCCTCGCTGGAGGTCTTGGAGACCGTAGTATCCGGAAATTCCATCTCTATTCTGGCCACATCGTCTTTACTGGTGGCTCGGACCTTCACCGAGCCTTTGCCCAGCAGTTCTTCAAAATAGTTGAGCCCTTCGATATGATGGTCAGCAAAATCATATACTACCTTGTCGTCATCGGAGTCGATCTCACCCTTTAGTACACTCCCCGATCTCATAAAGATCTTGATACCATTCTCATCCCGGGTGCGGGAGAGTTTGATGACGCCGGCGGGGATCTTGGTATCATTTACATAGGCTTCTTCAGCGCCCTTAGCCGTGCTCTGGGTATCTTCAGCATCCTTGGGATCACCGACCGGTTTGACTGCGGCGGGTGAAGAACTGTCGGCGTTAGCTTTATTCTCCTGGACCAGGCGGGAAGCAATATACCCCGTTTTGCCGCTGGAAAGACGGATCTTGCACCAGTCACCCTGCTGGCCCAGATTCGGACATACTGCCCCCTGGTTCAATATGGTCAATTTGGTGCTGCTGCTGTCAGGTGAGACCCGAACATTGGCCGGGCCGGAAATAACTGTGACATAGGGAGCCGAAGCTGAAACCACGGTATTGCCAACCGGTGCATCAGGTGACGCTTCTCCGTATTTTTTAACATAATCAGATAATATGTAAGCATCCAATCCGCTGGCAGTCTTGATGCGGTACCAATTGCCCTTGATATCGACTACTGTCAGTATATCCCCCTTGCGCACCTGCCCTACCTTGCTGTACCCGGTGTCCGGTCCGCTACGGAGGTTGACCACTGTAGCGGTGACCTGGAGCTGATACTTGCCACTGGACGTTGGCTGACTTCCTGTACTGATAAACCGGGTGGTTACCCACCCTTTCAGGCTGCCATATTGGATTTGCTGCCAGTCTCCCTTGGTCTCTAGTATAGTTACGCCGGTTCCCTTGGTCAGAGTCTTCAGTATGCTGTAATTGGTGCCAGGTCCTGAACGCACATTTACTCCGTTGTCATTGATCGTACCCATCCCAGCCAGGACGGATGTTGCAGATACTAAGCCAATAATAAGGATTAGGCTGCTGAATATTATTAATCTTATGTATCGCAAGTTTTCACCTCAAATATTAGGATTGTTTGGCTAGAGTTCAATAATCTTCTGGCAATATACCCGCATACAGATTGCCATACTTCGCTCGCAATTATCACGGGTATTTAACCCACCAAGATGAACGAAAGGCGATAGACTATTTTTCATTTACACAACAATAACCGGGGGAAGCTTGCCGCGTCCCTGGCACTCAGTATATTATTAATTTTTTAAGCAATGCTTAATAAACCATTTTATATTTTTATTCTCTGAGTGCCGGGGCCTCGCAATGACAAGGCGGGGCGCCGGAGCAGCAATCCTATATTGTGTCATTGCGAGCGCAGCGCGGCAATCTTCCAGGTTTTCTGCAACAATGACATGTTTCGTTATTTTATAGATATCCCTCGGCTCCGGTAGCATCAGCCTCCGGTATTGGGTATTCGCCGTTATGACCGGGGCTGGGGAGCTGTGATCTATCTAACTCGTCAGGGGGGGATTCTTCCTCGCCGGTATCCGCTGCCGGATCTTGATGAATCACATCGGTTTGGGTCATATGTTGCTGTACTACCGCTACAGTCTTGCCGGCAAACAGGTCGTCCAGCAGTGCTCCAGCTTCATCTTTATCCGCCTGCCAATAACTGGCTACCAGAGTGCCATTGTCGTCGCGAACGTCATAGAAGTTGCCGGGCAGGGTTTGGGCAATCACCGAATCACTGTCAAACCCCGGAGCCCAACTGGCCAAGCGCAGTGCATCAGTGATCTCCATATCGGTATCGACATATTGGCCTAGTTGTTTGATGAGGGCAGGCAAGCGTGGTATAGTCCTGGCCTGTAAAGCCTGCTCCGCCAGGGCCTTAATAAATTGCTGCTGAGCAGCAGTTCGCTGGATATCCGCTTGAACATAATCGCGAAAACGAACAAAAGCCAAGGCCTGGCGTCCATTTAAATGCTGTTTGCCTGCTTTAAGATCGATGTCCTCCGCTGGTTTATACATTCGGCAGGGAACATCAACCGTTACGCCGCCCAGAGTATCTACTATCTTTTTAAACCCTGCGAAATCCATTTCCACATAATAATCGACATTGGTATCCAGCATTTTCTCCACAAGCTTTACCGACATTTGCGGACCGAATACATAGTTTGCTGCACAGATCTTATCTATCCCCAGCTTGTAATCGTCGATCTTAGTATCCCGGGGAATGGATATAACCGCCACCTTGCCTAGTTCCGGATCGATGGATACCAGTATCATCACATCCGAGCGCGAATGCTCCTCACCGGGACGGCGGTCAACTCCCAGGACCAGAATGTTGGTCCGGTTCCCTTCAATTACTGCATCCGGATCATCTTTGGGTTCTTTACCTGCCGGTTGGTGATAAAATATAGCGGTAATGCCAGTACCCAACGCAAAAAAAATACCGAATGCCAGTCCGGCAATAAACATTTTCTTTATAAATGGATGCTTAAACATCGTATATACCTCCTGGATGTGGGGCACGTTAATGGACGCAGATTGTAATTTTTGATTATAAATTCTTAATTTTTAATTAAGGTATGCACCCAAGGGGTGCAATTATTGGTAACGCTGTTTTTTAACTAAGATTGTTCGCTACGCTCGTTATTACTATTGCCGCTTAGCTGACAACCTGTTTTTGTTCTTCCGGCCCGATAGTGTAATCAACCGAGGTTTCACCTGTTACCAGGCCGATCCGGTCAGCGCCTACCACTACCAGGATCAGCAGCAAAATAAGCCCCAGGTTGGCCATGGGGTTGTTGATAAAACTCAGGGTAATAGCCACGGCACTGAATAATGAACTTACCCCATATATAATAAGTACACTGCGGCGATGGCTCATACCCAGGGCCATAAGCCGGTGGTGCAGGTGATCACGGTCAGGTAAAAAGATCGGGTTCTTGTTATAAACCCGCCTGATAATGGCAAAGAAGGTGTCAAAAATGGGTATACCCAATATAACTATAGGCAACAGCAGGGAAATCAGCGCTGCGCTTTTTGCCGTACCCATTATGGCCAGACACCCCAGAACGAAGCCCAGGAAGTTGGAGCCGGAATCACCCATGAAGGTACGAGCGGGGTGGAAGTTATAGGGCAGAAACCCCAGCAGAGCTCCCACCAGAGTGAAGGAAACCAGGGCAATAAAGGGCTGCCCTTTGACAAGGCCGATTATTCCCATGGTTATAGCGGCAATGGCTGATACTCCTCCAGCCAGTCCGTCCAAGCCATCAATAAGATTGATGGCATTGGTTATACCTACTATCCATAAGAGGGTCACCGGTATGGCAAAGTAGCCCAAATGCAGCCAACCATCAAAGGGGTTGGCGACAAAATGTACTACTACCCCGCAATAGATGGCTATTGAAGCAGCGGCTATCTGTCCCAGCAGTTTGACCTTCGGGCTGAGTTGATAAATATCATCAGCCAGACCAACCATAAAAATGATTAGCCCCCCAAAGAGCACTCCTCGGAAGGGGCCTCCCGTCTGACCCTTCATGGTTAAAACCAGCATTACCAGCA
>JAAYCK010000073.1 GCA_012729835.1 Syntrophomonadaceae bacterium
CCGTTATATTTGGATTCTCTGAGTGCCGGGTCCTCGCAAAGACATAGACGCAGTTTCCTTGTAGGGGCGGATATAGAATCCGCCCCTACGCAGCACATCCAATAAAATCTGCGTTAATCTGTGCTGCCGAAGGCATCTGTGTCCATCTGTGTTTCGTTTCCCTTCCCGTGATTACTGCACATCTAAAGTCAACTGCTGTAGTTGACTTTATATAACTATCCATGGATCAGTCGGGGCAGGCAGCGGGTACAGGTCCATAAGGCCTTTCCCTGATGTTTTACTGGCAACAAATAAGCCTCTTCCTCATTGCTTTGGCAGAAGCTGCAGTGCTGCGGAATATAGGGCAGAATACGCTGCCCCCGTCTGGCTACCGCTTCTTCAGAAAAGCTTTCCGCTTCTCTGGTCTCCAGGGAGAGAGCCCCCAATGGACAAACCCCCAAACAAAAGCCGGCGCCATCGCAGAGTTCTTCCTTTACCACCTTGGCCTTGCCACCCTCCAATACTAAGGCTCCTTCTGCACAAGGGCTTATGCAGGCTCCACAACCGTTGCATAATTCTTCATCTATTTTGACAATGGTCCGCATCGTCATACCATCAACTCCTCGCCGGCCGGATTAATGATGAGTCCCGTCTACCACTTCGATACCCTTACTCTCAATATTCTTGCGTATCTCATCATAATGAGGGCAAGGCGGGTAATTGCCCGAAAGCTTCATGCATGATGACAGATGTACCACATCCAAGCCGTGTTTTTTCAAAGAATCAACTAATCTCGAAACCCTCCGCCCCGGACAGCCGCCACAGGTAAAATATCCGATTATCTCGGCATCTTGATCATAAGGTTTAAAACTCTGTTTCCGGTGGTTAAAGGCTTTGAAGCAGGCTACACCCGGGCATACCTCGGATACCGTTTCACACCTTACTACGGCGATGCGGGTCGGTTTCTTATCCCTTGCTCCATCATCTTCGGCAAAAGCAATCGAATTTTGCCGGCTGTCATGAATATCTTCCACTGTAACCTCCTTATCCCCCTTAGCATCTGCAGTCCACTTCGAACTTCCCACCCCCTGGTCCTAACTGTCCCCAAATTTCTTGCTGGGTAAGTGCATATCTAGGATTTTATCATGATCAGTAACATCTTAAAGGATTTGACCGCTTGCAGAGCATGGGGCTCGCCGGCTGGCATTATTATCATTTCGCCGCTGACCAGGTGAAAAATCTGGCCGGAAATAGTAATGTCGGCCTCACCCTCCAATAGTTCAACTACTGCATCAAAGGGTGCGGTATGTTCACTAAGACCCTGCCCTTCATCAAATGCGAACAGAGTAATAGTTCCGAAAGGACGATTTAGCAGGGTTTTGCTGACCACTGCCCCTGCCTGATAATCGATAGCTGATTTTGCAGCAAATTTCTCCAGGGGGTATTTACTGACTTCTTTCCTGATTTCCATTATGCTTCCCTCCCAATAGATTAGTGTTTCAGCATGTCAGCCAGGGATTCCCGGCGCAGTTCTTTAAGCATGGCCTGCTGTGCCCGGGCCAGGTTTCTAGAAACCGGACAGGTTAGCTGATTGGGACAATCATAACCAGGTGACAGACATTGGTTAAGGGCTATAGGCCCTTCCACCGCCGCAATGATATCTGCCAGGTTAATCTGATCTGCTGGTCGGGCCAATCTTACACCACCACTGGGACCGCGTTGGGTTACCACCAGATCAGCCATAGCTAACAGCTTAACTGTTTTTTTAAGAAAGTCCTCCGGGATATCCTGCCTTTCTGAAATATATCTGGCTGAAAGGAGTTCCCCTGAAGTTGCTTGGGCTAACTCCAACATGGTTCTTATGGCATATTCGCTTTGTCTGGTTATCTGCATTTTCGCCAACCTCATTGTGGATTATTTTTATCTTATTTATCTTTTATCAGAAACCCTTTAATGCTGTCAACAACATTTTGATAAAAAGAGTCAAGATTCTCATTTTCTAATGCAAAAATGAAGGAACAATTTGTCAAGATGTCGAAAAGAGATATAAGTCTTCCGTTTACCCAGGCATCATTGCGTGGCCACCCCGTTTGAACCCTGTATTACCAATTACTTTCACATCATATTTATTTGAACAGGTGATTTCATGAAGATTATCGCAATTACCAACCAAAAGGGCGGGACTGGCAAAACCACTTCCACAATAAATATCGGAGCTGGTTTGACTCGGCTCGGTAACCGGGTTCTACTGATTGATCTGGATCCCCAGGCTAATCTGAGTTTTTCACTAGGATTAAATGACCCGGCTAATATGCCCAACATATATATGGTTCTCAAGGGAGAACTCGCTCTAACCAGTGCTGTTATTGAAATCAACAATATGGGCTTAATCCCAGCTAGCCCGCAATTAGTTAATTTAGAAACCGAGATGGCTGGGGATCAGAATAAAGCAATTTTATTGAAGAAGGTATTGGATGACCGGTTGGGGTTTGACTATATCTTGCTCGATTGCCCTCCTAGTTACGGTTTGATAACACTGAATGCCCTCACGGCTGCCCAGGAAATCTTCGTACCGGTACAGGCTGAGTTCCTGGCCCTGCAAGGTATGAGTAAACTGCTGGAAACGGTTCAAAACGTTCAGCGCGAGCATAATCCAACCCTTGAGTTCAGTGGCATAATTGCAACTCGATATGATCAGCGCCGGGTTTTAAACCGCGAGGTTATCGACAGTCTTTTAGAACATTTCCGGGATAAATTGTTTACTACATTCATTCATGAGAATATTGCATTGGCCGAGGCTCCCAGCTTTGGCCAGGATATATTCAGCTACCGACCTGATAGCAATGGTGCCAGAGACTATTTGGCATTATGTCAGGAAATCATGGAAAGGAGATAAAACAATGGCTCAAAAAAAACGTTTAGGTAAGGATCCATTTGCCAGCACGCCACCAACTTCAGAACCCCAGGCATCTACTCCGCCGGCCAAAACAAGTGAAGTAAAAGTAACTGCATCCAAAAAGTCTTCGTCTACAGCGAAAAAATCCACTTCCCCCAAAATCAAAAAACCCTCTCCCGCGCCTATTGCCCCTAAGGATGAGAAAACGATTGCTGTGGTAAAACCCGAAGTGAGTGATAAGGCTACTGAGATTGAAAACATCCGCAAGGAATTGGCAGAAATCCATGCTATCGTCCTCAGATTACAGCAGCAGCAGTTGGACTTCATGAAGCAATGGAATGAAACTCTCTTGTCGCCCTGGCAGTGGTGGCTTTCTCTCTTTTCCTAATTCTTGCGCCGGTAAACTGGCGCCACTGCCATGTGTTCTATTGACTGCATCAGGAAATACATCATATAATTAATAATAGCTACTATTAATACCATTCTTTTTTCTTTCTAATCACCATATTCCCAACTAACAAGTCGCACTATCCTTGGCAAATAAATTTTCGGAATATTGGAACTGTTCGGAATACACCAACAACCAGGTGTTGCAAAACCCAGAATATTCCTTAATTTTTCATCATAATTTTATAAAAAGGAGGCGAGTCGGTCACAATTGCGGCGGAAGACGTTGTTATTTAGGGGGGAGAAATAGAAATGGATTTCCAAACGGTGATCTATACAAAAGAGGAAGGCGCAGCTATTGTTCAGCTCAACCGGCCCGAGGTACTCAATGCTTTTAATGAGGAAGTGCTTCGGGAATTGGAAATGGTCGCTGATGATGTAGTAAGGGACGATGAGGTTAAGGTGGTAGTGATCAAGGGCAATGAAACCGCTTTTGCCGCCGGTGCCGATATAAAAAACTTTGTCTCCTATAGCCCTCGGGACGCCCATCAGTACATTTCCCAGGTCCAGGTATCTATGGGTAAGCTGCTCGGAGTGGGCAAACCAACTATCGCCTCGATTGCAGGCTACGCCCTTGGCGGTGGTTGTGAACTGGCTCTGGCCTGCGATTTTCGCATAGCAGCTGACACGGCTCATTTCGGTCTGCCTGAGATCAACCTGGGCATTATCCCTGGTGGCGGCGGCACCCAGAGACTAACCCGCCTCATCGGTGAAGCTAAAACCAAACAATTGATCATGCTTGGGGAGATCTTCGATGCTCAATCAGCTTATGAACTAGGCTTGGTGAACTTTCTGGTCCCCCTGCCGGACCTGGAAGAAGCGACCCGCAAGCTGGCTAAAAAACTCTGCAGAAAGCCCCCGTTAGCAATTCGCACCGCTAAAGAATTGATCCAACTCAGTTATGACGTAGACATATATAACGGTCTAATGATGGAAAAAGAGAAATTTGCCTATCTGTTCTCCACCGAAGATCAAACAGAGGGCATGAAGGCTTTCCTGGAAGGCAGAAAAGCAACATTCACTGGTAGATAAATGAAGGGGGAGATAAAATGAGTAGATTTGATGAGATGTACAAACAGAAACTGACCACTGCCGAAGAGGCCGCCAAATTAATTAATAGCGGAGATACTCTGCTGGCACCGCTATCCAATGGCCAGCCCTTAACGCTGGTAAACGCCGCCGCCCAGCGCATCAGAAATGATGATCTCAGGGATATTACCTATGTTTCTGGTGTTGATGTTCGCTGGTTCGATCTGTACCATCCCGATCTGGTTGGCAAGGTTCTGATAGATTCCGGCTTTGTCTCAATCGTAACCCGCCACGGCGTGGGCGAAGGCCTATTCACCTATACTCCCTGCCGCCTGGGGCAAGCGGTTGACATGGTAAACAGATGCCGCTCGGTACAGGTAGCCTGTATGGTGGTATCACCCATGGATCGCCATGGCTTTTTCAGTACCGGCTGCAACGTCGATTGGGGCTGGGAAGGTGCCAAACTGAACAACCCTCGTGAAATAATAGTGGAAGTAAACGAGAATATGCCTCGCACCTACGGCACCAATCATTTGCACATCAGCGAGGTCTCGGCAGTTATCGAGAATCATATTCCCCTTTTCGAGCTTCCTCCTATACCCATCAACGACAAAGATGAGAAGATAGGACGCTTTATTGCTGATATGATCGAAGATGGCTCTTGCATCCAGATAGGAATCGGCGGTATGCCTAACGCCATAGCCAATTTCCTGCTTGATCGCAAGGATCTGGGGGTACATTCGGAGATGCTGACCGACAGTATGGTTGATTTATACGAAGCCGGAGTTATCACCTGCAATAAGAAGAACTTCATGCCTTATAAATGGGTAGGTTCATTTGCCCTGGGAACCAAAAAACTCTACGATTTTATTGATGAAAACCCGCTGGTAGAGATGCATTCCACCCGGTTTGTAAACGATCCCTATATCATTGGTAAGAATGACAAGTTGATATCAGTAAATGCCACCGTGGAAGTAGACCTCTCAGGTCAGGCAGCTTCTGAATCAATCGGCTCCATGCAGTACTCGGGAACCGGTGGCCAGTTGGACTTTGTGCAGGGCGCCTGGCGTTCAAGAGGCGGCAAATCGTTCCTGACCCTCTATTCCACCTACACCGACAAGAATGGTGAGGAAAAATCCAAGATAGTGCCAACACTCTCCCCTGGGATATTCACTACAGTTTCGCGTACCGATATTGAATATGTGGTAACCGAGTACGGCGTGGCTAACCTGAAAGGACAGAATCTGCGCACCAGGGTTAAAGAACTGGTCAGCATCGCTCACCCCGATTTCCGCCCCATGTTGGAGTGGGAAGCCCGGAAGATGAACTATATCCCGTAAATCTATACTAAATAAAAGAGAGGAGCGGGCAACCGCTCCTCTCTTTTATTATTCTTTTATCACTCACGGCTAAGCTGATGTATGGCCTTCACTGTATATTCAATATCCTCCATGGTGTTGAAAAAACCTGGGCTCAGGCGACAGGCACCCAGCTCAAAACTCCCGATGGTCTGATGCGCCAGAGGAGCGCAATGCATTCCGGACCGGGCAATGATTCCATAACGAAGATCCAGATTCATGCTGATGTCACCGCAATCACGGTCTTCAATATTAAAGGCAATTACCGCTACCCGCTTCATCGGGTCTTCAGGGCCATAGATTTTTACCCCTTTGATCTCGCGCAAGCCGGCCAAAAGCGATTGGGCCAGTTTCAATTCGTGCTGGCGTATGCGTTCCAAACCGGTATCCCGGATAAATGACACGCCAGCAGCCAACCCAGCTATTCCAGGGGTATTCAGCGTCCCGCTCTCCAGGCGATCGGGCATATAATCCGGGTGGACCAGGCTCTCGGACAGAGAACCAGTACCGCCTTCTTTCAAGGGTTTAATGACGAGACCCGGCCGCAAATATAACCCTCCGGTGCCCTGGGGACCCAACAAGGCTTTATGCCCCGTGAAGGTAAGGATATCAATGTTCTGCTCCTCCGTATCCAGCGTTAGTACCCCCGCAGTCTGAGCACTGTCTACCATAAAAATGATACCGTTTTCCCGGGCAATCCTGCCGACTTCCCTTATGGGCATGATCGTACCGGTCAGATTGGAAGCGTGCAGGATACAAATCATGCGAGTATTAGCTTTGATAGCCCTTGCGATGTCCGCCGGGTCCAGACTGCCATCGGCGGAGCAAGCGACCTGGGTCCACTCCACGCCCAGACTTGATAGTACATGCAAAGGACGGGCAACCGCATTATGCTCCATACTGCTGGTTATTACGTGATCCCCCGGCAGCAGTATTCCCTTCAATGCCATATTAATGGCCTCGGTGATATTCATAGTGAAAGCGATTCTCGAACTATCCGCCACGTTGAAAAGCCCGGCCAGAGCCTCCCTTGCTTCCAAGACCACCGACCCGGCACTTCGGGTCGCCTGATGACTTCCCCTGCCGGGATTTCCACCCACATTGCGGTTGAAATGATCTATTGCGGCATAAACACTTTCCGGTTTGGGGAAAGAGGTAGCTGCGTTATCGAGATATACTGTTTTTATGACCTGTTCCCCCTTTCCGGACACATCACAGATCTTAACCGCTATACTGTCAATACCCGGTCAGCTCCAGTCAAGATCTCTACCGCTGTATACATATTGGTTACCTTGCCTGCCATCAGATTATCCTTAAGATTGTAAAAGTCCAAGCAGGTTCCGCAGGAGAGCACCTCTACTCCTTTTTGTTCCAGGGCCTCCAAGTGCTCCAGTACAGGAGAACCGGCGGTAGTAAGTTTGACTCCACTGTTCATAAAGATCAGATGAGCGACCTTGCCCTCCAATTCATTGAGGCTGAAAAGAAAACTTTTCATCAAAATGCCGCCCAACTCCGGATCCCCTTCGCCAAAGAGATTGCTCTTTACCAAAACGGCTACTACGGTTTCTTTTGCTGGAGCAGCTTCTGTTTTCAACTGTCCCGGAGCCATCTGCAGGTGGGTTGCCCCTTCCCGTTTTTCAATGGTAAGTTCATAACCCTGACTGCGCGCCAGCTTTGAAACATTCTCTTCTGCTGCATCATTATCGACAATGGTGATTATTGTAGCCAGCTTGTCAGCGTCCATGGCCCGTTTGGTCAAAATCACCGGTTCAGGGCAGTTCAGGCCCCGGGCATCAATAGTTGTGCTCATATAACCCATCCTCTCTATTTATATTTATCTTATTCTGAATTCCATGCTAATTATTTTGATCTTCTAAGCCAGTAAAGCTGCCCCTGCACCCTGCTAGACTTAATACGTTATATTTATAATAACTTATTGTTATGTCGTGTATCAATATTAATATAGTTGGAAATAGATCAATCCACAGAAAACCTAGAAATGTTAACCAACCTGCTTACAAGTAGGTACTTTTTTACCTGCATAATCATTTTCTACTTTTTCATCCATCTAACGGTCCATCCACCATATGATTGTTATTTAGTGAAAATTTGCTCTTTTATCCAACATAGTAATAATCTTTTTGTTATAATATTTTATAGTTGGAGCCTTACTTTTTGGGAGGATGGTGATAATCTGAAAGCGATCGATCTCTCCTCTTTACCGATTGGTAAAGTTCTGGCCCGAGACATTTACGATGCGGAAGGCCGGCTTTTACTACCTAAAAACGTTATGCTTAAGCCCTCTCATCTGCAGCACCTGTTGAATCTCAATCATAAAACCATATATGTTATTGAAAATGATCACAACAACCAACCGCGGACCCAAGATTTCAAGTATGAACAGGAAGAGACCCTTTTGCCGGTTGTCTTTGTTTCTGCAGTAGAAACTATACGCAATCTTATGTGCCAAATCATTGATGGTCATATCATAAAGCGCAGTGAAGTGGAAGACACCATGGACCTGATCGTACCAGAGATCATTCACACCAACAATGTATGGCATTGTTTAAACAAGATAAGGGTGCAGGATGACTATACATTTCAGCACTCAGTTTCTGTGTGTGTTATTGCTGTAAAAATAGGTCAGGCCATCGACATGCCGGAAGGCCAGTTAAGACAGCTAGGCATAGCAGCTCTGTTGCATGATGTGGGCAAGGCCAAAATCCCCACAGAGATTATAAAAAAACCGGGTCCGCTGAACCCTGTAGAGATTAGGGAGATGCGCAAGCACCCCTTGTACGGCAGTCAGATCGTCAATGACCTTTCTTTCCCGGACCGTGATATCGTTACAGCAGTACTGCAGCATCACGAATATGCTGACGGTCGCGGCTATCCGCTGCAGCTTTCGGCGGAGAATATCCACCCCTACTCCAGGATCATTGCCGTGGCCGACGTCTTTGACGCCATCACTTCCGAGCGTTATTACCGCCCTCGCTTTGCGTTATTGAACGCCATAGAAGAAATAACCCGCGAGACCTGCGGGCACCTGGACCCGATCATTACCAGACGCTTAATCAGATATATCCTGAATATTGTCCCCGGAGAAAAGGTTCAGCTGAATACCGGTGAGAGAGCACGCGTGATATTGGCCAATGAAAAAGAACCCATGCGGCCGCTCATCCAGACCGCTGATCGCTTCATTGACTTGAGTGAAGAACGGGAACTGTCCATTGAAAACCGCCTGTAACATTTCCGTCGATGCTCATATACATACCCGCTGCCGATATCGGCCATAATAGCCGTAATCTAGTATAGAAAGGATCGGTTGTTATGGCTCTTTTAGGTGATCCCTTTATTGCCAACCTCCCCCGTACCATGTCCACTGAGGAATTGGCTCAGGCCATAAGAGTGGATATAGCAGGTGAACTGGAGGCTATCATCGGAT
Organism: Syntrophomonadaceae bacterium; assembly: GCA_012729835.1. Taxonomy (GTDB): domain Bacteria; phylum Bacillota; class Syntrophomonadia; order Syntrophomonadales; family Syntrophomonadaceae; genus Syntrophomonas_A. The sequence goes on from JAAYCK010000073.1 coordinate 9,155, forward strand.
ATGAGGCACACATCATGGCCACCAGTGATGAAAAGGTGAAAAAGATACTCACTCATATTGCCAATGAAGAACGACAGCATGTTGGAGAACTGCAACAGTTGCTGTTCATGCTGAGTCCAAGCGAGCAGCAATACATCCAGAAGGGCATCCAGGCCGTTCAGCAGCAGCAAGCCCAGAACTTCCAGTCTCCCATGCAATAACCCAGTCACACTCAGGCACAGAGATCAGGGCATCTCTGTGCCTGTTTTATTCAAAGTGTACTGCCAGCCAGATGCAATGCGGTTGCTCTGAAGTATACTCGACCCGGTGTTTTTCGTGGGCTCGCAAAAGTAAACAATCCCCTGCGGTCAAGTGTTGACGCCGGCCATCCTCCCACCGCAGCTCGGCCTTCCCCTGCAAAAGCACTACCCATTCGTGCTTTTCCTGATCATACCAGAATCCTTCCGGAGAAACCTGACCCCATGACACGATACGTTCGATCTTGAGGTCTGCTCTCAATAAAAGAGTTTCGAATACCTCTTCCTCGTCCCTCCCGTCGGGCATTGCAAAGATGTTAAACATAGGATGTGCCTCCAGTTTTGAATGATAAGATAATTATAAATCAGCAACTGGCATCCTAGAATTATTTCTGAACAGGAGGTAATCCAGGGTGTTTTAGATAATAGTTGATCATATATTTATGGAGAATGTTCACTTTCCGATTCGTGTACTGACTTCAAAAAGGAGGGTATAGATGATCTCAGTAATCAGCATCATCCTGGCTGGTCTTATCGGCAGCTTACCCACCGCCTATCTAGTTGGTCGCTATGCAGGAAATATTGATATACGCGGGCATGGCAGCGGAAATGTCGGTACCATGAATACCGGCGAAGTTCTGGGATGGCATTGGGGGCTAATGGTATTTATTATTGACCTGGCCAAGGGTATAGCAGTCGTATACCTGGCCAGATGGAGCGGTCTGGACCCCCTGCTCATGGCCAGCGCTGCGGTTGCTGCCCATTGTTATCCAATCTGGTTGCGTTTTAGAGGTGGTAAGGGTCTGGCAACCTCTCTGGGTGCCGTTCTGGCTATGCCCGCTTTCACCTATATCGCAGTATTCGTTCTTGGCTGGGGTTCGGTATGGGTATATTACCAGGCCAGGTCTGCCCTTGCCAGGCTGGGCAAAGTAACGCCGCCAGATGGAAATCTCTTTTCCGACCGGGCCAACCTCCTTGGTGTAACGGCATTGTTATTCTATGCCCTGCAGCCAGGACCGGACTGGTGGCTGGCACTGCTAGCCGTAATCATCACGTCTCGGCTCATTCAATCTATGCTGACCCGTTAATAACACAACCTTTACAGTTGATAGATGATGTGCAACAGAGCTGGGTCAGGAATACGATTTATTGCCACAGATTAACACAGATTCACACAGATGAGATTTGAAGGACCCCGTCCTGTCATTGCGAGCGCAGCGAAGCAATCTTTAAGCCTATACAAGCCCCGGGGAAGATTGCCGCGTCCCCGGCACTCAATAAAATAGTTCAGTCTTATAAAGTAATGCATAATAGGTAGCCGTTATATTTGGATTCTCTGAGTGCCGGGTCCTCGCAAAGACAAAGAC
>JAAYCK010000186.1 GCA_012729835.1 Syntrophomonadaceae bacterium
CGGTAGCAGTGGTGCGCCTCGTCGTTTATTACCATGACGTTCTTGATGCCCATAAGGCTTCCCATGACCCGCTGGATCATCTGGCCTTCGGTCTCTGTCGTCAGGAGTTTTTCTCCCCGGCCCGTGAGGAGTGAGCGGGTTCCCTTGGCAAGCGGCAGGGTTTCGCGGAGCTTGAAGGCGTGATAATTGGTTATGACAATCTTGGCTTTATGGACTTCGGGCAAGAGGTCTGCGGGAACGAGCTCGCGTTTTGCGTAATAGCTGTCGGGATCTCCAGGCTGGAGGACCCTCAAGCGGTCCTTGATGGTGATACCGGGCGCGACGACGAGGAAGGCCCGCGAAAAGCGTTTACTCGATTTGTAGCGGACTGCATTTATTGTCTGCCAGGCTATGATCATGGCCATGACCGTAGTCTTGCCGGCGCCAGTGGCCAGTTTGAGCGCTATTCTCAAGAGTTCAGGGTTTGCGTCGATTCTGGCCCGTTCAAGATGGTCGAGGAACTGCCTTCCTTTGGTCGTGTTGGGGGCGGCTTCCGTAAGCCATATAAGCGTTTCGACTGCTTCTACCTGGCAAAAGAAGGGACGCATACCGGAAAACTGATGGTGTCGCCAGTGAACGAGAAGCCGTGCCGTTTCGGGTGTGACCTTCCAATCGCTCTGGTTAGGGAGCAGGCGCCACTCATCGACGTGGCGTCGGACTTCATTGATGACCGCCTGGATGTCATATTGCTGAGTATCTGTTGATATATCTTCTGCCGTGCCAAGCACAAGTTCGGCTTGTTGTTTTCGTTGCTTTCTGGCCTTTGGTATTGGGGTTATAAATTCTGCCCGGCGGCGGTTTTCTATTATGCGCTGTGTCGGTTGACCATCTTTGTCCAGTTCCCAGTGTCTCTTGGGATACTCATAGGGCGAGTTGAGAACGGGGTGATCAAAAAAGGGTACATCCATCGGCCTGTCCTGTATGATGAGCTTATATTTGCCTCGATTGTACACCCGAATTCTGTATTTGGGCTATTCCTATCGGGGTATCAACAGAAAATGTTCTTCCCCCCCTTAATCCACTGCCCAACCGCCATCGATAAGGTCGTTGAGTGTGGCATAGCTACAGTGAAGGTTGTTTGGGGAGGATGTTATGGCGATGACGCAGAAGCCGGTGAAGTGTTTCGGGCGGGGGATGATGAGGCCGCTCTGGCCAAGGATGTGTTTCATGGGGTAGGGCTTGGGATAGCTGCCGCCTGAGCCAAGCAGGGTGCGGCTTGTGTTTCGTAAGGTACAGGACCAGTTGCTGCCAAAGCGGACCAATGAGTCATTGGGGCGGCGGGCGGCAGCCTTTGCATCGAGGAAGGCGAATACTTCGCTCATCAATGCCATCATGTTCAGTTTGTCGATGTCGTTATCGTCCATTTCAAGACACAGGAGGTCCATGAAGGATTCCAGTGCCTTGCCAATAGAAGAAGGCGTATCGGATAGGGAAAGAACAGCATCTTTTGTATAGACGGCGAAAAACTCGTGAACGGTTCCGCCCATTGACTCCAGGAGTGTGTCTTCGTCTGCGTCAAATACATGGTGTAAATATGCGGCGAGCAGGCGTGGCGATATGCGTATGTGTTGTTCATTCGCACGACTGATAATGCCGTTTATCACGGCTGCAAGTTCGTTGAAGCTGCAGCCCTTTTGCAGCATCTCTGTTTCGATAACGATTCTGCGTGATTCTGCCAAGTCTTCAAGCAATGCATGGAAGACGAGGCCCGGTATCTCGTCATTGTATTCCTCCAAAACTGCGTCAACGAGTGATTCACCGTCAAGCGACTGCTTGAATGTGTGTTCCCTACAAATATTCTGCAGTCTTGAAATGATCTCTTTGCTTGAAATATTGGGCACTGTCACATAATTGCCAATCATTCATTCCCCCCTTCGTGCTCTCGACAATTCCGCGAGAGACTCGGCGATGTAGGCGGCGTCGGCGCTGC
>JAAYCK010000074.1 GCA_012729835.1 Syntrophomonadaceae bacterium
TCCAGACCAGACTGCCCTGCTGGCGGCCGGCGGCACTCTGCCTCCCGACGCAGTAGCAGCGGTAGCCGCATTCAAGGCTAGTGTTGCCAAAGTCTTTACCTGGAAGACCTTCCTGGTGAACAACCTGGTACCGGTAACCCTGGGCAATATCGTGGGCGGCGCTGTCTTTGTGGGCAGCTTCTACTGGTATACCTACCTGAAGAAGGATGCTCCTGCTGCGGACAAGAACCTCAAGGCTTAAGCAATAAGATTTGTGGAGTTGTCCGCCAGCAGTACTGGCTTTTGAATGGTGCAACCAAAAATTGCCCTTTTCCTAACTTCTTTTTCGGGTATTCAATTTTTAAACAGAGCGTAATCATAACCAGTAGCACCGAGAGTAGCTGGCTACTATTCTCACAGGATTCACCCGGGCTGCTGGTAGGACATTTCACAACAAAACCGCTGGTTTCTCCCAGCGGTTTTGTTTTTACCATAATTAACCTGTGGAAAAGCTCCCTGTATACACATATATATACAAAAACATTAGGAGTGTGAACAGGTGGCTAATATTCGTCATGTATTCCCCGGAGGAAATACCTGTCATGGATTCTATTCCTTCTATGATCATATGGTATCTCCATCAGTAAAGCGCAAGTATATATTGAAGGGCGGCCCCGGTGTTGGAAAATCAACGCTCATGAAACGACTAGGGGAAGACTGCTCTGAGGCTGGTATCGATGTGGAATACCACTGGTGCTCATCCGACAACAATTCATTGGACGGGGTAGTCTTAGGGGCTGGGGAGTACTGCGTTCTCGATGGAACTGCACCGCATGTCGTAGATCCTCTATACCCAGGTGCCGTGGACGAAATAATCAACTTGGGCGAGTACTGGAACCGTCCTCTTATTGAGCAGAATCGTGATAACATCGTAAATCTTACCGCTAGAGTCAGCCGCTGTTTTTATCGTGCATACAACCGCCTCAAGGAAAGCCGTCTGGCCATGGATGAGTGGGCTTCTTATTATGATGAAGTTATCAACACCGAGGCAGTAAGCAGAAATGTTTTGGCCCTAGCTGCTGATTTCCTGGCCGGAGCGAACAGCTACTCAGGTCCTGCACGACATTTGTTTGCCGCAGCCATCACTCCCCTAGGCCTGGTAAACCATGCTGACAGCCTGCTTGCTCCGGACGCTTTGGTTTTCGCTGTAAAAGGCAGTCCAGGCAGCGGCAAATCCCATCTCTTCTCACATATCCTGGACCTCATAAAAATCCGCGCTATACGCGCTGAGGTTTATCATAATGCATTGGATCCTGCAGATGTAGATATTATTATATTACCCGATAGTAAAGCTGTATTGATCGACTTCACTAGCTACCCCTCCAATTATGAAGCTGCCGTCTCAGGGCTACGAATCAAGCGAATGCTTGATTTTGATCCATTAATACCGGCCGAGGTCCTTGAGGAGAATTTACCTTTTATAGCTGCCGCACGCCAGCGCTTTGATGCTGGAATCAACGATGCCATCGCCAACATAAAGACTGCCAAGGATTACCACGATGAACTGGAGACCTACTATACCCCGGCCATGGATCTGGAATCCATCGAAAGGTTTAGAAGCCGTCTGCGCGATGAATTATTGGAACTCTTAAAATAAAACTACCTTAACCTGTTCTCCAGCCTTCAGTCCCTGTTGCTGATAGCCTATGTGGACATAGCCGTCCGCCAGTGCCAGAATTGACATAAGACCCGACTTGCCCAGCAGGGGGTGCACCATTAAGCCCCCCCCTGCTGCTTCCTTTAATTGAACCGGGATGAAATCATCCCGTCCCGGCTGGGAAGCCAAATTGATGTCCAATTTGCCCTCCCGCCAAAAAGATGGTTCAGACCGCAGCAAGGGAGCACATGTAATATGAAACATCATCAAGGCGGATACCGGATGACCAGGCAGTCCAATCGCTAGCTTCTTCCCTATCCTGACCCCCAGAGTAGGCTTACCCGGTTTTACGGCCAGACCATGAAACAACAAACTGGCTTCCGGATATTTCAAGAGGACATCCAGAGTCATATCCTTTATTCCTACCGAGCTGCCTCCCGAGAGTAAGAGCACATCATTTTCGGACAATGCTTGATCGACCGCTTGCTGCAGTCGGTCAAAATCATCAGGGATGATCGGATAATTGTTAACCCGGGCACCACATAGCTTAAGTGCTGCAGCCAGAGCCAAAGAATTGACGTCTCTGACCTGACCAATAGAGGGCTGTTCGGCAACTGGTATGATTTCATTGCCAGTAGAAATAACCCCGACCTCGAATGTGTCGTATACTTTAACCTCCTGGATTCCCAGTGAAGCTAACAATCCTATATCCTGCGGCCGCAGTCTGTGCCCAGTCGAAAAGATCAGCTGATTGCCGGCTACATCTTCCCCTGTTTGCATAATATTCTCCCAGGGTCCCACCGGGCGATAGATCAGAACGGTGTCGTCAGCTAATTTCTCTGTATATTCCACCATGACCGCAGCGTTGGCTCCCCCCGGAAGCATACCGCCAGTTGGAATCCAGGCACACTGGCCAGGTGTTAAAACAATACCTGCCTCGCAGCCCATTGCGATCTCTCCAGCATAAGCCATAAACGCCGGCAGTGATTCACTGGAACCGTAAGTATCAGCCGCATTTACAGCATATCCATCGACTGTACTGCGGTCAAAAGCGGGCAATGCCTCAGGACTTATTATGTCTGACGCCACTACCGCTCCTACAGCTTCGGCCAGGGGCATATAAACCGACCGCCGTAACGGGAAATTATCCCTGAGCAGTTGCAGAGCCTCACCAAAGGTAACGACCTGCAAAAATTCATTCATAAAAGCTTCAACCCTTCATAACAATATGTCTAAATTATAACGGAAGAAAGCCTGCGGTCAAATCTACTCGACCCTAATACACCTAAAAGTACTCACCATTGAACGCTTATAATTATTACGATTTTGCTTTTTACTTGCCTTAAGCTAGAATATACTAAACAGACTATGGGGTGATGATAAAAATGCAGCGTAATATATATATTGAAAACCGTCCACTGGAAGAAGCCATCCGGATTTTCACCGATGCCCTGGAAGCATGCGGATATTTTAACCTCGCAGGCGAAAGGATCCCGGTGCGAGAAACCCTGGGACGAGTAACCAGTCAGCCTGTGTATTCCCACCGCTCATCGCCGCATTATGTAGCCTCAGCTATGGATGGCATAGCCGTAAAAGCGGAGGCAACTGCTAACGCCAATGAACTGCACCCGATCAACCTGGATCCTGAAGAATACCTGGAAGTTGATACCGGAGACTGGGTCCCTTCCCGCTTCGATGCCGTGGTGATGATCGAGGAGGTAAATTTCATTGACGGGAAGGCTCAATTGATAAAGCCAGCAGTTCCATGGCAACATGTACGTTCTGTAGGCGAGGATCTGGTCGCCCGAGATCTCCTGATAACCAGTCTGGTACCGATTGGACCATATGAAATCGCTTCCTTTATTACAGCGGCCCTGGAATACGTCGATGTAATCAAGGCGCCACGAGTAGCCATCATTCCTACTGGCACTGAGCTTAGAGAACAGGCTTCTAATGATATGGAACCAGGAGAGATAGTGGAATCCAATAGTTCCATGCTGGCAGGACTATGCCGCCAGTGGGGAGCCATTCCCTTCCGTCACGATATTGTCATCGACGATGTCGATCTGCTGCGTCAGGCAGTGGCAGAAGTGAAGGATCAAGCTGATATGATCGTAATTTGTTCCGGTTCTTCTGCCGGTCGTGAGGATTACAGTTCCAGTATTGTTGCCGAATTCGGTGAGGTTCTGGTGCACGGCATCGCGACCCGCCCGGGCAAACCAGCTATACTGGGTATCATTGATAATAAACCAGTCATTGGCGTCCCTGGCTATCCAATTTCAGCCCAGTTAATATTTAATCTCTTTGCCCGGCCAATCATTTACCGTAAGCAGGGCCTGGAGCCACCGGAGACCGAATCTTTGATCTGCAGTATGTCTCGAAAACTGGCCTCCTCAGGCGGAGTAGACGAATTTGTATATGTAAATATCGCACCGATAAAAGATGGTTATACAGCCCATCCGCTTAACCGTGGTGCCGGCATCAGCACCAGCCTGGTGAAGGCTGATGGAGTGTTAGTTATCCCGCGAGGTAATGAGGGATTACAAACCGGAGAAAAGTGCCGGGTCGAACTTCGCCGTCCCCGAAAGGTCATCGACCGGACCATCATAAGTATCGGAAGCCACGATATCTGCTTGGATTTTCTTGCGGATATACTGCAAAAGCAGGATCTGCGCCTGGTATCGGCCAATGTTGGGAGCATGGGCGGAATCATGGCCCTGCGCCGGGGAGATACACATTTCGCCGGCATCCATTTGCTGGATCAGGAAACCGGTGAATACAACATAAGCTACCTGAATCGATATCTCGGCGACCGCAATTGGCTGCTGGTCAACCTGGTCAAGCGTCAGCAGGGGCTGATCGTTTCCTCGGGCAACCCACTGGAGATCACTACCCTTTTCGACCTACAGCAACCGGCAATTCGATATATCAACCGGCAGGCCGGAGCCGGAACCAGGGTGTTGTTTGATTTTCTTTTGAGTAACAGCCATATTAAGCCGGAAACTATCAACGGCTATACCCGCGAGGAATATACCCACCTGGCTGTTGCCGCTGCTGTAAAAAATAATGCGGCTGATGCCGCTCTGGGCATATTTGCAGCCGCCCAGGCCCTGGATCTTGATTTCATACCCCTGGCAGAAGAACGCTACGATTTGGCTATCCTGCCCGATGTTATGGGTGAAAAAAATATAGATATCCTGCTTTCCGCCATAAGCAGCGAGGCCTTTCAAGAACGTGCCAAAGCTTTTGGAGGTTACTCGCTTGAATTATCCGGTCAGATAATATCAGAAAATACCATATAATTTTTGGTTATAAAAACATTCTTTTTGTTTATATATCAAATGACCTGGACAAACAAAAGGATTTTTCCTATTATTTGTCGAAACATAAGTGAGTTATGGCTTCGCAAGGTATAAGTTCATGCCAGATATAAGCCTGAGGGGAGGGATAAAAGGTACCTGGCAGTTTTCATAAGCTATAATTGTCATTTTATCTACTATTTTAGAGCGGCAAATACAATTATTGGCTTGTCGAAAATACGTTCTCAGGTGCTATAATGCAAAGAGGATTAGTCGAGGGACAACTTAATAGATTGGGGAAAGGAGAGTGTTAAGGTTATGAAGGTTACCCGTAGAGAATTCCTGAAGGTAACCGGAGCAACCGCTGCCAGCTTTGCCGTTCTGGATCTGGGTTTCAATATGCAGGCGACAGCGGCTGGTATCAAGGAGTTGCGTATCAAAAACGTTACTCCCACACCGACGGTTTGTCCGTACTGTGCATCCGGATGCGGCCTGGTAGTATATTCTGAAAAGGATTCTGCCGGCAAGTTCGTCAAGTTGCTCAGCGTACATGGCGACCCGGACAACCCTATCAATCAGGGTGGAGCCTGTGCTAAAGGTGCGGCCATGTTCAACCTCCGGGAGATTTACAACGAAGCAACGGGAGAACAAGAGATTAACCCTAAGCGTGTACAGAAGCCGATGTATAGAGCTCCTGGCAGCGACAAGTGGGAAGAAAAAGATTGGGATTGGATGGTAGAAACCATCGCAAAGAGAGTTAAAGAAACCCGTGACAAAAGCTTTATTCACAAGGAAAAGAATGCTGACGGCAATGAGGTTATTGTCAATCGTAATGAGCGGATAGCTCATGTAGGCGGATCTGGTCTTGATAATGAAGAAGCTTATCTCTTAAGTAAATTGATGCGTTCCCTGGGTGTCGTATATCTGGAAACCCAGGCCCGTATCTGACACTCCTCGACGGTGGCAGGTTTGTCACCTTCATTTGGTCGTGGAGTTATGACCAACCATATCGTTGACATGAAAAATACTGACTGCGCCCTGATCATGGGCAGTAACGTAGCTGAGAATCATCCTATTTCTATGAAATGGCTGTTCAAGGCCAAGGAAAATCGCGGAGCCAAGCTGATCCATGTAGACCCCCGGTTTACCAGGACCTCAGCTCGGGCGGATTTGTATGCCCCGTTACGCTCTGGTACTGATATCGCCTTCCTGGGTGGAATGGTCAAGTATATCCTGGATAATGAACTTTATCATAAGGATTACGTGGTCAACTACACTAATGCAGCTTTCCTGATCGATGATAAATATGGTTTTAAGGATGGCCTCTTCACCGGCTATGATCCTGCTACCAGGAAATATGATACAGCTACCTGGGATTACAAGAAGGACGACCAGGGCATGGCCCTGACCGATCCGACCCTGCAGGATCCCCGCTGCGTATTCCAGCTGATGAAGAAGCACTATTCCCGCTATGACATCGATACCGTCTGCAGTATTACCGGAACTCCCAAGGACAAGTATCTGGAGGTTTTGGATACCTTCTGTGCCACCGGCAAACCGGATAAAACCGGATGCATAATCTACGCAATGGGTATTACCCAGCATACCGTAGGTGCCCAGAATATTCGCGCCTTCTCCATTGTTCAGCTGCTGCTGGGCAATATGGGTCGTCCGGGCGGCGGCATTAACGCTATGCGCGGTGAAAACAACGTACAAGGCGCAACTGATATGGCACTCTTGTTCCATATCATACCCGGATATATCGATTCACCAATGAACACCACCGCCAACAAGGATTTGATATCTTTTCTGAAGGCAGTCACACCTGGCGCAGCCAAACTTCCGGTTACCAATCTGGAAGAACTGAGAGCTGCGGTCAAGGAAGGCTTCCCCAATTCCGGCTTCAAGATTAATACCTCCAAGTGGGTGGTAAGCATGTTGAAAGCATGGTGGGGCGAAGCCGCAAAACCCGAAAACAACTTTGCTTATGATTATCTTCCCAAGCGGGATGAGAAAAAGAACTACTCGCATATCGCTATCTTCGAAGCCATGCACAAGGGCGAGATCGATGGCCTGTTCGTAAGTGGTTCCAACCCGGTAGTCGGCGGACCCAATGCCAACAAGGAACAAGAAGCCATGTGCAACCTGAAATGGATGGTATCCTGCGATCTGTGGCTGAATGAGACCGCCGAATTCTGGACCTATCAGGCCTGGGAAAGACCGGTCAAGAATGAAAAGGTAGCTGAAAAGACCCCGGCCGACATCCAGACCGAGGTATTCTTCCTGCCGGCTGCTGCCGTATATGAGAAGGAAGGTACCGCTGCTCAAACCGGCCGTTGGGTGCAATACCGCTGGAAGGGTGCCGACCCGGTCGGCGAATCCAAGCCAGATCTGGACATCATCTACGATTTGGGCAAAGCCATCAAAAAGGCCTATGCCGGCAGCAAACGCATCGAAGATGAGCCCATTGTCAACCTGACTTGGGACTACGAGAGCAAACATGGACCTGAGCCGGATATTATGAAGGTCGCGCTGGAGCTGTGCGGTTATGATACCAAGACCAAAGCCCCGGTGGAAGGCTTTGCTAAGTTGACCGACGATGGCGCCACTGCCTGTGGTTGCTGGGTATATTGCGGAGCTATGACCACCCTGCCCGATGGCACGGTGCAGTATAAACCGCAAAAACGCGACAACAAAGACAACTCCAAAACCGGTTTGGGACTGTTCTCCAACTGGGCCTGGTGCTGGCCCATGAACCGTCGTATCGTTTACAATCGCTGCTCCGTACAACCCGACGGCGTTACACCGTGGCCGGGCGATGCTGAGCGCCAGCTGGTTCGCTGGGATCCCCTGGCACTGTCCGATCCCACAAAACCTGAACTGTTGGGCAGCTGGGTCGGCGATGACGTACCAGATTTCCTGAAACCAACCAGTCCGGATAAACCGGCTTTCACCAGCCCGTTTATTATGAGAGCAGATGGCAAGGGCGGACTGTTTGCCACCAAGACTCTGATGAAGGACGGCCCCTTCCCTGAGCATTACGAGCCCTGGGAGAGCCCGACTGCACCAATAATCAACAAGATAGCCCTTAATCCGGCCGCCAAGGTCTGGGCACCCGATGAGCAGGGTACCAGTGACAAATATCCGATCATCGGCACTACCTACCGGGTGGTTGAGCACTGGCAGACCGGGGCACTCACCCGTAACCTGCCCTGGCTGGCCGAACTGATGCCCAATATGATCGTTGAAATCAGCGAAGAACTGGCCAAAGAAAAGAAGATCAAGAACGGCGGCGAAGTGATCGTATCTACCATGCGCGGTGACATCAAGGCCCTGGCCTGTGTTACCAAACGCTTCAAGCCCTTTAATGTCAACGGCAAGACCGTGCATGAAATCGGAATGCTGTGGCAATACGGTTTCAAGGGTTATGCCACTGGCGACCCGGCCAACCGTTTAACCCCGCACATTGGTGACGCCAATGCCATGTGTCCCGAGTACAAAGCATGGCTGTGCGATATAAGGAGGGCTTAAACATGGCAAACAAGGCTAATTTGTACGATGTAAGCAGATGTACCGCATGCCGTGGCTGCCAGGTTGCCTGTAAGGACTGGAACCAGCTTCCGGCAGTTATCGAGCCGTTTACCGGCAGTTACCAGACTCATGAAGACACCAATGGTGACACCTTCACCATCATCAAGTTCTTCGAGAGTGAAGATCCGGTGACCGGTGTGCATTGGAACTTCATCAAGCGTAGCTGTATGCACTGCCTGGATGCTGAATGTGTCAAGGCCTGCCCGCAGGGCGCCTATATGAAGAGTCCTTCCGGAGCCACTATCCATGATCCGGAAAAATGCATAGGCTGCCAGTATTGCACCTATGCCTGCCCCTTTGAGATACCGAAATATCGGAAACGTGAAGACAAGATCAGTAAGTGCACCCTGTGTGCCGATCGGGTTGAGGAAGGTTTGACTCCGGCCTGCGCCCGCACCTGCCCCAGTGGCGCTCTGACCTTTGGTGATCGCAATGAACTGCTCCAGCAGGCCGAAGCACGGGTCAAGTACCTGCGTAAGAATGGTTTCCCCCGGGCAACCATCTACGGCAAACTGGAACTGGGCGGACTGAACAATATCTTTGTTCTGACCGACACTCCGGACAAATTCGATCTGCCAGTCAATCCCCAGCCATCCGCAACCATTGGCTTCTGGCAGAACTGGGTACAGCCTTATTTTGGCTGGCTGATCCCGCTGGCCCTGGCTGGCTCTGCCATGAGTTTCGTAACCACACGCCTGCTGGCCAACAAACAGGGCGAGCATGGACATGACCATCCAGTAGAAGGGGGGCATGAATAATGCAGTTTATTCCTGAATATCGTGAAGACCTGCCCCGAGTAGAGCGCTTTAATTTCGTGTCCCGTATGACTCACTGGGGCCATACTGTGACCTTCATACTGTGCCTGTTGACCGGTCTCTTGCTCTTTATGGACGGCATGGACTGGATGGCCCCGATTTTCGGCGGCTTTAATGGCGCTAACATGGTACACCGCGTTGCTGCGGTCTTTATGACACTGTTCATCGGCATATTTGTTGTATTTGATTTCAAGGGCATCATCAACTGGATAAAAGACATCCTGCGCTTTGGAATCAATGATATCAAATTCATTATGGTCTTCCCGCTGGAGTTCCTGGGATTTCCGGTCAAAGTACCGCCGCAGACCAGATTCAATGGCGGTGAAAAGGGCAACTCCATCGTGACCCCGACCTGTGTTATCTTGCTGATGCTCTCTGGCTATATCATGTGGTTCCCCATGATCTTCCCGGCCGGACTGGTCAGGATCTCTTATCCGATCCACGATCTGGCTATGATCTTTGCTACCTTAATGGTATGTATGCACGGTTATCTGGGTTCCTTCCACCCCGGTTCGGGTGAATCCTTCTGGGGCATGTGGAAAGGCACTGTGCGTAAAGACTGGGCTCAGCACCACCATGCTATCTGGTATGAAGAGACCTATGGCGACAAAACAAAAGATGCTGAATAAGCCATCGTAGAAATCACATCATAATCAAGGGGGGATTTATTCCCCCCCCTTTTATTTTATGATTGACCAGGATGTCTATACAGGTTATCTTCAGATGTAGGGGCGGATTCTATATCCGCCAATATATCGAGATCAATGGGCGGATATGGAATCCGCCCCTACACAAAACTGAGGAGTGATATATTTGACCAATCAGCCGCCGCCAGTAGTATTACCCGAGGGATATGTAGATTTCTTTCGTGATTTGGAAAACTGGCAAAATCAAGAGTTGATAAAACTAAAACAGGTCTATCAGCCGCCCCGCCAGGATATCGGAAAAGCTCTGGATGGAAACAAACGCGCACTGCTGCAGCAGGTCAATCCCGGCATAGATGCCGGGAGTCTGCGGGACACCTATATGCGCTTTCTGGCCTGGCTTCAGAACGCCCGTCCCGCTGTCAGTGCAGAGATTGCCAGACTGCTAAAACAGGCAGAAACCTTCGATTTTCAAGAGATCGCTGCCGCCTTTACCCGGGGTAATGATGTATACTTTGAGGGCCTGGCCGAACAGACTGGCGTAACCAATGAACTACTGTTCTTTACTATTGATCATGCTTTGCGGCCCTATCTGAGAATCTTTGCCCTGCCGTATGAGGAGGAACTACCCAATGCCGATAGTCTGCCCTGGGACTTTCCGGCCAATTGCCCGGTCTGTGGAGCAAAATCACACTTCTGCCGTTTAACCTTCGATGAAGGCCACCGCTTGATGTTTTGTGACCGCTGTTTCAGCGAATGGTGGATACGCTATATCTTTTGCCCCTACTGCGGTCATGACCGCCCAGGTGACATTGGTTTCATCACTATTGAAAACGATAAGAGCCCTTTTAAGGTCTATGTTTGCGAAAAATGCAAAGGTTATTTAAAGACCTATGATGAGCGGGATGGGGCTCCTTCTACTGATCTCTATATAGCCAATGTGGAGACTATTTATCTTGATATGTTGGCACAGGAAAAAGGTTATACCAACCATGACGAATAAAGGCGCTCTACTTCTCGCCTTGGTTTAATGGTGGCGGGTTACCCCCGCCAATTTGTATTAAGGTTGGAGGGGCACGGTGACGCTTCTCCTCTGCCTGGTGAAGCTGTTATATTTTAATGCGACAAAATAGGCTGGATTTAAAACCCAGCCCTTTGTTATCTGCACTTATGCTTTTCTCGAGTATTCCTCCATGTGCGGCATGAAATAAAGTATGATTTCATTCAGCATCTTCGCATCAGATTTATATATAGTGAAAGGTGATCTGATCAAGTTACGTAATGCTATGTAATCAGACTCTCGGTTACATATAACTTGCTGTAATAAGTGAACGTCACTGTATCCCCTGATGATCTCAACTACCCGGCACTATCAGCAGTCCGGACGATATGTCCGGAAACATCTATAAGGAGTGATCAAATTGAAAACACGAATATACCCTATGATTTCATTGGCTCTGGCGCTGACCCTCTTGGCACCAGTTAAAGCCTTCGGCGAAGAAGCTGACCTGGCTATGCCAATGGGAGTGCCCAGCAAAATCGAAGTGCATCAGGTCGTTCCTGCCAGTGTCCAGAACGTCGTTCCTGGTGCTGTTTCCCTGAAACAGGCTATTGTGATCGTCAAGAAGAACTTTACTGTTCCAGCCATGCTTACGGAATTTGATTCGGGCTATGAGGCCTACAACCAAACGCAGGTCTGGCGTTTACAATGGAGTAGCAAAGATAACACCCAGGGCAACTTTACCGCAACAGTTGACGTAACAACCGGTGAAATAGTCTCCATGAACCGTTGGGATAACCAGCCCGGGCCAGTCAGTAGGGTTCCCACGGTGACTCTCACGCAAGCCCGTCAGATCGGCCAAAGACTAATCAATCGCCTACTCCCGGATAAAGCATCTTCCCTGCAAGCCAATGAAGATTATATGATGGTTCCTATTAACAATTACGGCCAGCAGCGTTATACCATGAAATGGGATCGCTTCCATCAAGGCATTCCTGTCGATGGAAACCAGGCAACTATTGAAATCGATATGCAAACCGGAGACCCTGTCTCTTATAACCTCAACTGGCACAATATCAAACTGCCGGAATCCGCAGGAATCATCAGCATTGACCAGGCCGCCCGAGTTTTCTCTAATGAGAATATGCTGACCCTGCAATATTTCGTTCCCCAGAGGATCCGGCCACTGATGGATAGCTCTACTGCAAATTCGCGGCAACCACGTTTGGTATATGCGTTGCACCATCCATCCGGTGGCGCTATTGATGCTGTCACCGGTAAGCCTTTTATTCAGCCGCTCCCTTATGGTTCTGCCCTGGAACTGGCAAAAAACCAAAAATGGGCCATGAGCGGCAGTGCTGCTGTTGCGGTGCTAACCCCGGCTGAACAGACTGAGATAGATAGCTCACTTAAGCTGTTGAATCAGGAACAGGCTGTACAGGCTGCCCTGAAATGGATCAAACTACCGGAAGGCTATACCCTGCAATCGTCTAATCTGGGGAAGCAAAATATGGATGATGGCACCAGCTACTGGAACCTGAACTGGCAGAAGCAGACCCAGTCAAAGTCATCAAATGGTTACATTTGGGCGCAAGTGGATGCGCAAAACGGCGAATTGATCTCCTTCAACCTGAACAATGAAGAACCGTCTGACGTGAATAAGACTATCTCCAAGGATGAGGCCCGGAAACTGGCCGAGGATTTCATCAAGAGATTACAGGCCCAGCGCTGGCCGGAACTAAGACTGGATGATAACAGCAATGATGCATGGAATGGACCTTTAAACTGGTCGTTCACCTATTATCGAATGGTAAACGCCGTTCCCTATTTCAATAATAGTGTTAACGTGACCGTTAATGCAAACAGTGAAATCATTAGCTATAACTTAGCCTGGTCCAAGGCCAAGTTCCCTCCGGCGCAGGGACTAATCGCCAGGGATAAGGCCAATAGTATTTTCCTTGAGGCCGCTCCCTTAAAGCTTAGGTATGCCTATACAAACAATGGCTCCGACAAATCGGTGGCCCATCTCGTTTACCTGCCTGAAGAAAAAGATGGCTTTTACATGCTTGATGCCAAAAGCGGAGCGAAGCTTAACTGGGAAGGCAATAAACTGACCTCCCAGCCCCGCGCGCTATATTTTAATGATATTAAGGACCATTATGCCGAACAAGAAATTAGCCTACTGGGACAGGCTGGCATTATGGGAGAATACGGCGACAGTTTCCATCCGGAAGAGAAGATCACCCTGCGATCACTGCTAACCGCCATGCTCAATGCCAGAGCGGGAGTCTATGGCTCACCGCTGAAGGACGAGGAACTGATTAATCGATGCAAGCAGGAAGGTTGGATAACTGGCACTCCTCAGCTCGACGGTTCGGTCACCCGCGAGCAGCTGGCCGGCTTATTGCTGAGGTATCTCAAGATCGAGTATCTGCTGGATATAAAAGATATCTATCAGGTGCCTTATCACGATGCAAAAACCATGTCCCCCCAGACCTACGCTACCGCTGCTATCAACTGGGGGCTGGGTATCATCCGGGCCGACGGCAAGAACTTTGATGCCGGGCACCAAGTTACCCGGAGTGAAGCCGCTGCTGCATTGGTGCATATGCTTTCTATTAAGGTAAGGCAATAGCAATAAAAAAGGGTGGAGGGAATTGCATATGAACCCTCCACCCTTATATATCAGTTTGTTACCTACTGACTAAACCGGCAGCACAGCGCTTGGCCTGCTCCAGGACTTCCGCTTCGTCAAAGGCTATAATCTCCCGGTCCTGCATAATCACCCGCCCATCGATGATCACCGTCTCCACATCACTGGCCTGTCCACTGTACACAATGTTGGCTACGATATCATAGCGCGGTATCATATGGGGCGCTTCCAGATTCATTATTATCATGTCCGCTTTCATTCCTGCTTTCAATTGACCGGTCTCCTGTTTAAGTCCCAGGGCAATCGCACCGTTGCGGGTGGCCATCTCCAGTGCCTGATAGGCCGGCAATACGGTGGGGTCCATAGTGTTAACCTTATGCAGAAAAGCAGCAGTCCTCAGCTCCGCCAGCATATCCAGATTATTATTGCTGGAAGCTCCGTCGGTACCAAGGGCAACGGGGATGCCAGCCGCCAACATCGCGGGAACTGGTGCAATACCGCTGGCCAGCTTCATGTTGCTCTCAGGATTGTGGGCCACCCCCACCTGATATTTCTTGAGGATGGCGATATCATCTTCATCGACATGTACACAATGAGCAGCTAGAACTGCACGTTCAAACAGGCCGCAAGATTCCAGATGCTTAACGGGGCTTTTCCCGTAGGTCTTGATCATATCTTCCCTTTCGCCGGCAGTTTCGGCGACGTGTATATGCAATGCCATACCCAGTTCCGCAGCCAGGTCAATAACCTTGCGCAGATAATCGGGAGGACAGGTATAGGGAGCATGAGGGCCCAGCATCATTGTTATACGGTTATTAGCACCGCGGTGCCATTTGCCTACCAGTTCTCGGCTCTCACTCAGGGCCAGATCTGCTGAAGGACCTACCCCTACCATACCTCGTGACAATACCGCCCGGATGCCAGACTTTTCGCAGGCCTGGGCTGCCTCATCCATGAAAAAGTACATATCAGCAAAACAAGTAGTGCCCGATTTTATCATCTCGGTTATTGCCAACATGGTCCCCCAGTAGACATCTTCACCGGTGAGCTTGTCTTCCAGCGGCCATACTTTAGTCTCCAGCCACTCCATCAAGGGCATGTCATCAGCATAACTGCGCAGGAAGGTCATGGCGGCATGAGTGTGGGCATTAATGAAGCCTGGCAAAACTGCCCGGTTAGTACCATCGATAATGAGTTCGTGGTTACCGACCGGAGCCAGCCCGCTCCCGACCTCTTTTATACTCTGCCCTTCAATGATTATGTAACCCTTCTCCAGGAAATCAGCCGAACCGGTCATCGGTATAATACTGATGTTCTCCAGTAATATGCTCATGACAATCCCCCTCTATTTCTTCTGGCCGTAGTTTTTATACAGACTGTTAAGATAGGCAATATCTTTATCCTGCAAGGCATGCGGCGGACCCATGATTCTGGCATAAATTGTGATCATGGCGGTCCTTTCCGCTACCTGGGCGATTTTTAGAGCTTCATCCATACTCTGCCCCAATGCTATTATGCCGTGATTGGCCAGCAAAACCGCCTTTTTATCAGGAACCAACGCCCTTACTGCATTATCCGCCAGCAGTTCA
>JAAYCK010000075.1 GCA_012729835.1 Syntrophomonadaceae bacterium
CCCAGACAGGGGTGAAAAGCAACTATGCTTACTTCCCCGTAGTCTTTGATGGATATAAGATGAGCCGGGACGAGGTATTTGAAAAACTGAAAGCCGAAAATATCTACGCCAGGAAATATTTTTATCCGCTTACAAACAGTTTTGAGTGTTACAAGGGCAGATTTGATGTGGAAAAGACACCGGTTGCAAAATACGTAGCGGATAGAGTTCTTACATTGCCGCTTTACGCTGATTTGGCTATAGAAGATGTTGATAGGATTTGCGATATTATTTTGACTTGAAGAACTAGGTAGTTAAGTAGGGGAGGAACAAGATGAAAGGTATTATTTTAGCTGGGGGTAAGGGCACCCGCCTATACCCGATGACACAAGCTGTATCAAAACAACTGTTACCGATATACGATAAGCCTCTGATCTATTATCCTTTATCAGTTCTCATATTGGCAGGTATCAAAGAGATACTCATTATATCAACACCGGAAGACACGCCGGTTTATGAGCGGTTATTGGGAGATGGTTCCAGGCTTGGACTGGAATTTACATATAAGGTACAGGAAACCCCCCGGGGACTTGCCGATGCATTTATCCTGGGTGAAGAATTTATCGGTGATGACAGTGTCTGCTTAATATTGGGCGACAACGTTTTCTATGGGCAGGATCTTACCAGGGTATTGAATCGTGCCAAAGCCTTGGAAAAGGGTGCGGTGATTTTCGGATATCCTGTAAAGGATGCACGATCCTTTGGTGTGGTGGAATTCGACCAGAGCCATAAAGTCGTTTCTATCGAAGAAAAACCCCAGAACCCGAAATCTAACTATGCTGTACCTGGACTATATTTTTATGATAATCAAGTGGTGGGGATTGCGAAAAATGTCAAACCATCTGCACGCGGTGAAATTGAGATTACGGCTGTCAATAATGCCTATTTGGAGCAGGGTGAACTGAATGTAATCCTGCTGGGACGTGGCATGGCCTGGCTCGATACCGGTACACCCGAGGGAATGCTTAAGGCGGCTGAATATGTAGAAGCGGTTCAGTCAAGGCAAGGTTTTTACATCGCTTGTTTAGAAGAGATAGCCTGGCGCAGAGGATTTATTACTACTGAACAATTTAAAGCACTAGGCGAGAGTTTGAAAATGACTGATTACGGGCAGTATATTTTATCTTTAGCAAATGAACAGTAGTTTGCATGGGAACTGGAGAGGATTTTGATAATATGAAAAATGTTCTTGTAACCGGTGGGGCCGGGTTCATTGGCAGTAATTTTGTGAGAATGATGCTGGATAAGCATCCTGATTACAAAATCATTAATGTAGATGCACTGACCTATGCAGGTAATCTGGAGAATCTGAAAGATGTAGTCGAATATCCGAATTACATATTTGTGAAAGCGGATATAAGAGACAGAGCAAAGGTGTCAGAAGTCTTTTCTTCCTATGATATCGATGCTGTAGTAAATTTTGCAGCGGAAAGTCATGTGGATAGAAGTATCGTCGAACCGGAAGTATTTTTAACTACCAATGTTATTGGCACTCAGGTACTCCTGGATTCAGCCAAAGAATACTGGAAGATCAATCCGGATGATAAATACTGTAAGGAATTTAAACCAGGCGTGAAGTTTCTTCAGGTGTCAACTGATGAAGTGTATGGAGCATTGGGAGCAACAGGTAAATTTACTGAAACCACACCTTTGCGACCGAACAGCCCTTATTCAGCATCCAAAGCATCGGCGGATATGGTCGTCAGGGCATATCACATGACATATGGAATGCCGGTCAACATAACCCGCTGCAGTAATAATTATGGTCCTTATCAATTTCCTGAAAAGCTGATCCCATTGATGATCAATAACTGTCTGCAGGGAAAGAAACTGCCTGTATATGGAGACGGAATGCAGATCAGAGACTGGCTGCATGTAAAAGACCATTGCGAGGCAATCGACACGGTTTTAAATAAAGGAGCGGTGGGAGAAATCTACAATATCGGCGGCAATAATGAAAAAGCCAATATTGAGATTGTTAAACTAATCATCGCTGAATTAGGTAAATCCGAGGATTTGATCAGCTATGTGAAAGATAGACCGGGACATGACAGAAGATATGCGATCGATAATACCAAGATTACTGCTCAGTTGGGATGGCAACCTAAATATACTTTTGAGCAGGGCATGAATGAGACCATTGAGTGGTACTTGAATAATACAGAGTGGATAAAGAATATCGTATCTGGTGTTTATACTAGTTACTACGAGAGGATGTATTCAAGTATTGATGAGGTTGCCGCTTCAAAAGACAACTGTGAGTAGTGTGAAACAATTATTTTTTACAGAATTACTATGAGAAAATGTGCAGAAATAGATGAAAATTAACTGCGAGGTGCGAGGATGAAAAAAATTCTTTTACTCGGTGGCTCAAGATATATTTTACCAATTATCGAAGCAATACATAAACTCGGTTATTATGCCATAACCTGTGACTACATTCCAGACAATATTGCTCATAAGTATTCTGATGAATATCACAACGTGAGTATCATTGAAAAAGATAAGGTTTTAGCACTTGCACAGGCACTGAAGATTGATGGCATCATGTCATTTGCTTGTGATCCGGGCGTGGATGTAGCGGCGTATGTTGCGGAGAAAATTGGGCTTCCTTATGCTGGCTCGTATGAGGCTGTGTCTATTCTTCAGAATAAGGCACTGTTCCGTCAGTTACTTACAGAGCACGGTTTCAATGTACCGACGGCTAAAGGATATAGTCTTGCAACTGATGCAGTTGCAGATGCTAATCAGTTCCGTTGGCCGGTGATTGTTAAGCCTGTTGATTCTGCAGGTAGCAAAGGTGTCGCAAAGGTTGATAAAATAGAGGATTTGAAGGCCGCAGCTGAATATGCAATCAAGTATTCTAAGACCGACCGATTCATTGTGGAAGAGTTTATACAGCAGAAGGGATGCTCTTCAGATACTGATTGCTTCTCTATTGATGGAAAATTAGTTTTTGCTTCGTTTAATTGCCAGCGGTTTGACAAGTTTGCAAGCAATCCATATACGCCTTCAGCATATAGTTGGCCGTCTGATATGCCGGACGAAATACAGGCAGAGTTGAGATCAGAGCTCCAGCGGCTCATGACGATCCTGAACCTTAAGACTTCCATTTACAACATAGAGACCCGACAAGGAACAGATGGTAAGGCATACATAATGGAAGTCTCGCCTCGTGGTGGCGGAAACAGACTTGCAGAAATGCTTCTTTACGCATCTGGTACTGACATAGTGACAAATGCAGTTCGCGCCGCTGTTGGGGATGAGATAGTTGGAGTCACCGGAGACCCCGTGTATAAAGGTTGCTGGGCAGAAGTAATTCTCCATGCGGATAATGATGGAGTTTATGACGATTTGTGGGTCGATGAAAGCATAAAACCGTTTGTGATTGAACGAGATTTATGGGTTCAGCAGGGTGATACTGTTTATGATTTTACTGGTGCGAATGAGGCAATAGGTACATTGGTGCTTCGCTTCGATACAAACGATCAGCTCGAAGAAGTAATGAACAACATTCCGAAATATGTAAAGGTGAAGACGAAGTAATGAAGGAAATTGGTGGATACCTGGAGCTTGATAGGTACAACGGCTCAATCTTCCACGAGGGTGCAGTGGCACTGAACTGTGGTAGAAATTGTCTTGCCTATTTGATTAAAACAAAAAAAATAAAGAAGCTTTATCTGCCGTATTTCTGCTGTGATTCGGTGGCTCAGCCTTGCCGCAAGTATGGTGTCGAAATAGAGAGATACCATATTGACGTTGATTTTAGGCCTATGTTTCCCAAGGTGCTTGAAACGGATGAATGGCTTTATATCGTTAACTTCTATGGGCAGATTAATAATGATGAAGTTAAAGCGTGGAAGAAGCAGTTCGGGAGGGTCATCTTAGATAATGCACAAGCATATTTCCAAAAGCCTGTTGATGGTGTAGACACAATATATACCTGTCGTAAGTTCTTTGGTGTAGCTGATGGTGCTTTTATGTACACACAGGACAGACCTGAAGGTCTTGAGCGGGACGAGTCTTTTAATAGGATGCGATTCGTTCTTGGTAGATTTGAACGCACTGCAGGCGAGTTCTATAAGGAATCAGCAGACAATAATGAATTCTTTACAAATGAGCCTGTAAAACTAATGTCGAAATTGACGGACAATTTCTTGCGAGGAATTGATTATTCCGCAGTGGAGAAAAGAAGAACCGAGAACTTTTCATATCTGCATAAGCGGTTGAGAGACAAGAACAAATTACACCTGACAATACCAACCGGCGCTTATATGTATCCATTCTATTGTGAGAACGGTGCAATGGTCAGGAAATCCCTGCAAACTAAAAAAATATTCATTCCAATCCTATGGCCAGACGTGCTTGATATTTGCAAGCCAGATACGTTGGAATATGATCATGCAATGAATATCCTCCCCCTGCCGGTAGATCAAAGATATAAAATTGAGGATATGGAATACATAGCAAAACTCCTATGGGAGAGTTCGGAGGAGAACAATGATTAATAACATTATAGGCAAACGTCTCTTGGTAATGGATCGTACTGCATTGGCTGCTTGTGCGGTTAAACGGGCAAAGGAATTGGGATTGTATGTGATTGTCGCTAATTTTTACAAAACTAAAGATTCTCCGTCTAAACAGGTGGCAGATGAAGCCATTGACATCGATATATCCAACATAGATGCAATGCTTGAACTGATTGAAGAGAAAAAGATCGACGGCATTTTCGTCGGATGGACAGATTCCCATCTTCCTTTTTATGCTGAAATTTGTCGTAGAGCAGGCTTGCCCTGCTGTGGAACAACCGAACAGTTTGACACCTTGTCTAATGATAAGAGAAAGTTCAAGGAATGCTGCAAGAAATACGGTGTTCCTGTTCCGAAGGATTACAAGCTCTCTATGGAATTCAGATTAGAGGATTTAGCTACTATAGATTACCCAGTTATCGTAAAGCCTGCCGATGAAAGTGGTAGCCGTGGAATCAGAAAATGTGCTAATGAGGGAGAGTTAATAGAAAACTTCACTTGGAGTTACAACCGTTCAAAGAGCAAGCAAATATTTGTGGAACAGTATATAGACAGTCCGCAAGAGATATTCCTGCATTACACGATACAGAATGGTGTTTATAGTCTTTCATCAGCTTTTATAAAATATAAAGCTATAACTGAAAATGAGGCTGCGGCATCAGCAATTTTACATATGTTTGCACCACCCCAAATTGAATGGTATAGAAAAACTGTTGAGCCTGCTACAGTAAACATGTTTAAGAACCTTGGATTAAAGTATGGTGTTGTAATGCTTCAAGGCTTTTTAAAGGATGATAAATTCTATTTCTATGAGTCTGGGTTGCGCATGGGCGGAGAACAGTTCTATGTATTTGCTGAGCGTCTAAATGGAGTAAGTGCGCTTGATCTAATGATAGAGTTTTCTGTAACCGGAGAAATGAGAAGCGCAAATGTTAAGGCGCTGGATAATCCACATTTTAGCAAGTCGTGTTGCAACTATTATGTGACATTGAAACCAGGAACAATCACCGAAATAAGAGGCATTGATGAAGTGTCGAGAATGCCACAGGTTCTTCAGGTGGCAACATTCAAGGATGTTGGAAACGTGATTGATCCAACTAATTCCCTTGATAGAGTTATTTATCGTCTTCATGTTATGGATGATACTCCGGAGTTGTTTGCAAAAACCCTTGAGAAAATCAGTAAAAAATTACGTATAATTGATGAAAATGGTCAAGAAATGCAATTGGAAGAGATTACATATGATAGAGCCCTTCAGATGGCTACTTTCAAGTAGGAGAGCAAAAATGAACAATAAAGCATGGTTATATACCGATGGTAATTCTGCATGGAAGTATAATACACATTTTGAAAATTGGCTGAGTTATCGAGCAGATCAAAGTGATTTCTTTAAAAGACTGTATGTTAAGTATTATCGTATGTTGGATAGAACCTACTACTGGAAAGGTCTCCAATTAATCAACAAAGAAATCGACAATTTTTTAACTCGGGGGGGGGTATTACCTGCATCAAGAGAATATATCATAATTGATATGATTTATTCACTTCATCGCTTTGGTGCAATGTTTGGCGAATATTTTCTTTACGAGTTTTATAATAAGAATACAGCGGGAAGAGAGGAGTACATCTGTGATAAATATCGCTATGATTATTATCGGATGATGAACATAGATCAGAATAGGGAGATATTTGATAACAAAGATAGAACGTACGAGCACTTCAAAGCGTTCTATGGAAGAGATTTTTTGGCTGTCAGATCAGAGGAGCAAAAGGAGGAATTCGTTGCATTTATAAATAGACACAATATAGTAATGATTAAACCATTAGCAAGTAGTGGTGGTCGTGGTGTGCAAAAACGATGCATTAGTGAAGAGGATTCTGTCCCTTTTTTTGAAAAAACTCTTAAGGAGGGTCCTTTTGTTGTTGAAGAGGTGATTATACAGGCACCGGAAATGGCACAGTTTCATCCCAGTTCAATCAACACACTAAGGGTTCCCACCGTTATTGCAAATGGTAAGGTTGAGTTGTTTGCTCCTGTGATTCGCATTGGTAGAGGTAATGCTGTTGTTGACAACGGATTTGCTGGCGGAATCGTTGCGAATATAGATGTGGAAACAGGTATTGTATGCTCAGCTGGATGTAATGAAAAAGGTGAAAGATTCATTGTTCATCCTGATACTAAAATTCCGATTATTGGATTTAAAATTCCTGAATGGGAATCGGTTGTTGATTTAGTTAAAAAATTAGCGAATGTGGTTAGTGGAAACCGCTATACAGGCTGGGATTTGGCATTTACGCCAAATGGTTATATTATGGTCGAAGGCAATGCGCGTGGAGAATTCGTGATTCTACAAATGCCAAATAGAGAAGGGTTAAAGAAAAAACTATGCAAATTGATTTGAATATAAAAGAGGGGATAGTACCTCTATTCTCTCTTTTTGCATCAATGATATAGCAAAAAGCTCATGCCCCATGAAAGGAGAGGAATAGTGCGAGCTATTTAAAACAGTTTGAATATGTGATAACCATAGCCAGTACCGGAAGCTTCTCCCGAGCTGCTGATGAGTTACAGATTGCCCAGCCGACACTTAGTAAGTATATCCAAAAATTAGAGAAGAACATCGGTATCGAGTTGTTCGATCGTAGCACTATCCCCATTCGGTTAACCACAGCTGGTGAATTGTATGTGACTGCTGGGAAAAAGATGATTGATGACGATCGCCAATTGCAGAAGCAACTGCGAGAAGTGAAGTACAAACAGAATCTTGAGATTAAGGTCGGTATCAGCCCGTCTCGTGCTCCGTACCTTATGCCATCCCTATTATCTCAATATCAAGCTACAGAGAATAGTGGCAAGGTTATTATTCAGGAAGCGACTGTTGCCGAGCTAAAAGAACGGCTTGTAACAGGCGATCTTGACTTGATTATTAGTCTTACAGATGAAGGCACGGCATCCTTTGAATCCGTGGATTTGTTCGATGAGACAATACTGCTGGCAGTACCGCAGGTGCTTGACTATCATTCCATCCCGGAAGAAATGCTTCTAACGCTTCCTCACATCTCAATTGGCAGAGGGCAGCACATGTGGAATGTGATGGAGACAGTTTTGCATACCGTCGGCGGAAAAGAACCTGTTATCGAATGCCAGAGCATTGAATCAGCCATGGCTTTGGTTAAGCAGGGCATAGGAGCAATGCTCGTTCCATCCTATATTAGAGACTATGGTTTGGATGAGCAGAACAAGAAAGTTCGTTTCTACCAACTACCGCTTGACCAATACCCACTTTTAAAATCCGCGACGAAGCGCAAGGTATCCCTGTTCTACCGTAAGGAGCAATTCCTTACACAAGCAGAAAAGAGTTTCATTGAATGTGCTAAAGAAGTGGCAAAAGGAAGCAAATAAATTCAGCGTAAAAAATAAAACAAGAAGGCGGAAATTAGTAAGATGAATATAACAGAACAATTCTTAAATAGTATTGAGACAGTTGCTGACAAGGAAATTCTAAATTCGACATTAAATCGCGCAAAAAGATCGTTGCTTGACTATATAGCAGTTACTACCGCCGGTGCGAAAGCAAATGAGGTAAAACTTGAAAAATACTTTGCAGACGCAGATCCAGAGCCGGGTAACAGCACCTTAATTGGTATGGGTAAGAAGACCAATCTGAAAGAAGCCGTTTTCCTGAATGGACTCAATGCCCACGCATTGGATTTCGATGATGGTACGAACACAGGTATTATACATCTTGGCTCACCGATATTCTCGGTGCTTGTTCCTTTAGCAGAGAAACATCATATCAGCATTGATAAAATGCTCAGGGCAGCGATTATCGGATACGAGACATCCTTTACAATGGCGGTTTCCATCCAGCCTAAACATAAGGCTATGGGCTACCATGCGACAGGAACGTGTGGCGTATTGGGAATTGCAATAGCTGTGTCTTATATGCTGGACTATTCTCCTGCCGCGAGAAGAAACGCATTTGCAATAGCCGCTGTGTCTGCTACGGGAATGCTTAAGGTATTGGATGATGAATCGGAACTGAAGCCTTACAACGTGGCTAAAAGCGCTCTGCTTGGTTTGATAGCAACTCAGATGGCCAAAGCAGGATTTATCGGTCATCATGATGTACTTGGCGGAGGTAGAGGATATTTAAAGATGATGACTGGATCTGAAGATATTGAACTGCGTGAGCCGCTGCTCAATGGAACTTATGCAATCGAAAAATCCTACACAAAGCCATATGCGGCGTGCAGATATTGCCATCCTGCGATTGAGGCGGCAATTAAGCTCGGACAAACAATAGATGCTCAAAGAATCCAAGAAATCGTCGTAAGCACTTATGATTTGGCGGTAAGCGGTCATGAACACACAGATATTAAAGGTACCGGTTCAGCTAAGATGAGCATTCCGTATGGTGTTGCAGTTAGCTTGCTTGAAGGAAAAGCCGGACTGATTGAGTACGATGAAGAACATGTGATGGATGAAACTATCTTAGACTTGGTTAAAAAGGTACATGTTCAAGCAGAAGCTGAATTTTCGGCACTATTCCCAAAAGTGCAAACAGCTGTGGTGAGTATTAAGCTAAAGGATGGAAAAGAAGTCAGTGAGCAAGTAGACTTTCCCAAGGGTGAACCGGAGAATCCCATGAGCGAGATAGAATTTGAAGAACGGTTTATCGAATTGCTTCAGTATTCTGGTCGCTCAACTTCGGAAGGTCGTAAAATCATTGAAATGTGCAAAGAAGAAAGTAATTGTGTAACAGATATTTGTGAAATTATTTAAGGAGGTCGGGAGTTGAACAAAATAAATTTGATACTTGGCACCATGCAATTTGGTGAGCGCCTGTTCGGAAAAGACGCCCAGGATATGATCGAAACATTCGGTGAATATGGGTACTCTGAGCTTGATACAGCCTATGTTTATAACGAAGGCGAGAGTGAGCGACTGATAGGCACCGCATTGGAGAACTTAAACCATCCGTTTAGCATTGCTACAAAGGTAAATCCGCGAATAACAGGCAGACTGGATAAGGATGCTGTGCTATCACAGTTTTCTGAATCATTGCAGCGGATGAAGCTCGACCATGTGGATGTCCTATATCTTCATTTTCCAGATCCAAACACCCCCGTTGAGTCAGCCCTGGAAGCGTGTGCGCAATTGCATATGGAGGGTAAAATACGCGAGCTTGGTCTAAGTAACTTCCCAACATGGCTTGTGTCCGAAACATATAACATTTGTAAACAACGGAGCTGGGTTTTACCGACGGTTTATGAAGGACTGTATAATCCTTTGAGCAGACATGCAGAGCGGGAACTCAACCAGGCTCTCGATTACTATGGTATGCGCTTTTACGCATATAACCCACTCGCGGGTGGCTTAATGACAGATAAGTATAAGGACAAGGCGATAAAGGACGGTCGATTCACAAATAGACCAAACTACCAGAAGAGATACTGGCATGATTCATATTTTGATGCTATAGACGAAATAAACTCAGTGTGTGAACAGTATGACATCAATATTACTGAGGCGGCATATCGCTGGCTTGCTTATCATTCTATGTTGAATCCGGAACGTGGAGATGGAATTATCATTGGTGCTTCCAGCATTGAACAACTGATACAAAACATTTCCTATGTCAACAAAGGGGTCCTTCCCGATGCGGTTGTTAAAACAATAGAGGCTGCTTGGACTGTTTGCCGGGCGGATGCGCCGGAGTATTTCACCTTTTATAAGCCAACGCAGACAAAGTGACAGGAGTGGTTTTGAATGATAAATCAAAAGAGATTCTTAGACGTATTGCACGATGCAGGCGTGGACTTCTTTACCGGAGTGCCGGATTCATACCTTAACGGGTTCTGTAATTGCTTGCTTGAAAATGTATCCGATGAAAAAAATGTGATTGCTGCAAATGAAGGAAATGCTATTGCAATTGCATCCGGATACTATTTCAGCACAGGGAAAGTTCCGTTGTTATATATGCAGAATTCCGGTATGGGGAATACAATCAACCCGCTGTTATCTTTGGCAGATAAAGACGTTTATAGTGTTCCGATTATTTTGCTTATTGGCTGGCGTGGTGAGCCGGGAAAAGGTGATCATGCACAACACAAGATGCAGGGAGAACTTACAACAAAGCTACTTGATTTGATGGACATCCCGTTTGTTGTAGCTGAAGATAATGACGACTTGCTTGAAAAACAGGTCAAACAGCTTATAGAACAAGTGCAGCGGGAAAGGACAGCCGCAGCAATTGTCGCACGCAAGGGGGTATTTGCTGCTGAGGAAAAATCCACAGCGCCTATTGATAATGGGTACCCGCTTTTCCGCGAAGAAGCAATCGAAGCTGTCCTGGATGCAATGCCAAAAGATACTATCTATGTTGCTACTACAGGAAGAGCCACGCGGGAACTATACTTCTTGCGTGAAAAGCGTGATGAAGGACACAATTGTGACTTCCTGAATGTAGGTTCCATGGGGCATGCTTCATCCGTCGCATTGGGTTTGGCGTTGGCGAACAAGAATCGCAAGGTGGTCTGCTTGGATGGAGATTCTGCAGTACTGATGCATATGGGAGCATTATCGATGGTAAGTAATTTTGATGTCCCGAATTTTTTGCATGTGGTGTTGAACAACGGAGCACACGAATCCGTTGGAGGACAACCTTCGGCAGGAATGAAGGTCGATTTTACAGCAATCGCGCAAGGTGCGGGTTACCAGACTGTTGGTCATCCTGTTGCGACAAGGGAAGAAATCGTCGATACTGTTCGGAACCTTATTGAAAGCGGTAAAGCTGCGTTTATTGATGTGCGGATCAAGAAGGGGTTAAGCAGTAAGCTGCCGCCACTTAATATATCATCATACTTGGAACTGATAAATGGGTTCATGAATGAACTCCAAAAGAAATAAGGGGGGAAATGCACATGAAAGAAACAAGGCAATTCTTGAAGTCGATTGGCTTACCCGGTGGCGATGCTTATGATTTACCGACTTCGGAAAAACGGTTTGCGGATGGAGGACAGTATCGTTTTGAAGTGCCTGGTATCCAGGGACCAAATGTTATGGAAGCTTTGCTGGAGGCAATGGACAAGTATGGAATCCATCTGCATCGTGTTACACAGACCAAAGGTATCATGATGCTCATGGATAACGAAATCATAGAAATGGTTCGACTGGCAAAAGAGGCGCAGACAGACCTAATCCTTGCTATCGGTCCCCGTGCAACAACGGATACCAGTGCATCGGTTAATACACCTGAAGGAGTTCGTATGGGCTACCGGCTGCGCGGACAGGAACAGATCGTTAGAGCTGTAGAGGATGTCAAGCGTGCAGTTGCTTTGGGTTGCAGTTCATTCCTGGTATATGACGAGGGCTGTCTCTGGTTGTTGAACGAAATGAGAGAAGCCGGGCAGATAACTGCAAATTGCCAGTTTAAAGTATCTGCACATACCGGTCACGGTAACCCTTGTTCGGCAAAACTGCTTGAGTTGATTGGTGCGAACTCCATCAATCCGGTTCGTGATATTCAGCTTCAGATGCTGGCAGCAATGCGTCAGGCAATTGATATTCCGATTGATATACATACAGAAAATCCGGCATCAACCGGTGGTTTTATCCGCCATTATGAAGTGCCGGAAATGGTGCGTGTTGCAGCACCTATATATCTGAAAACCGGCGGTTCAGTTGCACAAACACACAGTTGGGATTCAACAACTGACGATGCGAAAAAGAGAGCAAAGCAGGTGGCGCTGGTAAAGCGAATGCTTGACAACTATTATCCTGAGGCAATTCAATCGCCGAAAGGGAGCATAAAATAAACTGCATAACCCAGGGGAGGTATTATAAATGCGACACAACCAGTACAATCAGGAGTTCAAGTTCGTACATGAACCAGAGGAATTTTCCAAGTATTCGGACAGAGAATTTTTACGTTTTTGTCTCGGCGCTGCCATGTACATGCCTGGCACAAAGGAATTTGTAAGCAATATTCTCAACAAAAGAATGCCGGCGTTGACTACAATGGTATTTTGCTTTGAGGATGCTTGCCCTGAGGCAGATGTTCCGGCAGCAGAAATCAACGTTATAAATACACTCGAAACTCTTAGCACAGCCATTGATAATGGCGAATTGACTTATGGCGATTTGCCGCTGATTTTCTGCCGTGTTCGTACTCCGGAGCAATTTGAGCATTTTGCAGGTATGCTGACACCGCATCAGGCGAAAGTGCTTACTGGAATAAATTTCCCGAAGTTTAACACGCACAATGGAGAAATATACTTCGCCCGCCTGAAGAAGCTGAATGAGGATTTGGGTGAAATCCTGTATGGTATGCCGATCATCGAAGATCCTAAGGTGGCTTACAAAGAAACTCGAATCAGTGAGTTACTTGGAATTAAGGCAATCCTGGATAAGTACTATGATATCGTTCTTCAGGTCAGAGTTGGAGCAACAGATTTTTCATCGTGCTTTGGTGTCCGCCGTGGCGTTGATTACTCAATCTATGATATTGCCACTGTCAGAGAGTGTCTGGCTGATATACTTAACATTTTCGGACGCGACAATGACTACATCGTGTCGGGTCCTGTGTGGGAGTATTTCCGCGCCAGCAAGCAGATGATGTATAGAGATTTGCCGAGATACGGCTTTGAGGATTATCTGCTGCGTAGAAAGCTCATAGTAAATCCGGAGGTTGATGGTTTGCTTCGAGAGGTTGTTCTGGATAAAGCAAACGGCTTTGTGGGTAGGACAGTCATTCACCCGACACATGTTATATATGTAAATGCGTTGCAGGCAGTAACAAAAGAAGAGTATACTGATGCTGTGAACATCTTGAATAGCGAAAAAGGCGGCGTATTCAAGGGCGAAAACGGTAACAAGATGAATGAGGTTAAACCGCATACTAACTGGGCAACCAAGATTTATATGCGTGGCAGAGCCTACGGCGTCGTTGAAAATGAAAGCAGCTACATTAACTTGTTTTCTACAGAGGTGAGTTGATTGTGAAGAGAGAGATAAAAACACCAATATCAGAAATAGAGATCAAATCACTACAAGTTGGCGATATGGTTTATATCTCCGGTAAAATTTTCTGCGGCAGGGATGCTGTGCTCCCGAAAATTTGCAAGTTAATTGATGAGGGCAGCCTTGGTGACATTGACCTGCAAGGTTCAGTTATCTTCCATACAGCGGTTAGTCCTGCTGGTGTTGGACCCACATCAAGCAATAAAGTGGAGATTGAGGGAAGCTTCACGAAATTGTCTGAAGCAGGGGTTAGGCTGCATCTTTGCAAAGGTGCTATTGGTGCAGATACGATTGAAAAACTGGACGAGTGCAATTCCGTCTTTGCGGTCATTCCACCCGTTACAGCATTGCTTGGGAATAACACCATCTCACAGCGATTGGTTGCATTTCCGGAGCTCGGTATGGAAGCCTTTTATGAACTGGAAGTTAAGGGCTATCCTTGCATAGTTGCCGCTGCTCACAACCAGTGTATTTATTAAGGAGTGCCACATGAATGATAGAATTATTGAAATAGTAAGTAACGGAGTTGTAGCAGCTGGCTCATCGTTTCTTCCTGATAAAAAGGCTGTTTATAAAAGAGCTATAGCCAGGGAGAAGAACAGTCAAGCCAGATGGACGCTGGAGACAATTCTTGAAAATGCTGTTGTTGCAGAGGAGAATCACAGCCCGCTGTGTGATGACACAGGCATTCCTCATCTAGTACTTGATGTGGGCCCTAATTGTCATGTTACCGGAGATATGCTGGAATCCATCAAAGAAGGCGTAAGGCATGGCCTTCGGAAACTGCCCGGGCGTCCCATGGCAATCAAAGGCGACGATGCACAAAGGCTCGATCAGTCACTCGGCATGGATGACGATCCTGGTGCTCTTGAAGCTGCACCGATTCTTATCCGCCCGATAGCGGAGGACAGAATCAGGCTACATATTATGATGTTCGGTGGCGGTCCTGCAATCCGGGCGAAGACATATCGAGTGTTTCATAAACACAGCGTGGATACGGTGATAGATGAAATTGTTTCATGGGCAACGGAAGGTACGAAACTGCTCGGCTGTACACCTGGTACTATTGCTGTTGGCATTGGTCGGTCTCATTATGAAGCGACATCAATGATGCTTCAAGCGTTGGTTGACGGTACATATGATAAACAGACCCAACTGGAACAAAGAATAACGGATAGAGTGAATGCCGCCGGTGTCGGAGCACTTGGACTTGGGGGTAATACTACAGTTCTTGCCACATTTATGAAGGTGGGGCCGCAAAGGGCAAGTGGTGTGCGTATCGTTTGCATGCGTCCATGCTGCTGCTTTGAACCGAGGATTGCCACTGTTGAGCTGGAGGAATCAACCAAATAAAGGGATGATCCGAAGGGTGTGGCGTTTCAGGTTGTTAGCACGATCATTGATCATCAGGACTGTAATTTTGATTTTGGAGTTTTGATATTTAAAAATTATATAATTAAAAGGATACTAGTGAAAAAGAGAGAATATATGGTAATAATGTAAAAAGCCTTTTCACAGCAAACATTTTAACTTTTTAATTTACATCAAGAGAACTGCCAGGTAGGCAGTTTTTATCGTTCAAATCGATCCACCTACACGGGATAATAGGGTCACCCTCACGCCCGGATAAGGGCAAGCTCACGGCGTGTGAGGGCCACCCAGAAATTAGAAATGGGAGCGTGATGCATACAGTGAAAATTGAATTTTCTGAGCTTGATTATTCATATGGGGCATCCAGTGCATATTCCGGTGATGCGGAACCACAGTGTGTATTACGATTCAAAACGACCACGAGTCCGGTCATTTAAGGCCACCTTCACGCTGAAATAAGACCACTCTTACGGGCGTGAAGGCCAGCCTACTAATCTGGGAATATTACTCGGTGGTTTCGAC
>JAAYCK010000076.1 GCA_012729835.1 Syntrophomonadaceae bacterium
ATGCTTCGCATTTCTTAGCAATATAGCAAGCGACAATTGTAATTGCACCCGGAGGGTGCACACCTTAATTAAAAATTAAGAATTCACAATTCACAATTATTGCGCATCTTGAGTCAACTGCGCAAGTTGAGTCATTAATAAACCCACCAGCTTTATTGCAACTAGTACATCAACCTCGCTATGGTTTTTCCGCTTGTCGGTCAAATATATTCAGATATTCGCCGTAGCCTTCACGCTCCATCTCTTCCCGGGGAATAAAGCGCAACGCGGCAGAATTTATGCAATAACGCAAACCGGTAGGCTCAGGGCCGTCCGTGAAAACATGGCCCAGATGCGAATCGGCCTGCCGACTACGCACTTCAATGCGGTACATGCCGTGGCTTTGATCCCGCTTTACTTCCAGGCTCCCGCCCTGCAGAGGCTGGGTGAAACTAGGCCAGCCACAGCCGGATTCAAACTTGTCCAGCGAGCTGAACAGCGGTTCACCGGAAACTACATCAACGTATATACCATCCCGCACGTTGTCCCAGTATTCATTGCGGAAAGGCGGCTCGGTAGCATTGTTCTGGGTAACATCATACTGCAGCTTGGTGAGCCGTTTTGCCAATTCCTCCTGATTCTTATGCGGAGATCTTTCCGAGAGTCCGGAAAAAGACACCGCCTCACCGAATTCATACCAGGTGTTGTCGATGAAGGCCTGGCGTCCCGAGCCGCTGCGGTAAATACGATACTGGGCTTCGTTCTTGCTGTGGTAGTCCTGGTGATAGTCTTCAGCTGGATAGAAGGGGCTGGCCGGAATTATATCGGTCATGATCCGGCTGGAAAACAATCCACTATGTTCGAGTACATTACGGGATAGTTCCGCCGCCTGCCGCTGTTCGTCACTATGATAAAATATCGCGGTCCGGTAGGAAGACCCGCGGTCGGCAAACTGCCCCCCGGCATCGGTAGGATCTATCTGCCGCCAAAAGGTATCCAGCAGCTTTTCATAGGAGACCTGGTTCGGATCAAAACTGATCTGTACCGCCTCATAATGCCCGGTACGGCCGGAACAAACCTCGCGATAAGTAGGATTGGGCCGATGGCCCCCGGTATATCCGGATACCACTTTCATTACACCGTCCAGCGCTTCGAAGGGGGCAACCATGCACCAGAAGCACCCGCCGGCAAAGGTAGCCAGTTCGTTTTGGTTTTGCTTCTCCATTATCTTAAACCTCCGATCTCGGTCAGGGAGAAAATCCCCTGCTACTTCTATTATGCCCCGGTGATGCTTGAAATCCACGATATTCTGTTATAATAAGGTATCTCATATTGGAAAGGAGAAATCAAGTGAGTCAAAACCCGATAGTTTCAATAACCTTGGATAATGATGCCGTGGTCAGGATCGAGTTGGATCCGCAGGCGGCTCCGCAGACCGTAGATAACTTCGTTAAGCTGGTGGAACAGGGCTTTTATGATGGGCTGATCTTTCATCGGGTCATCCCCGGTTTCATGGTTCAGGGCGGCTGCCCCCAGGGAAGCGGTGTCGGCGGCCCCGGCCACAATATCAAGGGTGAGTTCGCATCAAATGGTTTTAACAACCCCTTAAAGCATGATCGCGGGGTCATCTCCATGGCCCGCACTGCCAACCCCAACTCTGCGGGCTCCCAGTTTTTCATTATGGTAGCTGCCGCTCCGCATCTGGACGGCGATTACGCGGCCTTCGGCAAAGTGACTGAAGGGATGGAAGAAGTGGACCGCATCGTTTCGCAGCCCCGTGATTACATGGATAAACCCGAGGTCCCACAAACCATGAAAAAGGTGACGGTCGAAATGCCGGCAGAATAGCAAAGAGGAAAAACTATGGGCGGTCCCGGTTGACCGCCCATTTTGGTTTCTGAACAACTTGCTTAATTGGGCAAAAAATCCGGATTGAACCCCTCAGGGTTACGGGGATGTACATCACGGTAAAATTCCTGGGCCGGAGTCATATCTGCGATATAATCTCCGGTGGGATATATGGTATCGCCTATACGAGCAATCTTCTTTTTATAATCTAATGAAGTCAAGACCATCGGTACTCGTGCTTGCAGCGCCGCGAAGTAGAATCCGGTCTTCCATGTGGCAGCCGCCTTACGCGTCCCTTCCGGACAGAAAATAATTCGCATATCCCGCTCGGTGGCCAGAAGATCAGCCACATAATCTACGAAGTTCTGTGACCTCGACCGCTCCACCGGCACTCCTCCCAGGCCTCTCAAAATAGGGCCGAACGGGAAAAAGAACCAGTCGGACTTGATAAGTATCTTCACGGGGATGCCCCGGACAATAAAGGTGGTCACCCCCAATAGCCAATCGATATTACTGGTATGCGGGGCATAGACTATTATGCAATTCCCTACCTCGGGGGGAATATCGCCAGTATTGACCCAGCCCGCCCCAGAAAAGCATGTGCTGACAAATCTCCTGATCACCTGAGATGCATTGTCCCTCACACTTACCGGATAGTTTTCTTCCAACCAGGATCTGGCCAATTCGATCATAATGACACCTCCCTGACAGGTATAATATACACCATTTTTTCTAAACAGGCACTATATCCTGTCCAACAGCTTATTCCAACCCGATCACCGCTGCCATCCGACCGGTGATGCCCCCTTCCTTCCGGTAAGAGAAAAACAGATCGCTGCGGCAGGAGGTACACAAATCGCAGCTTATCAGATTCTTCTCTCTGATTCCGGACTGGAAGAGAGATTGGCGGATGGTTTCCGGCAGATTCCAGCGATAAGCGTCCCCGTTGCTATATATTATATTAGTAGAAGGGGAAAATTCCTGACGAACTCTGTCGGCCAGGTCGGAACCTATCTCGAAACAGCACTGCTGGATGCCCGGCCCGATCAAGACCTGGATATCTTCTGGCCGACTGTTGAAATGCTGTTGCATCTCTTGCACTGTTCGGACAGCGATATTGCCCATTACTCCCTTCCAACCACTGTGGGCCAATCCGACCGCCCTTTTTACCGGGTCGAAGAAAAATACCGGGAAGCAGTCGGCGTAAAATGTGGCCAGCAGGAGACCCGGCGTGTCACAGATCATGGCATCATAACCCGGGAGGGCAGTAGCATATATCTCACTTCCGCTGCCAGACATATTCTCATCAACCAGGATCACCTCACTACCATGCACCTGCTGGCAGCACACCATATCGTTTAGCGATGATGCAAAAGCCGCGACTACATCCTTCCGGTTGGCCACCACCCGGTCATATTCGTCACCCACATGCAGGCCCAGGTTCAACTGGTGATAAGGGGACCGGCTACCGCCTCCCGACCGTGATGTGAAACCGATCTTTACTCCCTGCCGGCTCCAGCCAGGTACGGTTATATAATAGATATCCCCGTTCTTTGCCCATTCCCAAGCCATAACGGAACTGTCTGTGTTTTTCATCGATTTGACTCCTATGATCAATAGCTTTCAAAAATATCATTTTCTCTCCGTCTTCAGGTAGGTAAACCCTATCAGCCAGAGATTCTTCCTTTATATACTCCCGCAGTTCCTGCCGGGACAGCCCGCAATGGCTCCAGGCCTCCCTGACAGATGGCCCGGCTTACGGCAGGTAGTCGCTCCTGATCGGCGAGAATACCTCTACTGCTACCGAGTTCTCCAGGGCTTTGGCTTTATGTTCTACTCCTCCGGGTATAGCCCAACTGCTGCCCGGTTTTACCTCATAGTCCTCGCCGCCGATAGTCATGCGGAGGTGACCCGATACCAGGTACCCGGTCTGCTCCTGGGGATGGTCATGTGCGGGGAGATCCGCCCCCTTTGCCAGTATGAATTCGGTCATTAAAGTGTTTTCTGCATAAACCAGGGTTTTGCGTTTGATACCCGGGCAAACATCTATATACCCGCCGGGATCGCAAGTGTTAAACATCCATCTCCACTCCCTTTTCCTATCGCTTGCGCGCCTTTATCACAAAACTGCTGATCATGCTTTCCCTGAGGCCTACCGGGTGATATCCTTTCCGGTCATAACCATCGGTAACCACGATATCTTGAAAACCGCTTTGACTCAACAGCTCCAGCATCTCCTGCTTATCCCAGAAACGACGGAAGGTCACAATCTCTTCCCGCCTGTCCACGCTCTCGGAACTCTCCGACATAGGCGTCATAATAGCTGGCAAAGTTCTGGTATACTTTTTGTGCAGCAGTTATCTCCTCTGACACATAGATCACCTCGGTTCAATGAGATTTCTTAATGCACCCTCGGGCTCGCTACTACCGCCTTAACACACGGCCGGCCCAGGGGGTATAAATGCCGATAGCCCCCTCCGGGCAGAGTTCCTGGCAGCAGTAACAGCGGATGCAGCGGTTATAATCATAGACCGGTGCCTTCTCTCCGGCGGCCCCCTGCCAATCCACCGCACTTGGCCGCAAGGGACATGAATTTATACAAAGACCGCAGTTGATGCAGGTTTCCGCCTGAATCTGCGGCCGCGGATTTATTGCATTGTTCAACCACTGGCTGCGCAGGGGCAAGGACCGCGCACTCCCAAGCCGTATCCCTCCAGCCAGGAGCAGTGATTTAATATTATCACCAAGTAACTCAATCTTCTCTTCCTGAAAAACGCCCAGCCCGGCTTCGGCTCCATATTTGACCGTTGGCACCTTTTCCGGTGATACCCCTGCCAGCCGGCAGATGGTGGCATCCAGGGCGACCGGATCAGTGGACATGATGAGTATCCCTCCCCGCCGCGGGGTGCCTCCGCGGGGTCCATTGCCCTCCATCAAAACGATCCCGTCCATGATATAGAGACGGGGCCGGAGATAAAGATTGAGGTCCACCAGCATCCGGGCGAAGTCTTCTACCCGGGGAAGCTTGGCATGAAAAGCCCCCTTATTGAAGCCGACCACACAGCCGAACTGGTTCTTTACCGCCCCGGTCAAATGGGTCAATCCGTGCGTCTTAAGTTTGGGCAGACTGATGATAGCATCACATGACACCGCCCGAGCGATGGTATAGCTTCTTTCGGCGAAATAACCCTTATAATTGATGTTTTCACCGGTTTTAAAATCAGCCAGGGACAACCCCAACTCTTCCGCGGCCGACAGCAATCCAGCTTTGGCAGCCGCTTTTTCCGGACTACTCACCGCCGGCGAATCGCCAAAGGCCGGTTTTATTCCATACTGGATCAGCCCCTCCGCTACCGCCTTGAATACGGCGGGATGGGTGGTAACCGCCCGTTCCGGAGGTTCCGGCGCCAGCAGATTGGGTTTGATCAGGACCCGCTCGCCGGGCTGCACCAGTGTGGACCAACCGCCCAGCAGGCTGATGCCCTGATCGATCTTCTCCTTGACCCGGGAGTATTCATAATCACTGCAGGATAATAAAACGACCTGGGCTTTGTCCTTTGTCGCTTGGCTCAATCATTGTCACCTCATATTTGCTGAAATATATAAGCAGTATACTTCATTATCACAGAAATATAATCAAGGTGACCATACTGAATTTAAGCGACATAAAACAAGGACCCATTTCCGATGAAACAGGTCCTTCAAATAACCTTCACCCTTTGTTATTTGGGCTCCCAATAGCACTTTTTAGGTGAGCTTATTTTCTCGTCTTTCTTGAGCTGAGTCATAGCTTTGTCTACCTCTTTTTTGTCCAACCCGGCAAGTTCGGCGATCTCTCCCGCTTTTAACGGTTTGCCGGCCTTTTTCATGGCGTCCAATACAGTCTTGCTAGCATCCATGATATCCACTCCTTTCAGCACATGTAGTTGAAATACTGATTACTAAAAATATATCAGAAAAAGGCACAATCCTAGTATAAATTCACTCCTATTTCGATATTTTCATCCTTCGCAAATGGATTATAATGGAAACAAGAACAAGGTGTAACTGGGAGGATTATAATTATGAAAAAAACTCAGGTCTATCTTCTCCTGACTGTCCTGTTAATTACCATGGCCGGATGTTTGCCCACAGGCAAGGCTGCCGACAATATCAAACCTTCTCCGAAAAGCCCGGCAGTATCGGCTCCGGCCAATAAAGCACCTGATCTCAGACCTTACCTGGCCACGGCTGATTCCATCAATTTGGCCGGAGTTATCAATATAGGCTATGACAAGTTCGACATCCATATGGACCTGAAACCAGTAGCCGGCAAGGTTCCCGGTCTGGATAAGCCCGAATATTTGAGCAGCCTGCTGATCACTACCGGTCAGGAAGAAAAACGCTATACCGGTCAGTATTATTATGACCGGGCCAAAACCCCTCTGCAGGTAGAAGCCCTGCTCTACCAGAGCGGGTACCTGGCGATAGTGGAATATGATAGTGACGGAATTTTTAACGGCAGTTTCGGAGGATTGGTCAACGGCGCTGGCTGCATTGGAGTATGGCGGGACAAGGATGGCGGATCGTACTATCCCTTCCAGCTATGGCTGGCGAATGCTCCCTCTGCGAAAAACCGCCTGACCGGTTTAAACCCGGAACGGATGGGCGAGTACCACTGGAAATATCGCAATGAAGAGTCTTATGGTGCCTGGCTGAACATCCCCGTTGCGAATGATGACTGCTTCGTTTTCCGTATCGAAGGCTATTGGCGCGATCACAACGGTATGATTGATGGCGTGGCCTTTTATAGCGATGACAGCCACAGCCAAGCCGTTTTCATCAATCCGGACGACGGCCTCAAAATGGATTTCCTGTTCAAGGACGGGCGGGTCCAGGTCACCAGTAATGACCTGATCTCAAACTATGCCGGTGTGAACGTCTCACTTACCGGAAACTTTCAAAAACAAGAACAAAAGATTAACTAATTTTCATTGGTCGGGGGGGTGAACTGCACTTGCCGCCATTCTTCAAGTGACAGCGGACTGCCGCCGGTCAGGTTTTCCACCAGTACTGCCGAGAGGTCTTTTTCTACATAGAAACTGTTCCAGCGGCTGGTGTGGGTACCCATGTCACTGCCCACATAGATATAATAATAATCGCGGGTCAGCATATCTGTTGATTGGGGGTCGGGGTGCGCATCAACCCGCATGATCAAACCATATCGGGTATGGCTGCTGTTATTATAGTCTTCTATATTCTCCCGGAACTCTTTGACTTCCGGCACCGTCTGCTCCAGATACATCAAAACCCGTTCTTCCTGGTCAAGTCGCTCCTGGTTGGAAACCCCATCCTTCAATTTACTGCCCTCAGCATCAGACTTCGCGGTATCCTGAGGACCTGATGAGGAAATCTGTCCATTATCACGGCTCGACTTATTCGCGCCGCAGGCACTCACCCCCAGTACCAGGGTCAATAACAGCAGACTCACAGCGATAGTTTTCATCCTAGATAATACAGTCATCAGGCCAGCCTCCCGATACTCTATAGACGAGGAATCACCTTAGCTGCCAGGTTTTTTGCCAGCTCAAGGTTCTCAGGATTCTCCGTATTGCCAGTACTGATATTGATATAATAATTACCTTTTAGGATATGCAGCCCATTGGTCCCCCAGAATGCTTCATCGCCAATCCCGGTTAGCAATTGATTATCTTTAAACATCTTTTTAGTTTCCTGATATAACTTGGTCACATTATAGCCGGAAGACTGGAGACTCTCGCTCATTCCTTCATTCTGCACCACGGATACTTGAATAAAGCGAAAAGCAGTATCTGCTTCCGCCGAGAAGAATAGCAACTGTTGCCCCATCGGTTCTTTTATCTGATAATCCGGCTCTTTGACCGGTTCGCCCAAG
The DNA here is from genome assembly GCA_012729835.1 of Syntrophomonadaceae bacterium. Lineage (GTDB taxonomy): Bacteria > Bacillota > Syntrophomonadia > Syntrophomonadales > Syntrophomonadaceae > Syntrophomonas_A. The sequence goes on from JAAYCK010000076.1 coordinate 7,721, forward strand.
AGTGCCTCTGCTTCCGCCTTGGTCAATAATGTCCGTACGTCGGTTACCTCGCCGGAGGCTGTCTGCTTTACAGTGCCATCCCCCTGCACATCGGTCGTTTTCCCATCCTTTCCACAGCCTGCGATAATAAAAATGACCATAACCAGTATGACTACCGCCCATCGTTTTGACATCATGTCAGATCTCCTCTCCAAAGTGTTATTTATTAGAGTTTAGCAAAAAACCTTAATAGAGCAAGGCCTGGCCATGGCTCAAATTGCCATCCGGGCCGGTATGGCGGAAGCCGACGTTAGCACCCGGACATAAGAGTGGCATAGATCACACTGGATATACACTGTGGATATAAGCCATACCTACTCCCAGCGCCAGCAGCAGTCCAAAGTAGAGGACCGCGAACTGCATGCGTAGATTAGCCGGGGTGTCATAATACGAGCTATCTCTGGTCTTCCACTGTTGATAAGCCTGATATGCCCCGAAAATTAGCAGCAAAATGATAATAGGGTTGAAAAAATAGAAGGCGCTAACTGCCAGTATCGGGAGACCCACCAACCATAGCTTAGGCGAAATAGCCGATACGATTCGCCCACCGTCGAGGGGGCTTACCGGAATCAGGTTAAAGATATTGATCAAAAACCCCGAATAGGCCAGGGCCATCCATAAGCCATTGTTAAAGTTTAATCCTATTACCAGACATAAAAGAGCGGCCAGACTGCCCCAAACCGGTCCGCCTAGGGCAACTTTAGCCTCAGTAACCGCATCGCGGGGTTGTTTTTTCATGGCAATAAAGGCCCCGATAAAGGGTATAAAAATTGGTGCGGAGACATTAAGCTCGACCTGCCTGGCTACTATGAAATGGCCCATTTCATGAACGAAGATCAGTAAAACGAAACCGACTGCATATTTCCACCCGAATATAGAGCCATATATCCCGATAGTTACCAGCATGGACAGAGCGGTGCCCATGAATTTACCCGCCTTGAGGAACACCAGCAAGAACTTCAATTTACTGAAGGCCAGGACGATGAGCGCCAGGAAAGCGGCCAGCCCGGTTTTAGATCGGGCTTTCTCTCCTGGATGTTCTTGCCCTTCGTACTGACCTTCCTCCAGTTGATCGTTTTGCTCCAATTGGTGCTCCACTATAGTTTCCTTTTCCATTTTCCCGGTCAACTCCCTCGGGTTATTGGCTGAATGCTAACCCATTTTCATTCGGTTCCTAATAATATAGTTTATCCTGAATCAAGAGTAAACCTTTCCCAAACAGTCTGAGAAAGTATAAAACCCGGAATATTTCATCCGGGCCATTATACTGCTGGGCGTTGCCCTAATCTCCATATGGCTTTACGAAAAACTATTGGGGATTACTATAATTTTGGTTTCAGGTTGTTTAGTTCGGTCTGGGCCGCTGGCGAAATCAGATCGGAGATATCGAACAGGACAAAACCGGAACACTTGCCCGTACTGCGCATCTGCTGCACCTGGGTCAGCATGTTGTCGCTGCGATTCATCCAGCCGGGATCGCTCTTGGACTCCGTAGCCACCCGGTACAGGGCTAGCCCGGTATAGAGCTTTACCTTGGAACTCTTCTTCAGAGCCACCCAGTCATTCAGGCAGTTGTTGTACTGGAATTTGCTGTTGGTATACTGGTTCGTCCAATAGATTTGCGGACAGACATAATCGACATAGCCTTCCTGAGAAAGCCAGGTCTGCACATCGGCGCCGGCGGCATTGCAGTTGGCGATATTGCCCGCCGGACTGATGCCAAAGGTAAGGTTGGGGTCGACCCCTTTGACAGCAGTATAGACCTGGCGTATCAGTTTATTGACCTCATTCACTTTATAAGCCGTGTCGTAAGCTTCCTTGACGCCGGTTACGTAAAAATAATCATCGAAATGGATCCCATCGACATCATATTTGTGTAGTATCTCCAGTATTCCGTCTGTTATCAGCTTTCTGACTTCCGGGGAATCGGGATTATATATCAGGCAGTTCTGACCATTCATTTGGTATTTCAGCACCTTGGTGGAATCGTTCAGCCACTTTACTGCCGGGTTGTTCGGGGCCAGTGTATTGGTCAGTTCCGTAGTAGTGGATATCCGATATGGGTTAATCCAGGCTTCCACCCGCAGACCCCGCTTACGGCAGCCATCTATCACGTACTGCAGCGGGTCGACCGCCGGAGCCTGCCCCTGTACACCGGTCAGACTGTGTGACCAGGGAAATAGATCAGACTGGTAGAAGGCATCACTGAAGGCCCGGGCATGTACAAATACGGTATTGAGTTTCATGGCTGCTGTAGCGTCCAGAAAAGCGTCTATCCGCTTTGTATCAAAACCGGTCATGTCATTGAAAGACAGCCACACCCCGCGCATCTCGGTTGGCGATGCCGATGGTGTCACCGGGGTAACTGGAACAATCGGTGCTATCGGAGTAACCGGCGTGATGGGCTCCTCGGCTGTTCCACCAGTGCTTATCACTACCTGCCGGCTGGCCCCTGCCCAGTCCACCCGGGCACCCAATGATTCACTGACAAAGCGCAGAGGCAGCATGGTGCTGTTCTTAAATATGACCGGGGCAGCATCGAGTTGCACCTGCTGAATGTCACTCAGCTGATATTCACCATTTACCTTGGCGGCTGCAGCGGTGGTCCCGGTACGGCTGCCGATCCTGACCGACACATATTTGCCATCCTTAAAGGCCATGGCGGTGCGGCTAGTTCCATCCCAGCTCACCTCGGCTCCCAGATCCTCAAAAATCGCCCGCATGGGCACCAAAACCCGGTCATTTACTATCTGTGGTGCTGGCTCGTAGTTTTTATGTACCCCGTCAACGATTACCGTTATATTGGTGGCGGCCGCCACTGGCCTTATAACCCCAAATAAACCAGCGAGCATTATGAGGACTAATGCCCCTATATATCTCGCCTTCAGCCATTTTAGCTCTATTACATTTGACATATACTGAATCCTCCCCAGAATGCGTCATTGATAATAATACGCAGATGCGAGTGTTATTCCGTCACATGGACCGGATAATGTGTGCCTTCAAAATTTTTCAGGATGATCTCGTCCTTAGCGTTTTTCACGAAATAATCCGGTGCCAGCGGTATCTTGCCGCCCCCTCCCGGAGCATCGATGACATAGGTAGGGATAGCAAAACCGGTAGTGAAGCCAATCAGCTGCTCCAGCAATTCGATTCCCCGGCTGAGCGGAGTGCGAAAGTGACGCAGACCTGGTAAATAGTCGCAATGATATAGGTAATATGGCCGAACCCGGTTTTTCACCAGCAGCTGGATCAATTCCCTCATGGTATCTACATTATCGTTTATACCTTTCAACAGCACACTCTGATTGCCCAGCGGAAACCCAGCGTCAGCCAAACGGGCCAGGGCGCGTTCCGATTCCGGAGAAAACTCGCGGGGGTGATTGAAATGGGTATTCACCCAGACCGGATGGTATTTCTTCAGTCGGTCCAATAACTCATCACTTATTCGCTGCGGCATGGTGACCGGGGTGCGGGTACCGATGCGGATCAGCTCGACATGAGGGATTTCCCGCAGTTCGCGGACAATGTCTTCGATGATATCGTCATTCAGCATCAAGGGGTCCCCTCCGGAGATTAAGACATCCCGTATAGCTTCATTTTCTCTTATGTAGGCTATGCCGGCGCGAATATCGGCCAGCGAAACATTCTCGCGTTTGCCCCCTACTTTTCTTTTGCGAAAGCAATGCCGGCAGTAGGTGGCACACTCCAAGGAACCGGTGATCAGCAGCCGGTCCGGGTAGCGATGTATTATAGCGGGCAGCGGAGAATAACTATCCTCTTGTGAGGGGTCTTCTATGTCATCGGTAGTAACGTTCAGTTCAGCGGGGTCGGGGATAGCCATTCTGCGAATTGGACAGTTGGCATCCTTAGCATCGATTAAGGATAGATAATAGGGCGTAACTGCCATGGGATATGTCTCAGCTGCCTGAGCTGCGCCTGCCAGTGCTCCTTCAGGTAATCCCAACAGCCGTGCCGCTTCCTCCGGGCGAGTTATCCGGTGGGCCAGCTGCCAGTGCCAATCCGCCCAATCCGGGCTTAACTTCCAATCAGCTAGGTCTTTTTGACCTGAAACCGCTCCATTTCCTTTATCAGCCATGCTTGATCTCTCCTTCGCAAAGAATTGGCAAGCCCTGTCAATGTGACCAGAGCTTTCACATCACAATACTTCTTATATTTCGATTTATTACGCGAAAATCCTCTAGCCAGAATTGCGTTAAGTTGGATTCGGACTCGGACAGCGGCAAAGCTATTCTGAAGGTCGCTCATTACACCTCAAGACTACCTCCCCGCTAAGCGGGAAAATCTTCTCAATAATTTTATATTTATTCTGTACGTTTTGGAGAACTCCCAAATGTAAAAAACCGGAGTGTACCATTCAAAAAACGCCCCAACCTATTGACAATTCAATATGTTATTTGTAACATATGTTTAAGATATCATTAGGGGGCATGAAAACATGACTATAAAGTATGCGATATTAGGGCTGCTTAGTTGGAAACCCTTGGCAGGCTATGATTTGAAAAAGATCTTTTCCGAACAAACCATCTTCTATTGGTCGGGCAACAATAATCAGATATATAAAACCCTGGTCCAGCTCTTAGAGGAAGGTCTGGTCACTAACCAGGTACAGGAACAGGAACATCTGCCGGCTAAAAAGGTTTATTCCATTACTGACGAGGGCCTGAGCCAACTGCGTGGATGGTTGTTGTCAGAAAGCGAGTACCCTGAAACTCGTAATCCATTTCTCATAAAGTTGACCTGGGCTGATCACTTGGACTCGTCCGAACTCGATACCATGCTGGCCCAATATGAAAAAACCATTGAACTGCAGCTAGTGATGGAAAAGGAAAAAGTCCGGCGCGGGTCATCCCTGCCTGGTCGTACGCCTCGTGAATTATATATACGGGATATGATCAACGAGAATATCATTATGTCGTGCGAAAATGAATTGGAGTGGGTCCGTCAGATACGCCGGGGGGTAAAACAACAGGGAAGTCATTTCGAGGGAGGTATCAGCATGAAATGCAAGGCCGTTGAAAGTAATGGTGTCAAATATGTGGAAGGACCATATAATACACTCCTGATAAAGCGCGAGAGCGATGCCATCAGCCTGGTTTCGTTTTGCGGGGAGCAGGACACCAACCGTCTGCTGCTATGGGCCGCGAATCTGCATGATGATTTCTTCGATCTGAAAACCGGTCTGGCTGGAGCCGTTTTACAAAAGTTTGTGAACTACGGTATTAAAGTGGCGGCAGTCATCCCACCCGAACTAGTCAGTCAGGGTAGATTCCGGGAAATGGCCCTGGAGACCAACCGCGGACAGCATTTTCGTATATTTACGGAGGCTGGTGATGCAGAGGCTTGGCTTATTGAGGCTTGAGGGTATCATTTTAGCCGCTCACATTCTATGGAGGTGTAATATATGAAAGAAGCCCCTGTTTTTAAGAGCGAATCCGGCTGGCAAGCCATCATGGCTGGTTATGATGAGATCCTGGGACGATGGCCCATCCCATATGAAAGCATAATGGTACCAACCCGACACGGCCTGACTCACATCATTGCCTGCGGAAAAAAGGATTCACCCCCCTTGCTCTTGCTCCATGGGAGCAGTTCTAATGCTACCATGTGGATCAGAGATGTGAAGATTTATGCTGAAAAATACCGGGTCTATGCCGTCGACTTGCCTGGAGAACCGGGAAAAAGCGAGCCGGTAAGAAGCTCTTTGCATGATTGGAATTCTTGCAAGGTTCGGAGGTATTCAGCACCTAGTACCGGTAAATGTCAAGAACAGCGGGTAAATGTTCATCATTGATTTCCAAGAAGTAATATTCATAACTCATATCAGCTTTCGGATGGTCTAAAAATCAAGAAAAGACTTTATCGCCAGTAAGAATCCGGCAGGATCGATCTGAAAACCGCTGGAAACGCTAAAACCGGGTTTCCCATTGAGCCCGGACTCCTCCTGCAGCGTATAGCGCAAAACCATCTGACCATTGGATAACTTTTCGATGTTCATCTCCATCATCCCGGGGCTGATACTGCCCAGGACTGCCCTGCGAGGTCCGCTTTTTTGCAGCTCAATGAAAGACACGATAAAATCTCGCCAGTAACTGCCTTCAACTGAGCAGTCCACCTCTTTTTGAATCCCCATATCCTCAACTACAGCGGTCATATCAATATCGCCCGATGGGTATTCTTCCCGTATCCGCAGACGGAAGACTGAACGCCGGTCTTGGGAATAGACCGATAGGGACCATATGGGATCCCACAGGCTCATTCTTTTAATATCGTATATGCGGTTCCATGGACAATTAGGGTCTTCACATGGCTCGTCCGGGTCATATTCGCTGTGTTCAAACTCCAGGTGATAGCATAGCCAATGCATCCGGTCATAGAATTCGTATTTGTCCCGCGATACCCGCACCGGATTCCCGCATCTTATGCAGATCTTAGGTTCTTGCATGCTCTGTCCCTCTCATATTACTTATAAGCCTATCCAAACACTCTCCTGATCTTCTTAAAATTGTACCAGTAAAAGCTCGGCGAGGAAATCTATCATAACATAAGCCGGCTTCCCCAACCAGGTGCTCGCAGCCCGCAGAACCGACCCAGGTTCTGATACCCTGGCCGGTCACATAGTCTTTAAAATAGCGTTTACCATGGAGGACTGTCCCTTGAGGAAACTTTTGGATGCGCGTCTGCTTCTGGTGCTTATCGTAAGCTTCACTTTCATTAGTGCTGAAGTAAATCGTTTCTATCCAATCAGCTTGCCGGACCGGCTCAAGCAGGGCAAGCCGGCCAATATCCTTCTCATCGGTGTCGATGCTCGCCCCGGTGAGGCCCAGACCCGCAGTGACGTCCTGATCTTGCTCAGCCTGAATCGCGCGGTCAATAAAGCCGCCCTGGTTTCTATTCCCCGGGATACCCGCGTGGTATTTGAAGGCCGTAACCGGAAGATCAATATGATAAATCAACTGGAGGGTCCCGAAGCCACCTGCCGTGAGGTGGGCAGGCTGCTCGACATCCCGGTAAATCACTATATCATCACCAATTTTTCCGGATTTGAGGATATCGTCGACTCCCTGGGCGGTGTTTATATGAATGTAGATATCCGCCTGCATAGTTACCGGGCAGGTGTATACCTGGAAAAAGGCCCCCAGTGGCTTAGCGGGAAGGAAGCCCTGGCCTATGTGCGCTTTCGGGCTAACCCGGATATGGATATCGGCAGGACCCGGCGCCAGCAGGAACTGCTGCAGGCCCTGGCCCGACAGCTGACTCAAAAGGAAAATATCGTACACCTGCCCGGTCTGATATCGCGCTGCAGCAAGTATGTTACTACTAACATAAGTATGAAGGAAATGCTCTATCTGCCCAATACTGCAGTATGTTTCAAGGAGAATAACATCATTACTCAGACCCTGCCCGGCTATCATTATTTTGCTTCGGGAACCGGGGCCAGCTTCTGGGAGGCCGACCCTGAAATCGCTGCCAGCCTGTTGGACTCGCTTTTTGAGGGACACCGCTATGAGGTGATCCAACCAGCACCACCCTGGGTCAGGTCGTGGTAGGAAGTATTATTTTTAACTCAACTCTCGCAGTTGACAGATGATGTGCAACAGAGCTGGGTCAGGAATACGATTTATTGCCACAGATTAACACAGATTCACACAGATGAGATTTGAAGGCCCCCGTCCTGTCATTGCGAGCGCAGCGAAGCAATCTTTAAGCTATAAACCCCCGGGGAAGA
>JAAYCK010000007.1 GCA_012729835.1 Syntrophomonadaceae bacterium
CCACAGGGGTAATTTCATATTGCGAGTCGACCTCTTAGTGACAATGACAATCGAACTCGTGCCATGGTAAAATTATGCATTAGAACCGCAAGAAGTATTCATTTATTGTGGTGCGCGCAGCGCGTGAAAATTGCGAGGAGCAATAGCGACGCGGCAATCTTTCCCGGTCATTGTTGCGTAGATGAAAAAAGATTTAACATCTTTCATCGTGGTGAGCTAAAAATCGATCATTGAAACCTGGTCTTGGAGAGATATGCAGAAAAACAAACATCATTCGAATGGTTCATAATCTACCTGTTTATATGAGAATGTTGTTCTCAGGAAACTCTTTTTGTTTCTATAGTGATACGACTAAGAAAAAACCCTTGACAATCGGGCCTTTTGGCGCCATTATGCATCATCACCATAATTGTAGTCTTACCGCCTCACTGTGCAGGTAATCTTTGAAATCGGGGTGGGCAATGCTTATCATTTCCTTGACTCTTTCCCTGATTGAACGCCCGCGCAGACAGGCTACTCCATATTCCGTAACGATGTAATCTACATCCACCCGGGATGTAGTAACCACCGTGCCAGGATCAAACACTGGAACTATACGCGAAACGGTATCTTTAGCTGCGGTAGAATACAATGCCAGTATGGATTTGCCTCCGGGGGACTCCATGGCCCCGTTTATAAACTCTTTATGGCCTCCGGTCCCGCTGTGCAGGCGCGGTCCAATCGATTCTGCGGTGCATTGCCCGGTAAGATCGAATTGCAGTGCTGAATTTATTGAAACCATGTTATGGTTGCGGGCAATTACAGCCGGATCATTTACCACGACGCCCCGATGGAATTCTACTGCCACGTTCTCATCTAAAAAATCGAATAATCTTCTGGTGCCCATGGCTATATCGCAGACAAACTTATCTTTCCACAACGTCTTCTTGCGGTTGGTGATAGCGCCGGCTTCCCAGAGATTCAATACGGCATCGGTAAACATCTCCGAGTGCAAGCCCAAATCTTTCTTATACCGCAATCCGTAGGCTATCGCGCCGGAAATACCTCCGAAACCTATTTGAATGGTGGAACCGTCTTCGACGAGCTCAGCGGCATAACCTCCTATAATATTATCCTTTTCAGTAAACCTGGGAAGCGGATATTCAGGCAGTTCCCTTTCGCTCTCTACCAGATAATCGATCTCACTAATATGTATATGAGTATCGCCATAGGTCCGGGGCAGACGGGGATTGACCTCCATAATAACGATATCTGCCTTTTCAATAAAATCCTTTTCGATAACCGTACTGAGTGAAAGTGAGAAGTACCCGTGTTTGTCCATCGGGGAAACACATCCCATGAAGACATCAGGTGAACGATAAGCCAGTCGTTTTTGGCTCATTTGATGCAGCTGCAAGGGAACATAAGAAACAGTCCCCAGTCCATGAGCTGCTCGCGGGCCATCGGTATAAAACCAACTGTTGAGTATAAAATGCCCTTTCATTTCCGGCCTGGTGTAAAAATCATATTCATACTGCATCATGGCATTAAGAACAGAAACATTTTCTACCCGGTCTTTTATGGTGTGCAGGCTACTTAAAAGGGTCGCTGGCTCACACATCGCCAGAGCAGTTACTACTTCATCATTGCTTTTTATGTTGTCTAAAGCCATTTCCACACTGACCAGCTTACGCCGGTATAATTCCCGGTAGTCCATCGATACACCCCTGTCTATTAAGCAATTGCATCCATTATGTCATAGAAACTTGAAGATTGGCAACAAACTATTCAAAAAATAAGCCTCTGCCGTCAAGCAAAGGCTTTGTTTCAAATATATACCTACCGCGAATTCAGTCCCGCCGGAGTTATTTCTTAAGCTCCATTTCCCAGTTGTTTTTGTCATTGACCTTCATATTTATTTGATAACCCTGGGAGGTGGCCAGACGGCTGACATTTTCCAGCGATACACTGCTGTTTCCCCGGACCAACAATTCTCTGGCCCCTTTGTCAATCACTTGCTTGGTTCTCATTACCGGCAGGGGACAACTCAGTCCACGCACATCAACTGTTTCCATGTACCTTCCCCCTATTCTTCCTTATATATATATCCAATACCAGCGATCACTAGTATTCCTACCACACAGGCAATCTGACCATAGACGCCAGGTCCGCCGATTACTGCCGGCACCCCGGCACTGGCCGCTTTCATAGCGGAGGAGGCAAACATAAAATTATGGCATACGGCGGCACCGATTATCATGCCTAATACTACCGTAGCAGCATCGGTGTCTCCCTCTCCCGACAATATCAGCTGCCTGAGCGGGCATCCTCCCAGCAGAGTAGCCGTAATACCCACCAGATATAGCCCCAGGAAGTTCCAGAGGTGCTGGGTATGAGCCACTGGCTGCGGAGCGAATCCAGGTTTGAAGAAGCCAAAGCCGATATTCAATACCAGAGCACCAACAAAAACACCCAGGAACCCCAGCAGTAAAGTATAATCTTTAATCAAAAGATAATCTCTGATACCACCGCTCAAACACAGGCGTGCCCGCTGAGCCAGAAATCCTACCAGCAGTCCCGCGCCCAGGCTGAAAATCAGCGGGGCAGCCATACTGCCCGGACCTTCTGTACTGAAGAATAACGGTCCGCCAGTCTGCGGGTTAAATATAGTGCCCTTTACTAATAAAAACAGGAAAAACAGCATGATAACCGGCAGAATATAGCCTCCCAATTGCGATCTGCTGCTCTGGGAGCTACCCAGATTAAAGCCCCGCCGCAGGAAGAATACCCCACTGGCCACCCCGCAAATGAATCCGATAAAAGCAACTACCGCATTGTAATCACCACCGGCCATTCGCAATATATCACGCAGAGGGCAGCCCAAGAATACCAGCGCGCCGACCATCATGAAAAAACCCATAACAAAACGCACCAGAGTAGCAGATCCTCCCCGCGATTTGAACTCTCCGCCGATAAATGCTGTCAGCATCGCGCCCAGGACAATGCCAATTATTTCGGGCCGCATATACTGCACTAAACCCGCATGGTGCAAACCTATGGCACCCGCTATATCCCGCTCAAAACAGGCAATACAAAAACCCATATTGGGTGGGTTGCCCAGCTTGACCAGTACCACCGCTATTGCCCCAATAAACAATCCGGTCAACAACACAAACCACTTCGTCCTATCCATTACCAAACCTCCTAATTATAACTTTCAGTTATAATTGCAATGAATTATTTGTATATTATTTCTCTGTAAATCTACATAATCCTGCATAATAATATTATTTTTTTATTAACAGCGAAATTGGCCTGTGAACGTAGCGGGTCAAACGGGGCTAGAGGGCAGCTCGATTTCAGCAACAAAGAAAGCTCGTTAGTTTTTACCGCAATTTTATGGCAGGCTCCGAGCAAATATCATTTCTCGCAAAGATAATGTTAAAAAGAGGGCGGAATATAATATTGCCGCCCTCATATTTTAGTTAGCATTGAAATAGTATAAGTGATCTCACCCTATTTCCAAACCGTTCCGAGAGGAATTATTTTCATCAGGCATATCTCATCCCCCACCTTGATGCTTTTCAGTAACTCCACATCGACTTCACAACCGAACGCTTCTTCGAATAGGACCTTGCTATACCCAGTAGTACATTGACACCATGCGTACGTATCCAACTTGTCCACATCGGCCAGTATCGGACAGGGGCAAAATGAGAACTGCAGGAAGAGTTCCCCACCGCTGCAGAACATGCCGGCTGCGTTGGACTTTTCCAGGCTCCCGAACTCCTCCATGCTAGATGATGCCGCAACCAGTTCCTTGACTAGCGCCAGTTTTTCACCTATGCCGTATCCGCATTGACAGTTCATTCTGATCTGCCTGACTTCCGAGCTGTCAAAGCAGTTTTCCAGTCTGGCCATAGTAGACTTCACCCAGGTTGCATCGTCCTCTTCGTGTTCTACATAGACGATTCCGGATGCGGTCTTATCATTACTGGCTGATTTTATCGCACTAAACAGCACCTGTTCTTGGATTTTTCTAATCTCAAACATCATTAAACCTCATTTCACAATTATTTCAAAACAAAACTGCATGAAAAAAGCACACCAGGATAGTGTGCCGTTGCATCAAGATATTTTTACAACTCATCCACTATCACCGTAATAAAATGCATAACAAACTAAGACTATACTTCATAGCCATAGTTAATTTGGTGGCATTTAAAAACTAGCGATAGATTGGATCAGTCACGTGATCAATGTCCTCTCGGTATTAAAATCTGTAATAATGGTACCATATTAAGCCAATGTAGTGAAGGAGTTCCTTGACATATTGGTCATTTGACTGCTCGGTTAACAGAGTCGTTTTAATCCAATGAAAATCACGGCCCATTTCTTATCTGGATCAATAAATTATTAAAAACCGTAGAACTTGGCCCGGATAATATTAACTCCTGTTCACAAAAATACACGCAGATTTTGCGTTCTCTCTGGTAAAAATATAATAGATTGATTCCAAAAGGAGGAGATATATTTGACTGGCACAGTAAAATGGTTTAATGAAACTAAGGGTTTTGGGTTTATTGAGACTGAACAGGGAAATGACGTGTTTGTTCACCAATCAGAAATACAAATTTCAGGTTTCAGATCTTTAAGCGAAGGACAAAGGGTAAAGTTTGATGTTACTTCAGGACCCAAAGGACAGCAAGCATCTAACGTGCAGCTGCTATCTTAGCATTACCTCCGGAATCATTTTTTTATTGCCGTCCTAACGGACGGCTTTTACTATGTCACAAGTCAGAAGTCCTCGGCTTTGCTTTCAGGTATAGCAAAGTTTCAACCTAGTATTATCAATCTAATGGAACCATGATCCAGTATAGGTAGGAGTATTATAGTGAAGGCATTATGTATATAATAGGTGTACTGCGTTATACGGAGGAGGACCTATGAAAACTTATCGCCAGGGACATACAGGTAAACAACCAACCCGGTTGACTGTCTCAGAGCCTCAGGAGCTAATGGAGTTTTTACTAAGTAAAATGCCTTCCCAAGGCCGTAATAATATTAAATCCCTGTTAACCCACCGCCAGGTTATAGTTGATACCAATGTGGTTACCCGCTATAACCATCCCCTCCAAGTGGGTCAGGAAGTAACTATCAACTGGGCAATAATTAGAGATGAAGGACCGAAGATAGGCTTAAAGATCCTATATGAAGACTCGGAAATCATTGTTATTGATAAGCCGGCCGGCTTGTTATCCATGGCTTCAGACCAGGAAAAGATGAATACCGCCTACCGGCAATTAAGGGATTATGTTAGTTCAACCAACCCGGAAGACCGGATATTTATTGTTCATCGTTTGGACCGGGATACCTCCGGAGTCATGATGTTTGTTAAAAATGAGACATTAAAGCATCAATTGCAGGATTCATGGAAAGATACCGTGATAGATCGGGCGTATATTGCAGTAGTGCAGGGCAAGATCCCCGATGCACAAGGCACCATAAAATCTTGGTTAAGAGAAACCAAGACTAAGCTGATGTACTCCAGCAGTAAAGAAGGTGATGGACTGGAAGCTATTACCCATTACAAAGTGCTGCAAACCAGCCCCAAGTATTCGCTATTGGAAATCCGGCTGGAGACGGGGAGAAAGAATCAAATACGCGTTCATATGAAGGACATTGGGCACAGCATAATTGGCGATAAAAAATATGGTTCTACCACCAATCCTATTGGGCGGCTGGGATTGCATGCTCATATTTTAGCCTTTAAACACCCCGTATCCGGGCAGATAATGCGCTTCGAAACGGAAATACCAAAGAAGTTTACCGGTTTATTTAAATAGATTCATTTAGCCAACGGGGAACAGGTTCTCCAGTAGAGCAGGATTTGGTGGTTTAGGTGCCACGGTCATTTCCACTGGTGTGTCCCGAACTTTGTGTAAAGTCCGATTTAATAAGATGATAGTTTTCAGGGGTCAGTTGGCCGGAATAGTCAACTGGCCCCTTTAAAATTGCATTATACTATAAAATTTCCGTTGTCAATAACGTCTATATTCCTCGGGCATAGCTCAAAGAATAGTATATTAAGCGCATCCTCCTGCAGGTAGTTTTCTGTCCCACTGTGTAAAAACCACCCACCGACATCGTAGCCGTTCCGTGATACCGCCATGCCATGTGCGCCGCTTTTATTTTTTCTTATCACAAGACCAGGTGTCTACCCAAAAGGAAGCTCATCATTATCCCGCGGCAAATTTATTTTCCGGGGGCAATCGGACGTTGGCAAGCGATTTCAATTACATATTGAAAACCGTGTTGGGTTGTGCCGAGTTATGTTATATAATGTTATACAATAATATTGTTTTATTCCACTTTGGTTTCCTTGTGTTATGTTTATTTATGTTGAGGATATTGGGGTACAGTAAGCTATTTCCAGCCATAACAAGGAGTGTTATATATTGTTTAGCCTAGATGATATCAGACTTGACTATGGGCCGTTAAACGTACTGGACCGTTTTAATCTGAACTGCAAAAAACAGCAGTTCGTCTGTCTTTTCGGCCCTTCAGGAGTCGGCAAAACAAGCATTCTAAATATACTGGCTCGCCTTGTCAAACCACGATCAGGGCATGTTGTCTGTAATAGCAAAAGATTGGCCTATGTCTTTCAGGATCCAAGGTTGGTTCCCTGGCTCAACGTTGAACAAAACCTGCAGCTTGGGATGTACGCATCTGGCCAAAGCGCCAGACAGAGGCATTCAACGGTAACCAGTCTGCTGCCAGTACTAGGGCTGGATGGTTTTGCCAAATACTATCCCGGACAATTAAGCGGTGGCATGAAACAGAGAGTTTCGCTTGGCCGTGCTTTTGCCATAAAGCCGGACATGCTCTTGTTAGATGAACCGTTTTCCGGTCTTGATGCAGCTATCAAGCATGAAATGCAAGATCTGCTTGCTTCATTGCGGCAATTGCACGAGTGCACAACAGTAATGGTTACTCACGACGAAAAGGAGGCGATAAAGTTAAGCGACCGCGTAGTAGTTTTGAATGGCCGGCCGTGTCAAACGGTAATGGACATCTACCCAGGCCAGCAGAAGGTTACGGATACCTTCTATGCCCAGCATCTTGAAGCATCATTACTGACAGCAATAAGTAATAAGGATTCCCTGGTAAGTCACTAGTACATTTGCCACGCAATCGAATTTTTTTAGAAACGGAGGCTTAATAAAGATGAAAACAAAGGTATTGGCCGTTTTGATGTGTCTGACCATGCTGCTGAGTCTGGCCGGATGTTCAAAAACCACCACAAAAGAAAACAACGCCGTAAAAGAACCCCCAAAAGTATCAGATCTGAAACTCACGTTAGGAACCGCACCCGGACCGCCTACTTACCCTCTGGCCTATATGGCCGAGCAAAACAGCAACTTAACTCTTAAGCCCTGGCAGACCGGAGACCAGCTTATATCCATGTTGAGTTCCAAAGAAGTACAGATCAGCAGCTGTCCTGTCACCAATGCCATGATTGCATATAACAAGGGCCTGGGCGTACAGGTTCTCGATGTAGCGGTATGGGGTATGCTTTATGTTATGTCCACAGAATCAGATGTTAAGTCCCTGCAGGATCTAAAAGGAAAAGAGATCGTACTAGCCGGGCAAGGTGGCCTTCACGACCTAATATTCTTACATCTATTAAAAATGAACAACATAGACCCCAAGCAAGACCTTACAATCACGTATCTTGATATGCAGCAGGCGTCAGCCATGCTGGCCAGCGGAAAAATCAAATATGCCGTTCTGAATGAGCCTAATTCCAGTGTCGCTGCCCTAAATGCCAAGAAGAACGGCGTTAAACTAAACCGAGTGCTGGATCTGACCGATGAGTGGCATAAACTGCCCGGACAAGAAAATGTCCGCCTGCCGATGGGTACTATCGTAGTTGTCAATGGAACAAATATAACAGCTGAACAAATAGCCACGTTTGAAAAAGACTTTATCGAGGCAGCAGAGTGGGTAAACTCGCATCCGGCCGAAATTGGCCCCATAGTCGAAAAATATGTTCCCTGGATGAAGGCGAAAGCGGTCTCCGAATCCATAAAATATGCTCGCTTACAGCCCAATCATGCCGCTGACTGCCAGTCTGAAGTTGAAGCATTCTTCAAAGAATTAAGCAAAGATACCGACCCTAAAGCTTTTGGAGGCAAATTACCTGATGCCGGATTCTATTACCAGGCTAAATAAGAATTACTACTACATGTTCGGTATCCTGTTACTGGTGCTGCTCTGGCAATTGTTGGCGGAGCAGTACCCGCAGGTGCTGGTTCCATCCCCATATGAAACATGGCAAGGTTTGGTAAATATTTGGACAAACGGCGCGCTGGGCGACAACCTGAAGATCAGTTTCTGGCGGCAAATAACAGGTATGAGCATAGGATTGCTGATAGGCCTGACCAGCGGTATGCTGGCGGGTTGGTTTTCCCGGCTGGAACTGCTGATTCAGCCGCTGGTGAACCTCCTGCTGGCGATGCCGCCAATAATATTAGCTGTAATGGCCATGGTTTGGTTTGGTATGGGCACCAAGATGACGGTATTCCTGGTGGCATTGCTGGTATTTCCGATTATGCATACCAATACCGTTGAGGGTTTCAAATCCATCGATCCAACCATAATCCAAATGAGCAAAGTTTATCGTTTGCCTCTACCACTGGCTATATGCAAAATCTACATCCCGGGCATGCTCCATAGCCTAATAGCAGGGTTCTCGATGGGGGCAGCATCCTCCATCCGCCTTACAGTAATGGCGGAACTACTGGGAGCCCGAGAAGGGATGGGACAGCAGATATCGATTTCCCGCTCTTACCTGGAAACTGAGCAGCTATTTGCCTGGGTACTCGTACTGCTGTTTATTCTGGCCAGCCTGGAATTCGTATTGATCCGGCCTCTGCAGCGCTGGTCCAGTCGCGGAACGGCTGACGCCGGGTCTAGATAGCAAACGCTTTTATATCAATTACATTTTCAAACAATTATAAAACGGGGGTACATGCAAATGTCTAGTAAAGCGGAAGAATTCGATCTCCTGGTCAGGGAAGTATTTGCTCCCTGCTATCCAGTTGTAGCTAATGAAATCATTGAAAAAACCGGCATCAGTAATGGTTTATGCCTCGATCTGGGCTGTGGAAACGGCTACCTCGGCCTGGCTATTGCTGATGCCACAAATATGGAGGTTTGTCTGCTGGACAATGACGCTGAAATGCTCTCTATTTGTCAGCGCAACATAACCGCCCGTCAATCAAACGAGCGAGTTCGAACACAGCTGGGCGATGTACATCAAATACCCTTGCCAGAGCAATCAGTTCAGTTGGTGGTAAGCCGGGGTTCAGTTTTCTTCTGGGAAGATCCAATCCAGGCTTTTCGCGAGATATACCGGGTGCTGAGCCCCAAAGGGATAGCCTGTATCGGCGGCGGATTCGGGACGGTAGAAATAAAGCAGCAGATTGATCGCCAAATGGAGCAGCGTGATTCTGGCTGGAAGGAGCATCTGCGTGAAAGAATAGGCCCGGGTTGCACTGAAAAATATCCCCCGATATTATCTGAAGCTGGTATTGACAATTTTAAGATCGACCACGGTCCCACGGGGCTGTGGATAATATTTGGGAGGTCATAAGGATTTCGTAAGTAAAACAACAAACAAAGATGAAATACAATTTTCAAAAAATTCAATATAGATTTAAGAAAATTAAATATGATTTCTGTGGGGGAAGCGATATGAAAGAAACAGAGATAACTATCTTTGAAAAATTACAAAAAGAGTTAAAAATGCTAGCAGATAAAAATAAGCTGGGTGAAAGACAGTTAGATATTACCTGTTCGGTACTTTCGCCTCAAGAGGCCATCGGAGATCAGGAAAGAGAAGATTTTCCGATTCAAAAGGGTAAGGAAAAAATGGTACAGGCCTGTTTTGGGTGTTCATACGGTCAAGCGTTTACCGATATGCCCAATACTTTTTCCGGAAAAATCAATGATTTAACTGGTATGACTTTAAAAACAAATTATGAGCGCGCGGTGTTTGTTTCAGGGCTGAATGCGGTTTTGCGAGAGCTGAAGATGACTGACCGCACTGTCCATTGTAAGGATGAAGGACCTAAAAAATGCAGTTTGGAGTTGGCCGAAATGGTTGAAAAGGAATACGGTAATCCCCAAATTGCTCTGTTTGGTTTGCAACCTGCGATGGCTGAGGTTTTATCACAAAAATTTACTATGCGCATCTTCGATCTTGATAATGATAATATCGGAAAAAATAAATTCGGTACTGTAGTTGAAAATGGATTTTGTGATATGAATGATGTTGAGGCTTGGGCTGACCTGTTTTTGGTCACGGGAAGTACACTCTGCAATGGGACAATTGTTAATTTCTTTAATATTAAAAAGCCAGTGGTCTATTTTGGAATAACCGTTGCAGGTGCAGCTTCTTTGTTGAATTTAAAAAGGTTTTGTCCACAGAGTCAATAAGAAGGACCGATAGGACTGTGGATATATTTTGGAGGTAAAGAATATGCAATGCGATATATGCGCTATTGGCTGCGAGGTATTTGAAGGGGACCAGGGCATCTGTGGCAAATATAAGATGCAATCCGGTAGTATGCTTGAAGTCCACGCCGATCACTACTTGATAGTTTGCCCGATTTCGATTGAAACCATGCCCATGCTGCATTTCTATCCCGGAGGCAAGTTTTTACAGATTAGCACTACGGGCTGCAACCTGGATTGTCCGGGCTGTGTTTCTACAGTGCTGGTGAAGGAACTAAGCCATGACAACACTGCCCTGTTTTATAGGAGCCCTGAACAGGTTGTGGAGGAGGCAATCGCTAATAATTGTTTGGGTATAGCCTTTCTAATGAACGATCCGCTGGCATCATTCCATACTTTTTTGCGGGTGGCCAAATGTGCCCGGGAGCATAATCTGCTGGTTGGCTGCTCCAGCAACGGCTATTTCAGTGAGACTTCGCTGGAACAGATACTCCCTTTTCTTGATTTTATTAATATAGGATTCAAAGGCTTTGACGATGCTTCGTATCGCCGCTGCGGTGCGCCTTCAATTCAACCTGTTCTGGAAAATCTGCGGAAGCTGTATGAGCATGGGGTTCATGTAGAAATATCATGCATGTATGACAAGAACAACAAGCAGGCTCTCCTGAACCTTGCCCAAAGCCTGGCGGATATTTCAAGTGACCTGCCGCTTTTAATCATGCGTTATATACCATTGGAACAGGCTTCACCGGATTTAGAAGTATCTATCCGTAAATCTGAGGAAGTTCAGAGAGAACTGCAAAGCATTTTGAAGTATGTTTACCTGTTTAATTCGCCAGGCTGCGATGGACTCAACAGTTGCTGTCCTACCTGCGGTGCAATGCTATATCAACGGGATTTCTACGGTCCTATGGGAGCCAAGCTGCGAACCCCGCATGACAAGCAGCTGGAATGCAATGACTGCCCTATTTGTGGAGGCATGATTAACTTTCGGGGGACTTCCAGGAGAGAAGCCTACCTGGAAACAGCCTTCCAAGGTGGTTACCCCTTCACCCGAGCTCTGGAAATGCTGGAAGCAATGCTACTGGCTATGGGAGTACACGATCGACGCCAGGTAATTGCAGTATGGGAAGATGTCTTGAACAATAATCGTATGGAAGTGCTGCATCACGATATCCAACGCCTGCCGTCTTATCTGGATACTTTGCTGCATTGCGGCGAAATCGCCGGCTGTCAGGAACAAGCCCAAGATCTGGCCGGGTATATCCGCAGTAGAATGGAAGCCGTAACGGAAGTTAAAGACCAGGCCGGAACCAGGCCCAGGGTTTATTATGCTATGGGCAAGCCTCTGTTTTGCATAAAAGGTGAACGGATGGAAAACCAGTTGGTAGAAGCTGCCGGAGGATATAGTGTAAACCGTGAGCTAAAAATCGGCGGTCGGCCTGGAGAGAGAATCAGTGCCGATCAGTTGAATGCTCTAAATCCGGAAGTCATATTTATATCTGCCTTCATATCATCCAGTGTAGATGATTTTATTGCAGCCTGCCAGGAAGAGGGCATAGATGTTGATGCTTTGAAAACCGGACGTGTATATAGCCACCCCGCTGCAGGCTGGGATTTCGGGAGCCCACGATGGATTTTGGGCTTGATGTATATTAGCAACATGCTCTTTCCGAACTCAAACCGTTTCGATATAATGGCTGAAGCAAAAGAATTCTATCACCGTTTCTACGATCTGGAATTCGACCCTAGCTCCATCAACCGTTCGTTTGGAAAACCTCATATTCAATGGCAGTGGCAGAAATCCGATGACCTCTTTCCTCTTTAAAGGCAGATATTTTAATGACAGGTAGCAATGAAGATGAATTCGTCACGGACACAGATAAAAATTTCTACAGCAAAACGTATAAAAAGCTGATAGATGAAATTGGTCACGGAGATATGTATGTCTTTGAACATGGCGGACACCCTGCAATGCTATCTAATCAAGCCCAATTTGTTGAAAAAACCATACTGTTTTTGAACAAGGATGAATCCTCACATCCTGATTTACTGATAAAATTGTAAGCATAATTCGAAGGCTCGATAAATTAAGTAAAACATCAAAATCCAAAGGACGGCCAAACTGGTCGTCCTTTACTTCTGCCCATTTTTAAAAGGAATGTCAGATGAAAATACCGATTCTATCGAGATTGATCAGCCTAGGGCCAGCCCGGTAAACAGCCTGTACAGCGGCGCCAATATCCAATCATGTAAATGAGACTTTTGCAAAATACCAAAGACTGAAAATATCGGGGTTTTAGTCGCACAGAAAAAGGACTTCACCCCCCATTTTGTCGAATTAATAAGTGACCAAACAAACAATCCGAAGGAGGCGAAGTCAC
>JAAYCK010000077.1 GCA_012729835.1 Syntrophomonadaceae bacterium
TCTTCCCCGGGGGTTTATAGCTTAAAGATTGCTTCGCTGCGCTCGCAATGACAGGACGGGGGCCTTCAAATCTCATCTGTGTGAATCTGTGTTAATCTGTGGCAATAAATCGTATTCCTGACCCAGCCCTGTGTCGCATCATACGTCTACTGAGACAGATTATTAGATTCCTATTGCGGCGTATATATCTTGATCTGCGCGGACATGCCCGGTTTAAGCACCAGTTTGCGGTCCAGCGGTTTTATCTTAACGGTTAAGCGCTGGGTGACCTTGGTAAAGTTGCCGGAGACGCTCTCCGAGGATATCAGAGAAAATACTGATTGAGCAGCATTGCCTACTGCTTCAACCTGGCCAGGGATAACTTTACCGGGATAACTGTCTATACGGATTTCGACCTTCTGCCCGGCTTTGACCCGGGCGATCTTTTTCTCTTCTATATTGGCGTTGATCCAGGTATTACCCAGGTCACAGATGCTGATTGCTGTCTGCCCGGCGGTAACATTTTCACCCGGTTGGACTACTATACGAAGTACTATGCCGTCACTGGGGGCCTTGATTTCACTATTTTTTAAGTTGTAGCGGGCGTTATCCACCCCGGCCTTGGCCGATTTCAATTGGGCGAGATAGAGAGCGCCCGAGGTTCGATTGGCGGCATCATTTTTGGCGGCGGCATCTGCAACCGCTGCCTGGGCTACCCGCATATTGGCCTGCTCGGCATCCAGCAAAGCCTTAGCCGATTGCACTTTGGATCTGGTTGCATCAAGGGTCTCCCGGGACAGGGCGCCGGCTTCAAATAGTTGCTGATTCTCGTCCATTAACCGCTCGGCATCATCCAGGGAGGTCTGGTAGTATTGGACCTTGCTCTCCTGGGCACTTACTCCTTCTTGTGCCTTGTTGAGCGCGGCGAATGAAGCCTTGAGGTCGTCGGGCAGTTTGTCGTAATTAGCCTGGCACTGAGCCAACGCGCCCTCGGCTTGGGCCAGGGCGATTTCCAATGGTTCACTGTCCAGACGCGCCAGCACCTGACCCTTTTTTACTGCCTGCTGTTCCTTGACCAGAATAGCATCCAAACGCCCGCTTACTTTGGGGCTGATGTCGACAATATCTCCAGCTACCTTGGCATTATCTGTTTTAATGGTAGTGCGCAGAACATGATTCCATGCCAGGGTCCCTCCTATGGCTATCACTGCGATGATGGCCACGATAATCAGGCCCGCCTGTTTACGTTTATTTTCCTTTACAGTACCTATTTCCTGATGGCTGGTTTCAACCTCACCCATTCTATTAACCCCCTCGACTGTAATGAATACTGTGGTTCAATGTTGGCTCTTTTACCCCGAATCATTTTTGCGCATGATACCAGCAAAGATGACGGCTTTAATCAGTTCAATATCGTTGGTATTTTTAGTCGCTTTCTTTTGTAATTCCAGTTGTTCCATAGTGAAACCACGAACTACATTTTTTAAGGCTCTAGCCAACTGAAGGCTGTCTGCCTCGATAAAGACTCCATCTGCCTGTCCTCGAGCTATGATGCCGGCCACAAATTCCAGCTTCTGCTCACGGATGATCCCGGTAGCGTTTATCCATTCCGGTTTAAGATTACCTTCCAACATCAAGCGGAGAAAAGAGAGGAAAAGGCGGTTTCCCCGCATATACAGATCATATTGGTTGGAAATATAAATGTTTAAGCATTCGCAGGCATCGGGCTCAGAGCAATCTCTCCGCAGGTTTTCCATAGACTCTGCCATGTCCTGATATATAAGATAATAGAGGATTTCCTCCTTGCTGGAGAAGTATTGATAGATAGTGCCCTTGCCGAACTCGGCCGCCGATGCGATATCCTGAACCGTGACCTCTTCATAGCTTTTGGCCAGGAACAGGTCCCGGGCTGACCGGGCGATCAGCTGGCGTTTGAATTCGCGTTCGATTTCTTTTCGTGACATGGATGCACTCCTTGACTAATGAGTTCTGAAATTGACCGGATGGTCTCATGTTAGTGTTCTGGGTCACTTATGTCAACAGATAATCGGAAGTATACAGGTTAGAATAATAATAAAAAGTGGTAAGATAAGTAACAGATAAGTCGAAGGAGGCTCTATATGCAGCTCGACCTTAATGCTTTCAAACAGCAACTGGCATTGCGCAAGCAGTTGGTGGATGACCTTCTGCAGGAGTGTTTAAAAGAGATAGATGGTTATCCGCCGGTCATTCACGAGGCTATGCGTTATGCGGTGATGAACGGCGGGAAAAGGCTTCGTCCCATTCTGGTTTTGGAAGGGGCCGCTCTGGCAGGCGGAAACGTGCAGAGCGCACATCATTTGGCCTGTGCCGTGGAAATGATCCATTGCTATTCCCTGGTCCATGATGATCTGCCGGCCATGGACGATGATGAGCTGCGCCGCGGCAAACCCACCTGTCATATCGTATTTGGCGAAGCTAACGCTATCCTGACCGGGGATGCGCTGCTCACCGGGGCTTTTGAGGTTATGGCGGCAATGGCGGAAAAACCCGGAGTGGTGGCAGCGCGTTTGCTGCGGGTGATCAGGGAAATTGCCGCAGCCGTCGGCAGTCGTGGCATGATCGGCGGGCAGGTGATCGACCTGGAGTCCGAGGACCAGGAGATAGATTATCCCACCCTGCAGAGGCTGCACAGCATGAAGACCGGCGAATTGTTCCGGGCATCGTTGAAAGCAGGGGCAATACTTTGCGGAATGGCTAAGCCGGGGATCGATGCCCTGGACGCTTATGCGCAAAGCTTTGGCCTGGCCTTCCAGATCACTGATGATATCCTGGATGTGCAGGGAGCTGAAGAGATCATCGGCAAGCCGGTGGGCAGTGATGAGAAGAACCTTAAAACAACATATCCCAGCCTGTTTGGCCTGGATCGTTCCTTACAGCTGGCCAGTGACAGCGTACAGGCTTGCCTGGACAGCCTGGCCCGTTTCGGAACGGAGGCGGATTTTTTGAGACAGCTGGCTTTGTTTACTCTGCAGCGGGAGAGTTAGGGTTAGAAATTGGTGTTTAACCCTCCCCTCATTGACAATACTAAGAAAGAAAGACTATAATGTTCCTGGTGTTTTTATAGGGGGATAGTATGAAAATTGACCTGAAAACACTTAAACGCCATCCCCATGAAAGCCAGGCTTTCCATTTGGAAACGGCAGGCCGCAAGGAACTGCTGCGAGATATGGGGGCGGCTTTTCTGGAACCGATCAAGGTTGATTTGGTGGTGCGCAATAATGGCAATATGTTTGTCGCGCACGGGGAGCTTCATACCTGTATAAGCTTGCTTTGTTCACGTTGTCTGGAGCCGTTGACCCATCCTATAGATGGGATCCTGGACTTTACCATTATGGAGGCCGATCAGGCCGGGGAACAGGAAGCGTCCGAGGATGTGCTGATACTGGACCAGGACGAGGTGGATGTGCAGCCTTTAGTCGAGGAAATAATGATCACGGAAATACCATTGATAACTCTGTGCGATGCTGAATGCAGTGGTTTATGTCCGATCTGCGGGATCAATCGCAATAACGGAAGCTGTAGTTGCGCCAGAGATAACATTGACCCTCGTTGGGAGAAGCTGAAGAATCTAACATAGGAAGGAGGATCAACGATGGGTGTTCCTAAAAGAAGACAATCTCATTCCCGTAAGAACAAACGCCGGGCTGAATGGAGGAAAATCGACAAACCGGGTCTGGTGGAATGTCCCCAGTGCCACGAGTTTAAGATGCCTCACCGGGCTTGTCTGGCTTGCGGATATTATAAAGGCAAGAACGTTATGTAACTATGAACATATACCAGGGCATCAAAGAGTAAGGTATGGAGTCCAAACACGGGCTGATAGCTTACTTTTTGTTTTATATAGGAGGTGTTGATTACGAAAGCAGCTGTTGATGCAATGGGTGGGGATCACGCTCCCGCTGAAGTCGTCGCCGGAGCTCTTGCCTGGGCCGCTGATAATGCTGACAATCATTTGCTCCTGGTCGGCAAACAGGAGGTTATTGAAGCGGAGATAGCAAGTATCAAGGAAGCGGGTGGTTTCGCCTGCTCACCGGAACAGGTCGTTATTGTCAATGCCAATGAGGTGATCGGCTGTGATGAATCGCCGGCCACAGCTTTGCGACGCAAGAAGGATGCTTCTATCGTAGTAGCCAGCGCGCTGGTCAAAGAGGGTAAGGCTGACGCGGTGATATCTTGTGGCAGTACCGGTGCGCAGATGGCTGCAGCAATTTTTATTCTGGGCCGGATGGAAGGAATCGACCGGCCTCCTATTATTGCCTCATTGCCTGGAGAGGGTGGCCATCGGACCTTGCTGGTCGATGTCGGAGCCAATGTTGATTGTAAACCCGCGCAATTGCTGCAGTTCGCTCTGCTGGGTTCGGTATATGCGCGCAGCGTGCTGGGCATAGCCTCGCCCCGGATAGGATTGCTCAACAACGGAAGCGAAGAAACCAAGGGCAATGCCTTGGCGCAGCAGGTTTATAGCCTGCTCAAGGAGCAGGAAGACATCAACTTTATTGGCAATGTTGAGGGCAGGGACCTGTTTTCCCCTATCGCCGATATTGTGGTTTGCGATGGATTTACCGGCAATATTCTGCTTAAAGCCCTGGAGGGATTGGGCTTATTTTTTGCCAGTAGTATAATGAAAGAAATAGATAAGCCTCCAAGCATATTGGAGAGTTTTGACTACTCTCGGGTGGGCGGTGCACCTTTGTTAGGAGTCAATGGAGTAAGTATCGTTTGTCACGGCAGTTCACACCGTGAGGCAGTCGCCAATGGACTAAGGATAGCCGAGGAGTGTTTTCGTAACGGGATAGTAGCCCGGCAGGCAGAAGAATTGGCGAAATGCGAATTATGATGGGGGGATATCATGCAGGAGTTCTTTGAACTGGCCAGAAAGTTATTGGCCGAACAATTGGATGTGGAAATCGACAGCATATTGATGGAGACCACCTTTGAAGCATTAGAGGCGGATTCCATCGATATCGTGGAAATGATCATGGGCTTGGAGGATATCTATCATGTAGAGTTCCCGGAGGAAGAACTGGAGGATTTTCCTACGGTTGGCTCTCTCATCACCGCTTTGTACCAGTATTTGCAAGAGGTAGGGAAATGAAACGGGCTAAAGAATTTACCAGGCGTTTTCTTCGGGACCATGGCCTGGTCTTCCGCAACGAAGACTTGTTGAGCACGGCTTTGACGCACCCCTCTTATGCCCAGGAGAAAAACAGCATTGTCAATAATCAGCGTCTGGAGTTTCTGGGAGACGGGGTCTTAAATTTGTTAGTTGCTGAGTACCTTTATAACAACTATCAGACCAAAGCGGAAGGTGAGCTTACCAAGATCCGGGCTCGGGTGGTCTGTGAAAAGGCGCTGTTAGGTGTTGCCGATGGTATTAATATGGGCGAATACTTATTGCTGGGGCGGGGCGAAGAGATGTCCGGCGGGCGCAAGCGCAAATCGATTCTGGCTGATGCAGTGGAGTCGATTATTGGGGCAATCTATCTCGATCAGGGGATAGATGCCGCCCGGGGCTTTGTCCTGAAGCATCTGGAAAAGGAGATCATCGAGGCGGCACAAGGTGATTTCTATGATTACAAGTCTCGGCTCCAGGAGATGGTTCAGGGGAAAACCAAGGAAAACGTAAGCTATGCCATTATTGAGGAAAACGGGCCGGCTCATGCCCGGTTTTTTAAGGCTGGCGTATATTTTCAGGATCGCTTGCTGGCAGTTGGTGAAGGCAACAGCAAGAAGGAAGCTGAACAGAAGGCTGCAGAAAGAGTACTGCAGGATACCAGTGTATTGGCTGATTTGGATCAATGGGAATAAAGGCGTATGAGGCACTATAATATACCGATATTCATACCTCATCAGGGCTGTCCCTTTCAATGTGTTTACTGTGACCAGAAAATCATTGCTTCAAAACATGAGGCGCCAACGCTCCTGGAAGTCAGTGAGACTATTGAAAGGCACCTGGCCACCATACCAAGCGAAGATACCGAGGTGGAGATCGCCTATTTTGGCGGCAGTTTTACCGCCATTGCCAGCGAGGTGCAGGAAACTTATCTGCAGGCGGCAGCTCCGTATCTGGAGGATGAACGGGTGGTGGGGATTCGCCTTTCGACCCGGCCGGATTGTATTGACCGGGATATTCTTGGCCGGTTGGACCGATATGGTGTGAAAACGATCGAACTGGGTGTTCAGTCTCTGGATGATCAGGTTTTAAAAATGTCAGGCCGCGGTTATACCTCAGATGATGTTTTTAAGGCCTGTCAAGTGATCAAAGACCAGGGTTTTAAACTGGGTATTCAGTTAATGATTGGTCTGCCCGGTGACGACCGCGCCCGTGATATGCAGACTACCAAGCTGGCAATAGGTCTGAATCCCGATATGGTTAGGATCTATCCGACGGTGGTTATTGCCGGGACCGTCTTGGAACGGGCCCTGAACCGTGGAGACTATGTACCGCTGGAATTAAATGAAGCAGTGGGGATATGCAAAGACATGTACCTGCGCTTTGCGGCGGCGGAGATACCGGTCATCCGTATGGGACTGCAGACGGGGGAAGAACTGCGCCGCGAAGGCAGCGTACTGGCCGGTCCTTTCCATCCCAGCTTTGGCGAACTGGTGCAGCAGGAAATTTTCTGTGATCAGGCACGAAGTCTGCTCGGAGACTATATGAGAAGGAACGGACTGCAGGCTGAATTACAGCTATGGGTTAACCCGCGGGATCTTTCCCTGCTAACGGGTCAGCAGCGGAGAAATGTTTTGTTTTTGACTGAGCACTTCGGCATGAGATCCATACTCATAAAAACCCGGTCCGATATAGAGAGACTGACGATTGGGATATCTCAACCGCATGGTCTGGAAGTAGACACTTTCTTGAAGCGCCAAGAAATGCTGGAGAGAATCCAAGATGAACCGTAATAAGGTACTGGCAGAATTAACTGCTCATCAGGACAATTATATCTCCGGCCAGGAACTGGCAGACCGGCTCTCTATCAGCCGGGTAGCCATTTGGAAGCACATTGCAGCTCTGAAGGAACAGGGCTATGATATACGGGCTGTGTCTGGTCGGGGATACCAACTGACACGGGGTGGCCCGATTGATCCGCAAGTGGTGCAGGATGCGCTGGCCGATGCCTTGATCGGTAACCGGATTATCTTTTTACCCAGAGTGGATTCCACTAATGAAACCTTAAAACGCATGCACCTGGAGCCCGGATTGGCAGAGGGGACCGTTTTAGTGGCAGGGACTCAGGAACGGGGCAAGGGACGCATAGGCCGTCGCTGGGAATCACCGTTGGGCGGCTTATGGTTTTCTGTTTATCTTCAGCCCAGGACCCCGCTGGAGAGTATAGCCTTGCTGTCCCTGATTTTTTCGCTTGCGATCTCCAGAGTACTGGAAGGCTACACTCCGGTGGCTATAAAATGGCCTAATGATGTCTATGCATCGGGGAAAAAGCTATCCGGCATCCTGCTGGAAACCAGCGGTGAATTAGATGCTCCGGAATACCTGATTAGTGGCATTGGCATCAACACCAATCTGCCAATAAATGATTTCCCCATCGAAATGCGGGAGATTTCCACCTCTTTGCTGGAACAGGTAGGGATAACGCTTGATCATAATGACTTATTAATAGAGATTTTACATAGCATGGACCAATACTATCGGCGCTTCTTGCAGGAAGGCTTTTTAGGGATACTTCCAGAATATAAGGAAAGATGTTTTCACCTGGGTAAGCCGCTTGAAATCCGACAGGGAACCCGGATGATTAGAGGGATTAATACCGATGTCAATGAA
>JAAYCK010000177.1 GCA_012729835.1 Syntrophomonadaceae bacterium
ACCGGTCGGAGATGTACCGGGCCGACAGCGTGGCCGCGGCGATGAGGGCTTGGTCGGTGATCCTCACGCCGTGGTAGACTTCATACCGCTCCTTGAGGCCCCGGAGGATGGAGATGGTGTCCTCCACCGTGGGTTCCTCCACCATCACCGGCTGGAAGCGGCGCTCCAGCGCGGCGTCCTTCTCGATGTATTTGCGGTACTCATTCAGCGTGGTGGCGCCGATGCAGTGAAGCTCGCCCCGGGCCAGCATGGGCTTGAGAAGGTTGCCGGCGTCCATGGCGCCCTCGGTCTTGCCGGCGCCCACAATGGTGTGCAGCTCGTCAATAAACAGCAGGATCTGGCCCTCGGCCTTCTTCACCTCGGCCAGCACGGCCTTCAGCCGCTCCTCAAACTCGCCTCGGAACTTGGCGCCCGCGATCAAAGCGCCCATGTCCAGGGAGAAGATGGCGCGGTCCTTCAGGTTATCCGGCACGTCCCCGCGCACGATGCGCTGGGCCAGGCCCTCCGCGATGGCGGTTTTGCCCACGCCCGGCTCGCCGATGAGCACGGGGTTGTTTTTGGTTTTGCGGCTCAGGATGCGGATCACGTCCCGGATCTCGTCATCCCGGCCAATCACCGGATCCAGCTTCTGCTTTCTGGCCAGATCCGTCTGGTCGCTGCCGTATTTGGCCAGGGCATCGTAGCTCTCTTCCGGGCTATCGCTGGTGACCCGGGCCGCCCCCCTGACCTGGGAGAGGACCTGCAAAAAGGCGGATTCTTTGACGGCAAAGCGGTCAAACAGCGCCTTGATGCCCCGGTCAGGCACCTGCAAGAGCCCCAGGAACAGATGCTCCACGCTGATATATTCGTCCTTCATCCGGGAGGCGGCCTCCGCGGCTGTCCGCAGGGCCCTGTCCATTTCCTGGGACACATAGGTCTTGCCCTCTTCCCGCACGCTGCCGTGCACCTTGGGCAGTCGCTCCACCTCGCTGAGGGCATGCTGGCGCAGGCCATCCGGCTGGACGCCCATGCGGGTCAAAAGCTGGGGGATCAGCCCCTCCGGCGCCTCCAGGAGGGCGAACAGCAGATGGGCCTGTTCCAGGGTTTGGTTGGCATGTTCGCCCGCCAGGGCCTGCGCCCGCTGGATGGCCTCCATGCTTTTCTGCGTGTATTGGTTCTGGCTCATAAACAGCCCTCATTTCATCGGAATTGGCCAAAGCTGACTTTCTTTGACCTTAATGTCATTATACATGAAAAGAAGAGCGTGTCAATATAAAAATGGGGATTATAAGTAAAAGTTCTCTGCTTGTCATCTGATAAGTCAGGGCGAATGAATCAGGGAGGCTATTGCTTCCTTGACGCGGATAATGAGAAGGAATAGAATATGGATAGAAAAATATAAAGGGGGGGATAGGTGGTGCTGAGAAAGCTTATGCTATGCGTGATTGTCATCGCGTGTTTCATTTTTATTGCTGGGGCTGAGGTGCCTCAGGAGGATTATCCTGGAAAAGTTTATATTGACAAGATGTTTAAAGAACAAGCCGAACTGGCGGAGAAGTATGCACCCAAAATCTACACATTGTCAAATGGCGTGCAGGTGCAGCGCACCCCAAACGAAAACTTCTCCAGCGTATACCATAACCCGGGCGCTTCCGTGTCTTATAACACATATTTTTTGGATGCTGATAACCGCGGCTGCGCGGCATGCCATCCCAGCATGAATGATCTGCTTAACAATATGACCTATGATCATGTCAACATGGACAACCCATACGGCATGGATACAACCGTATCCCAGTGCATAGACTGCCACAGCTATTCTCCCGGATACGTTACCGAGACTTATGGTTTTGGAACGTTGATACACGGTATTCACACAAATTCCAAGGCATTCACAAGAGACTGTATGGCTTGCCACACAGCGACGGGCAATGGGCAGGGCATGAAACTGTGGGATTTGGATAAATATAATTGGCTGCGCGGGATCATCGATGTTTCTGACGTTAAAGGTGAGTTTACTTTCACACAGGATAAGATCGTCAGTCAGGAAGAGACTTTTTCGTTCAACTGGATGTACTATCCAGAGGACTACAAGCGCTATGGCAATGAAAAAGTCAATGCGCCCCTTGATCCTGAAGTGGCAAGGAACTGGCCCATCAGCGTCAGTGGATGTGTTGATAACCCATATACCATCACCCTTGGCCAGTTGATTAAGGACATCCCTTCTGTAACAACCACCATGACCATGCACTGCACCATTAACCCCAATGGCGGCCCCTTGCTTTCAAATTGCAAGATTACGGGCATCCCGGTCAACGAAGTGCTAAAGAAAGCCGGAGTGCAGGATCGCGCAACCATCCTCTATCCAACTGCTGTGGATGGTTTTACTATCCCTACTGCCTACTCCTGGCTTGAGAAGCAAAACGCTTATTTGGTGTATGAAATCGATGAGAAACCTCTCAGCCACATCCTTGGTTATCCCGTTCAGATATGGATTGGGGGAGCGGCTGCATCAAGCTATGTCAAGCAAGTGACGGATTTGGTTCTGGACGATTCGCCGGTTGATAAGACCTGGTTTTATCGGGGATGGGCGAAGGAGAACGGCGGATACTATAACAAACCATCCGTTGGCATTACCCAAATTCACGAAGGACAGATTATTGAGGCGGAGAAACCCTTTACTTTTGAAGGCTTCGCGGATGCGTATGAGCTAAAAGTTGAAAAAATAGAATTCTCCATGGACCGAGGCAAAACCTGGACAAGCTTTAATGTGCCAGATGTTGACAACGAGCGCTGGGTATACTGGTACTTTACTTTTACGCCTGAACAAGTGGGATCATATGTTCTTCAAGTACGAGCAAGAGCAGAGGGGGACTTGATTTCTGATGAACCAACCGTAGTGATGGTGACTGCGAAGTAGAATGTATACGAGAAGGGGATAAAAAATCTTTGCTGACAATTTATGCGAAGGTGAGTATCTTGTAAGGATGATTTTTAGCTCCCGAATAGCCTGATGGAAGGAAAAGTATTCGGAGTGTAGACAAAGTCCCGGTTCAAGCGGATGAGATCAGAACGAAGACAAAGCGGTCTTAGCTTAATCGCTAAAACCGCATTGTTTTCGCTTTGAATTATTTAAGCTTGACAAAAAACACAATGCTGCCGGGAACGCCGCTGACTTGGGATCATTCCTGGGGCTGCTCGGGCGTGTCCTCTCTGCGCCCGAGCGATGTCAGCAGGGTAGACAGCGCGGCCGCCACAAAGACGCTGGCAAAGCCGTTGTTATAGAGGTTGACATAGCCGTGGAGGTAGCCCAGGTTTGCCGAAACGGCGATGTGCAAAACGCCGGCCAGGATGCCGGCGGGCCAGCCGAAGACGCCGGGGATGGGGGTGAGGCTGGTGCCGAAGAGGGCGGCGATGACGATGCTGTCGCTGCCGGCATGCCAGTTTCCAAGATGGGACATGACAAAGGCCCCCAGCAGGACGGGCCAGGAATTTCCGGGGTGCTTGCCGAAGGCGCCGAAGCCTATCAGGGAGAGGATCGCCCCCAGAACGGGCCCGGAGAGGCGCCCGCCGGAGAGGAAGACGTAGAGGGTCGCGATCAGCCCTAAGAGGGCCATGTTGAAAAGCACCGGCCCCATGCCGAATTGGCCCGCGAAGCCGCAGGAACCGCGGCCCGGGTGCCGCATCAGCTTTGCAAGCGCTTCCGCAAGGCCGGGGGAGAGGAGCCAGCCGGCAAGCGCGATCAGGGCGATCAGCGAAAGAACCCATATAAGCAGCGGGGTATCCAGCCCCTGCAGCGGGAAAGAGGAGACTTTTTCATTGCCCAGGCCAAAGGCGCGCAGCAGCGCCATCGCGGCCATCCCCACCACCCCGCAGGCAAAGCCCATGTTATACAGGCTGTAGCCACCGTGAAAGCCGTGGAAACGGGCCGCCAGGGAGGGCAGGGCAAGGCCCGTCAGCGCCCCT
>JAAYCK010000008.1 GCA_012729835.1 Syntrophomonadaceae bacterium
ATTGTACATATAATCTGTGTCCATCTGTGGCTAATTAATAAAATCCTTGCTGCACATCTTTATCAACTTCGCAAGTTCAGTTATTTAGTTCACTAACCAGAGACGATCTAAGACGATTTTGTTGCTTCCGCAGGCTGATTGACAATCTGCCCGAATTATGGAAAAATTCAAAGAAAGATGCCTAAATATGTCGAGGTCAAACTCAAATAAATCATAGTCGTTGTTATTACCAACTAATCAAGTAGCCTGCCATGCTCCACCTTGTAAGGACCATGACCTGCCGACCGGATGGGTTTTTTAACCTAGCCTACACAGTGATTTTATATATATATGGCGGATTCCTCTGTTAACAAAATATTGAAGGGGCCGATACATATGAAATCTGATCAGGAGACCAGGGAAGAAGAGGGAACATCCTCGATGAATAAAGACAGGAAGCCAGGTGCCAGGATCGGCTTGCCGGTCTTTAATGACCTGAAGCGATTTTGGTGGATGGCAGTCCTGTTAGCGGGGCTGTTAGCGATAACAGCACTGATTTCATTGATGCCCAGGGAGACTCTGTTAGACCAGAGTGAGGAATCGGAACAGAAGGAAATGCAGCGCAGCGCCAAGCTAGTGCGTTATGCCGTTCAAGCAGAGATCGATAGTTTGGATTTACTGGCAGCGGATTGGGCTATTTGGGATGATACCTATCAATATATGGTTGATCGTAACCCCGAATTTATAAAGGCTAATATCGATTGGGAAACGCTTGCAGAAAAATCCCATATCGATATGGTTTATCTCAGGGATAATAATGGGCAGTTCGTGTGGGGCGGGCAGAGCAGCGACCAGATGTCGGCATCGGGTGATATCTCGGTCGCTAAATTAGACCTTGAGATGGTCGAGGCCTTCAAACAAATTGCCGAGAATTCCTATAATGGCGTGATCATAAATGACAAACATGGGCCGCTGATAGTTTGTGCCAAACCTATCCTGCCCAGCAACGGCGAGGGCTTGCCCCGCGGTACCCTGATCATGGGCCGCTTCCTTGATGACAATATCGTCAAGCATTGGGCCCATCAGACCCAGATGGATATCGAGCTGCACTATCCGGGAGGACCAGACTACAACTGGCTGCAGCAGGTGGTTTTGCCGGTAATCGGCAATCAACACTTGTTAAAGGCCACGCCCGAGGGGTCGCGTTTATATATACCTATGCTGGATCTGCGAGGCCAGAAGTGGCTGGCTTCAATAAAGTGGTCGGGTGATGCCTGGCAACAGGCTCGCAAGATCGCGGACTATGCTTTTCTGGCCTTTTTCATAACGATATCTGCAGGGGCCATAGTATTAATTATAGTGTTTCTGCTGTATGTCACACAGGTTAATCGGACCCGCCGCGAACTTTCTCGGGAGTTGGCCCTGCGTACCAGTGAATTGGAGGCATCCGAAGCCAGGTACCGCAAAATGATTGAAGACATGGAGGATGCTGTATATATCTACGACTTGGAAGAGAACCTGCAGCATTATAATAAACAAGCCTATACCCGCCTGGGCTACACTGCAGAGGAGATGGCGCTCCTGGAACCACCCCAGGTTATAGCCGAGGAATGTCGAGCTAACACCAGGGCCCAGACGGCTCTGATTGCAGAGGGAGCCAAGCTAGTCTATGAGAGTTTTCATCTCAAAAAAGACGGAACGAGATTTCCCGTGGAGGTTTCAGCGCAGATAATCCACTATAATGGCAAACCTTGCGTATTAAGCATCGTTCGGGATATTTCCGCCCGCCGAGAGGCGGAGGCCGCCCGGGCCGCTTCTGAGCGCCTGTACCGGGTCATTTTCGATAATTCCCCGGTTGGTATCATCTATGTCGATAAAGAAAAGCGAATCATCCGGGTCAATAAATACATGAAGCTAGTTTCTGATACAAAATATTTCGAAGACCGCTATGGCCAGCCCTTCACCCTGGACTTAATCACTCCGGAACTGATGGTGCTGTTGGAAAGGGCTATAGCCGGCGAAGAGGGGCAATTTGAGGGTGAATATCAGCCGCCTCGGGGAGGCCCCCTGCTCAACCT
The DNA here is from genome assembly GCA_012729835.1 of Syntrophomonadaceae bacterium. Taxonomy (GTDB): domain Bacteria; phylum Bacillota; class Syntrophomonadia; order Syntrophomonadales; family Syntrophomonadaceae; genus Syntrophomonas_A. The sequence continues at coordinate 2,058 of JAAYCK010000008.1, forward strand.
GCGAATACTGTTCAGGCCGGTCAATTGTGAAGATCTGCCTAGCGACGTTATCTGTATGGTAGAGGACATAACCATTCGCAAACGCGATGAAGCGCAGTTGCGGCAGCTGTACACGGTTATTGAACAAAGCCCGGTATCAGTGGTCATTGCTGATAATAAAGGTGTGGTTCAATACGTCAACCAGTCCTTCGTTCAAGTCAGCGGATACCAGCTAGAGGAGGCGAAGGGACAGCGCCTCGATGCACGAAAGCTAGATGCACGGGATCAAATGATCTTTGAGGATGTGAAGAGAACAATAAATGCCGGTGAGATTTGGCAAGGTGAGTTCCGCAGCCAGAACAGAAAAGGTGATTTGATCTGGGAACGAGCGGTTATCGCCCAGGTCAGAGATACGGAGGACCGGGGCACTAATATTGTGGTTATGGCTACTGAAGTTACCCGCGAGAAGCTTCTGGACGAAGTCGACTCTTTCATTAAATCACTGGTTTTCAACAAGGGTTTGGAGACTGATCTGAGACTTTTGCAAAATACCAAAGACTGAAAATATCGGGGTTTTAGTCGCACAGAAAAAGGACTTCACCCCCCATTTTGTCGAATTAATAAGTGACCAAACAAACAATCCGAAGGAGGCGAAGTCAC
>JAAYCK010000078.1 GCA_012729835.1 Syntrophomonadaceae bacterium
ATTCATCAGATACACCCTCCTCCCAAATAAAAATGACCCCCTGGAAGGGAGTCTTGCTCAAGCTTTCGCCCAAGTACTCCTTTCCCATGTGGAGGCATACAAGTTTCCCGGTATACCCTAAACGTTCAGCCGCCATAGCAGGACCTTAGGCAAACTGAATCGGAGTCTTACACAGTATTCATTATACACCCCGAGCCCGGTTTCGACAAATGATTACAAGATATTCAGGCTGTTTCTGGACTTGCCTTTTATTCGCTGTCCAGGTTTTATTAATGTATAATAGTATTTGTAAATAACATAAGTTATTTGTAGTCTTGGTCTCTGTTTACGGTGATCACCTTCTGGATCATGGGATTCTGTCGCTAATCTATAAAAGGGAAAGGGGGATTTCAAGTGTCTTCCCTGCAATGGGTTATAATAGCCGTTGTCGCTGGTGTTATCGAGATTTTCAGTCTGGGTCTGTGGTTCCTTTGGCTGGCTATATCTGCGGTAATAGTAGCTCTGGCTGCCCAGCTGGGTCTTCTGACCAGTCTAGATACTCAATTACTAACCTTTGCCTTGCTCACCTTGATCTTTGTTATCTTTACAAGGCCTCTGGTATTAAAATTTTTCAAAACCCATGATACCGCCAGCAACGTGGAGGCATTGATCGGTCAGCATGGCATGGTGACCAGCCGGATAACACCGATGCATTTTGGGCAAGTCAAGGTAAACGGTGAGATATGGACGGCCAGTGCCAGAGAGGAAATCGAAACCGACACCCGCATCGAGGTGACCGGGATTGACGGAGTCAAACTGCTGGTGAAGCCAGCAGATTAAAACGGGTCTGACAAGAAAGGAGTGTATTGATGGGTACTTTTCTTCGTGTTTTCGTTGACCTGGTAGTCGTGATCTTTGTTGTAGTCATAGCTTTTTCCTCTATCAAGATAATCCGCCAGGCTACCGTAGGTATAGTGGAGCGATTAGGTAAATATCACAAAATGGCCACTCAGGGTATCAATGTCATAATTCCATTTATTGATACCTTCCGGGTGGTAGTGGATCTGCGCGAGCAGGTGGTAGACTTTCCTCCACAGCCAGTAATAACCAAAGATAATGTTACTATGATGATAGATACCATTGTATATTTTCAGATTACTGACCCCTTCAAAAACACCTACGAGATCGTTAATCCGCGGCTGGCCATTGAAAACCTGACCGCCACCACCCTGCGCAATATCGTAGGTGATCTCGAACTCGACCAAACCCTGACCTCGCGCGACCTGGTCAATAACAAGCTGAGGATCATCCTGGACGAAGCTACCGATAAGTGGGGCATAAAAGTCAACCGGGTAGAACTAAAAAACATTTTGCCTCCACAGGATATCCAGACCGCCATGGAAAAACAGATGCGGGCCGAGCGCGAAAAACGCCAGGCTATCCTATTGGCAGAAGGCCAAAAGACTGCAACCATATTAGAGGCCGAAGGCAGAAAACAATCGGTGATCCTGAATGCGGAAGCTATCAAGGAAGCTGCCGTTAGAGAAGCTGAAGGACAGCGACAGGCCAAGATTTTGAATGCTGAGGGTGAAGCTCAGGCCATACTGACCGTACAAAAAGCTTTTGCTGACAGCCTGGTTATGATCAAGGATGCCGCCGCTGATCAATCAGTCCTGGCTCTGAAATCTCTGGAAGCATTAAAGGCTATTGGCGACGGCCAGGCCACCAAATTGATCATACCCTCCGATCTGGCTGGATTGGGAGGAGTCTTTGCTGCACTAAAAGAAGCGACTGCAGATCTTCCGGCAACAACAAACCCACCTGCCACTGATTAAGGTAGGGGCGACATACCCACATGTGAACAACAAAAGGAGGCGTTTTAGCCTCCTTTTTGTTGGTAGTCTCTCATAGTAAAATATATGCGACACAAGGAATAAGCAAAATTTTGAATTTTGAATTATGAATTAATGTGGAAATGCTTCGCATTTCTTAACAATAGCAAGCGACAATTGTAATTGCACCCGGAGGGTGCACACCTTAATTAAAAATTAAGAATTCATAATTCACAATTGCTGCGCATCATAAGTCACCTGCGAAAGTTAAGTTATTTAAGAATCGTCCTGGTTAACAGCGATTTCCGATTTTTCGGTCAAGATATAGTGTACCGGTATATCCCTTGCGTGAGGATATGCGTTATCCACCACTTGAAATTCATAGCACAACCCGCAGCAAAAAGCATTTTGGCGCAGTCGGGGCAAAAATCGGTCATAGTATCCCTTGCCATAGCCCAAGCGGTAGCCTTGAACGTCAAAAACCAGCCCGGGCACCAACACCACATCGATCATCTGTGGATCAAATGGTTCTCCGACCGGCTCGCGGATTCCGAAGGGACCAGCAATCGTCTGCTCCCAACCTCTAAACTCTACCGCTTCTAACTGCCCGTTCTTTTCCACCCGGGGCAGGAGCAGTGTCTTGCCCCTCGCCATCCCTTTTTCCATCCAAAAAGCAAGGTCTATTTCATTTCTAATACTGGCAAAGCCCATGATGAAACGGGCTTGCTGTACAGGTTTCAGTTCATCAAGCCTGGCTGCTATCTGCCGGCTGGCCGCTTTGACCTGCTCCGGAGTAAGCTCGGCTCGAATAGATATCATATGTTTACGCAACTTATCCCGATTGATCCTGCTAGTATCTTCGATGCTGAATCACCTATCTCCCGGTCTTATTGCCATTTGATTTAAAAAAGTAATACAGTATTATGCCTGCCGCCAGCAAGGCCAGCGTGTAGACCTGGCCCAGAGAAATCGGCCCCACCATAATAAGGCTCTCCCGAAAGTATTCAACTATAAATCGGTATACGCTGTAGCCAATTATATAAGTTATGAACACCTGACCCGGGAACTTTCTTCGTGGATAAAGCCATATCAAGATCAGGAACAGGACGAAGTTCAAAGCTGAACTGAAAAGTTGGGTAGGGTAGCGCTGATAGGTATCAATCGCGGGAAAGACCACGCCCAGGCCGGAGGAAGTAACCTTGCCGTAACAACAACCTTCCAGGAAGCAGCCAATGCGCACCAGCGCATAACCCAGGGCTACAAAAGGGGCAAAGATGTCCGCTATCGGCCATACTGGCAGTTTTTTCTTACGCAGATATATCAAAAAAGGTATCACTCCGCCTACCAGAGAACCATACCAGACCAGGCCCTGGATCCCCCCCTCGCGCAAAGACAACACCATCCAGGGGTCACGCAGGAAATCAGCCCACTCATAAATCGCGATGTAGGACAAGCGTCCTCCTATTATCCCACAGATAACCGTAAGCAGGATCAAATCAATAGCTATATCTGATTGGTAGCCTTCCTTTTCCAACTGCCGGCCAATACCGACTACGGCAATGATCACGGCCACAGCCAGCATAAACCCCCAGGCAAAGACCTTTACCGGGCCGAGCTGTAATAAAACAGGATACAAAAAGCGCCACTCCTAACTTCCAGGTTATCCACAGGCCAGAAACTTCGACTTCATTATCACTTAGGCCTAAAGCAGGACCTGCCGACAAAAGAGCATGTCCCGCAAACACTGCTAGATTAATTATTCACAGACTTATCCACATTATCCACAGGAACTTTTCACAGGGACCTGGCAGCCGGATATGCATTCAAATCCAGGGGGGCAAATTGACCCAAGCGGTAGGCATTATATGCACAACCGGCAATCATTGCAGCATTGTCAGTACATAAACCCAGAGAAGGATAATAGATTTCATATCCCTCGTCCCGGGACCTCTGCCCCATAAGGGTCCTTAAAGCTCCGTTGGCTGCTACCCCCCCCGCCATCAGGATGCTTTTCGCGTGGTAATGGGCGGCTGCCCGTATGGTCTTTTCCACTAAGACTTCGACCAGGGCAGATTGGAATTCGGCGGCCATATCGTAAACACTTGCTCCTCCCCGCCTTTCGATCTTCTTCCATTCATTCATGGCGGCAGTCTTCAGTCCGCTGAAACTAAATTCATAATCATTGCGGTCCAAGAACACCCGGGGCAAAACCATCCGACCGGCTTCTCCCTGTTCAGCCGCCTTTTGCACCGCCGGTCCACCAGGGTAGCCTAGTTTTAAAAACCTGGCAACTTTGTCAAATGCCTCTCCAGCTGCATCGTCTCTCGTCTCCCCGATTATCTCCATACGACCTGGTTCAGACATGTAAAGCAAGCTGGTGTGTCCTCCGGAGACTACCAAACAGATAGCCGGAAAGGCTATGTTGTCATGCTCCAGGAAGTTGGCATAGATATGTCCCTGCAAATGGTTTACAGCAATGAGCGGCTTTTGTGAAGCGTAGGCATATGACTTGGCAAAGGATACCCCTACCAGCAATGCTCCGATCAAACCCGGCCGGTTGGTGACCGCAACCGCCTGAATATCCCGCTGGGTTAGACCAGCCTGGCTGAAAGCCTCTTCCACCACCAGGGCAATATTCTCGACATGTTTGCGCGATGCCACCTCGGGGACGACCCCGCCGAACTGGCGATGGATATCGATCTGTGAATTGATGACATTGGAAAGTATGCGACGGCCATTGCACACTATGGCAGCCGCAGTTTCATCACAGGAGGTTTCTATCCCCAGAATCATCGTTTCTTGCACTATTGCTGTCCTCATTTCTAAGGTTTATACAAACTACCGTTAAAAAAGGAGCTTGGTCATGACTATGGCGTCTTCATTATTATCAGAGTAATATCCCTTTCTGAGCCCCGAATCGAGATAACCCATACCCCGATATAAAGCTAGAGCTGACATATTGGAAGGCCGCACCTCCAATAAAATCCGGGTAGCCTTCTTCTGTCGCGCTACCCTTTCCAGTTCCTCCATCAAAGCATGACCTACTCCTGCATTACGATATTCCGGATCTACTGCGACATTGGTTATGTGCCCTTCTTCAAATACCACCCATATTCCCCCGTAAGCGATCACATCACCTTCGTAATCCACAACCAGATAATTAGCAAAGTGATTGTTCAACTCACCTATATATGATTCCCGGGACCAGGGCAGAGTGAATGATTCGTTCTCTATTCGAATGATTGCGTCGATATCCATCAAAGTCATCTTACGGACCATGAAATCCTGGTTGATAAGCATCAAACCGCTCCTCTTCCCAGACGATATTCTGCTTCCGACAGGCGTATATAAACCGGGGATAAAGTGAATACATTATCAAACTGACCGTTATTGACCCGGTCAGCTGCCAGTTGGGCCAGGGCTGAAGCCCTCGGCAGCATGAGATGAGGCGGAGCCGAGACCATCTTGTCCCCCAACCTCTCCAGGAAAAACTCCTGGTAAGGAGAAAAACCATCACCGAGCAGGATAAGGCTGGTTTTATTATTAGCGTCCATAATTGTCAACGCCTGTTGAACAAATTCTTCCGGTGAACAGGCTCGCATATCAGCCAGAGACACCGGTTTGATCCCGCCAGCCTGGTAGAAGGCGCAATAGACTTCACCCTTGCGGGCATTGAGCAGCGGGCACACCAGGGCATCACTGTCATAGATGTTAAAAGCAATAACCTCTAGGGTACTCACCCCGACTACTGGTATACCTGTGGCCAGCGCCAATCCTTTGACCAAGGCTAAGCCAATACGCAAACCGGTAAAGGACCCCGGGCCAATAGTCACCGCCAGTGCATCCACATCGTTAACAGTGCACTCACATTCCCGGAGCACCCGATCAACCATTGGCATCAAAGTCTCGGAATGAGTTTTCTTATAATTGCTGAATTCCTCTTTTAGGAGGATCCCATCATTAAGGAGTGCCACACCGGCAACCGGTGTAGCACTATCTATGGCTAGGATTCGCATAACTTTGCAGCTCCTTCAATTTGTCCTGGTAACGTTCACCCTGCCCAATGATGGAAACCTGGCGCTCCCGATCATAATCTTCATCCGTTAGTCCGATCCTAATGAATAAGGCCTCCGCTGGCAGCAAAACACCACTTCCAGCACGGTCAGCCGAAGCAAATCCAGCTTGAGGCCATTCGATCAGAGCGATTCCTTCCTGTTCCAAGTAATCCTCCAAGCCCAAATCATCGAGATCATTCCCCTCCAAGCGATAAAAATCAAAATGAAAAATGGGTATGGCAGCCGGGTAAATATTCATGAGCGTAAACGTAGGACTGGTCACCCTACCAGTATAACCCAAACCCCGGGCAATCCCGCGGGCCAGAGTAGTTTTACCGGCTCCCAGCTCACCAATCAGGTAGACCAGATCTCGGCTTTCAATAATGCTAGCAATATTTTCGCCTAGTTGTTCCATTTCGCTATCGCTGTATATAGTGAACTCCAGAAGCCTCACTCCAACGGCATTAATTCTTTGTTAAGCTATTGCTTATAATCCTTTATATTCGTCGCGTATAAGTTTGAAATCCTCCCAGGTCGGCCGTTTATATGCTTCCGTTCGCAGCAAGGCGGCCGGATGATAAGTGGCCATGATCTTGATCCCCTGGCGCATAAACCACTTCCCTCTGATGACAGATATCTTGGCTTTGGGATCAATGACCGCCTTGCAGGCAGCCGCACCCAAACAAACTATTATTGACGGCTTGATGATTCTTATCTGAGCTTCCAGATAATTGCGGCATATCTGCACCTCATCAGGATTGGGAATTCGGTTTCCCGGCGGACGGCACTTCACAACATTCCCTATATAAACATCTGGTCTGGAGAACTCGGCCGCTTCAAGTATCTTATTTAGCAGCTGCCCGGCCCGGCCCACAAAAGGCCGGCCTTGTATATCCTCATCCTGACCGGGGCCTTCACCGATAAACATGATTTTGGAATCAGGATCTCCTTCGCCGAATACCACCTGCTGACAGGTACTTCTCAAGCGGCAGGCCTGACAATTGACAGCCAGCGCCGCCAGTTCCTCCAGTTTGTAAACATGGGGAAATGCCGCTTCAACACGTACTCCCGGCAAAAAAGGTTCTGTCTCTTGCCGGAGCGGTTTCTTCTCCGGTTCCGCCGGTTTGTCCATCGCGGGCTCTATACCAAATAAATCAGGCTGTTCAACTGACATTCTTTCCCCTCCTGTCTCATTCTAATCTTTCCCGGTGTGATTTTCCATCCATATGAAGAAAAAGAAACGCCCATACAGAAACGGGGACAGCTCTCCCGTCGCCAGGAAGCATCCCCGTTTAAATAATATTATTGATTCTGTTCCAATACCTTGTATAGATCGGTAAAACCGGTGCCGATCCGCCAAAAAGATATGCCGCCCAGTTTCCTGACCCTAGCTAGGTCGACTTTGGCCTGAAGACTCTTTTCATTTTCCATCCAGATCTGATGCCACACTCCATATTGATCCCAATAGGTATATTTGGGGCTCATGGTGGCATTATCAAAGGTCTCCACCAGGGTATAGCGCGACTTGAGGTCGGCCAATTTCTTGGCCGAAACCGTGGTGGCATTTGCGCCAGTCGGCCAATCATATCCATAGGTGGCAAGACCCAATAAAACTTTTTCAGCAGGGATGTTGGCAGTCATGTAATCAAGCACTTGCTGCACCCACCATAAAGGGGCTACCGCTCCCGGAGATGACGTGCGGTAATGATAATCATACGCCATCACCACCACTTCATCCGCAATTTGTCCAATACGGGCATACTGGTAAGGGGTAGGCCATTTATCACTGTTGGTCCTGGCAAATACAGCGACCGAGAGTGGCTTGTCTCCCAGGGATGTCTTAAGCTCGCGTAAAAAGTTGGTAAAGAGATCCGCATCAGCCGCAGCCATCAATTCAAAGTCGATATTCACCCCGTCATAGCCGTCATTTTTGACCCGTTCCATTATGTTGCCAATGAGGCGGGAACGGTTTTCTACACTAACCAACAACTTATGGAGCGGTTCACTGCCCATCAAAACCACACTGGCATGAGTGCGTAGATCCCGGGAACGTGCCAGAGCCATGACTCCCGGGTAGTCATCCTTGTACTCATAGCTAAGAGTGCCTGCCGCATCTGTTTTGAACCAGCGGAAAGCTACGTCAGTGAACAGGCCGGCTTTGCTGTCCAGTTCGCTGCGAGCTGGCATATAGTAATAGGGCATTACCTTGAATTCACGGGAGAAATCAATGGTGACCTCCCGGACAGAACTGTTCCAGTTTACTCGCGCGCCGAGGTTCTCAGCCAGGAAGCGCAGCGGGATATAGGTGCGGTTATTATAAATGTAGGGTGCGGAATCGATGGCTACATTCTGACCATCTGCCGAAGCCCTGAGCGCTCCGATAAACAGTTCGATATATTTGCCGCGGCAGTCTATGGCAACCTTTCTTAAGCTGGCATCCCAATAAACCTGACCCTGCAGCGCCGGGTCCTCGATCACGAAGCGGATGGGAACCATGACCCGGTTATTGCTGATCTGTACCGGGGTTTCAAAAGTACGAAGCTTGCCATCTATAGCTATTTTTATGTCTGTCGCAGCCTGAACCGGAGTAGAGTATGTAAGAGTTATTAAGGTCAGCAGTATGAGAAATCCGCTGCCCCAATGCAAGAGCTTTTTCAATTATTTTCACCTCAATGTTTTTTCACTCACCTTCGCAGTTGACAGATGATACGTAGCAGAGCTGGGTCAGGAATACGATTTATTGCCACAGATTAACACAGATTCACACAGATGAGATTTGAAGGCCCCCGTCCTGTCATTGCGAGCGCAGCGAAGCAATCTTTAAGCCATACAAGCCCCGGGGAAGA
>JAAYCK010000009.1 GCA_012729835.1 Syntrophomonadaceae bacterium
TTACGCCTTCTGCCAGTTTGTCTCCAAAGCCCTTTCTATAGCAAATATTCTCCAGCAGTTTTTTCGCTGCTTCAGCATTTCCCCAGGTCAATTCAATTCCATCCAGATCGTTTGCGGAAAGCAACCCCTTTTCATAGCATTCCATCAGCCATCCAACCATCCATCCTGACTCGTTGGAATCCATACCAAGCTTGTCTGCGGTATTTCCCAGTACCGTCGCAGCGGCAGCATCAGTATTACATATAACTGGACCGAAAGCAGCCATGGTCTCGTATTCTTGCTCATCACCTACGTAGCCTTTATACGGACCTTCGGTTATCGTAACCCGATGGCAGTGTTTAAATGCACAGCCCCAGCAAGGAAGATGTTTCATATCCCATTTTTCGCGGTATATTTTTCCGCTTATATTATAATACGGTGATCCATCACTTTCAGTGTAATTCTTGATTGGCAAGGAACCCTGATTGTCATGCGTCATAAAATCACTGCTGGTGCCCCAAATAGGGATCCCGGTAATCTTCTTGGTTTTGTTTTCAACAATATCTCTTATCATGCTCCTTAATGAATCTTTATCCATTAAGGGTACTCTTTGTTTACCTCTTTCAACTGCGATAGCTTTGAGTTTTTTCGATCCTAATACAGCACCCGGCCCATTATGCGAGCATATATGTCCCCGGTCACTGTTTGTACATGCAAATCGCACTAAATTTTCTCCTGCCGGTCCTATCGCTAATACGGACAGATTACGCTCAGTTTTTTCCAGTTCTTGTTCGATAGATTCTGTTGTATCCCAGGTATCCATACCCATGAGATATCTAGCATCCCTAATTTCCACTGTTGAGTTATCGCGGACATACAAGTAAACCGGTTCTGATGATGCGCCTTGAATGATCAAACCATCCAGTCCGCAAAGTTTCAGAAAAGCCCCAAACATTCCTTGTGCCTGGGTAGATGCTGCTCCGTTGGTCATTGGTCCTTTGGTAACAACGGAGTACCCGCCGGTAGGCCCGAATGAAGCAGTTAATGGGCCGGTCATAAGTATAAAACGGTTATCCGGATCTGACCATTCTATTCCCCGCGGTACCTCTCTATATAAATAATATATGCCTAATCCAGTTCCACCTATATAGTCCCTGACCACAGAATCTTCAGGAAATTCATATGTGACTTGCTTGGTGGTTAAATCAACCCTGCATATTTTCCCCGCATAGCCAAATCTTTGTTCATACATTGTGTTATCTCCCTTTCTTTTTCTTAACTAAGTATCCGCACGCACCTACAGATACCTCTCAAGGTGAAAATCACACTGCTTAAGCGACAATGTAAATATCAGTTAAAATAAACAAAAGCAAATTCCATGCCAACTTCATTATCCATGCTCATATGAGTCTTGCAGTATGAAAACCCTCATGAACCGCATCATATACTTTTCTAGGAGCAATCGCATCTCCGATAACACTTAGATCTTCGATTTTATCCTCAAGTGCTTGTACAAAGGAGTTATCCGACTTAAAACCGGCAGCAATAACAACTGTATCACAATTTATCCGCTTCGTTTCGTTGTTCTCACTATATTCTACATAGCCGGCATTGAGTGATGTAACTTTTGCATTACAAATAATATCTATACCGCTTTTAGCTATCATTTTCCGGAGTTTCAGGTCGTTATTGTGATTGTGTTCCGCCGTAACAAGGATATCATCCAGCATCTCGATTATCGTTACTTTAATTGCACTTTCATTAATATGCAAAGCCGTTTCACAACCCACAAGACCTCCACCGATAACCACTACATTTTTACCCGTTCCTTCGTTTCCCAGTAGCACAGATACAGCATCTTTTACATTCTGGGAATCAATTCCATTGATAGGCGGCATGAAAGCCTTAGCTCCTGTGGCAATAATTACTTTATCAAAATCGCTTCTGAGGATCTCGTCAGCATTAGCTTCTTTATTCAGCTTGACTTTTACTTTCGAACGGGTAATTTTTTCACATAAATAAGTAACATACCTCAGGACATCTTTTTTAAAACTTGGTGCACCGGCAGCCAACAATGTTCCGCCCAATCTGGGTTCCTTTTCCCATAACTCCACATCAAAACCTCTCTGGGCAGCAGTAATGGCAGCCTGCATGCCTCCCGGCCCACCGCCAATAACCAGTACAGACTTCTTTTCATTGGCCGGCAGCACTTGATAATCATCTTCACGCAGGCACTGCGGATTTACAGCACAA
>JAAYCK010000010.1 GCA_012729835.1 Syntrophomonadaceae bacterium
CTTCTCCGGCTGCAGCAGGCCAAGAAGTGTGGATCAAAGCCGACGCTCATATGGTTGAAATCCTGGATGAGGATTACCGAAGCATTATTAGCCACAGACGCCTGTATGGCAAAAACCTGGAGAGTATACTTAACCGATCCTGATATATCAGAAATCATGGTTAATGGTTATGGCCCGGACGAACCGATCCGAATAGAGAAAAATGGCCTTAAACAGGTTGTTAATGCTTATTACCTGGACGAACAGCAGTTACTCAATGCGATAACCCGGATGCTGTTCCCGTTAGGAGAAACCGTAAATGAAGGCAAACCGAAAGCCGAAACCCGGCTTATAGACGGTTCTCGTTTGACGGTAGCCATCCCCCCAGTTTGCCTTAATGGGCCTTCTTTCTCTATAAGAAGGTTTATTTCCTTAGTGCTTAAACCGGAAGAATACATTGCAATGGATGCTGGCACTCAGGAAATGTTCGATTTACTAAGGGTCGCTGCCGAGGGTGGAGCTAATATTCTTGTTTGTGGCGGCACTTCTACCGGCAAGACTACTCTCCTGCGAGCGTTATGTTCCTATATCCCTATGGACGAAAGAATAGTCACCATTGAGGATACTGAAGAACTGCAGATCAAAAAGCAGGAGCCGGAAAGAAACGTATTGGCGTTCCTGGCGAATAAAACACGGCTTGTTTTCACAATAAGAGACTGTTTGAATCTTGCCCTGAGAGAACGGCCTGACCGTTTAATAATCGGAGAGGTAAGAGGCGCTGAGACTATCGACCTCTTGGACGCCATGCGAACCGGCCATGTGGCTATGGGAACCATCCATGTATCTTCTCCTACAGAAGCCATTGAGCGTATGGGCCGGGAGATACGTTCAGTAGATCCCAGCATCGACGCAGAACTTCTTTATGACGAAATCACCCGAGCAGTAGACCTTATCGTACAGCTTAAATTCTTTAAGCATAAAGGCGAAAGAAAGATCGTTTCTATCGCCGAGCCAATCCGATATAGGAACGGCTTAGAGTATAGAGAGATTTACAGCTATGCTGTTGATGGATTCAAGTTTAATTCGCCGTTTTCCAAGACTCTAAGCGAAAAACTTTTACTTAATGGCATGACTAAGATTCTGGATACCAAATGGATATCGCCGGAGTTCACCGAAGATGAAAGGAGGATGTACCGTTAATGTCATCAAAAATACCCGTGATCCTCTTTTTCGCTTCATCCTGCTTGCTGGTATATTGGTATGTCAGCAATCCTGGGGATATAGTAGGCCGGTTAAACCAAAGGCCTACCAATATTGTGTCGAGACTGTATCGGCTCATTAATGCGCCGATTAAGCGTGACTTACGCCGTGCTGGGGTATTTGTTAAAATCACTCCCGAGAGAATGGCAACTATTATGGGAGCTGGTGCGGTGCTGGGATTGCTTATCGGATTTGTTCTCAACAATCCTGTTGTTGCTTTAATGTTGGCTGCCGCAGGATTTATCGCTCCCCGGTTCTGGTTGAAAAACAGGATAGTAGAGATGCAGAACACTATAACCGGGTTGGCTTCAGTATGTATTCACTCCCTGATTACTAATTTCCAGTTCGGAGTGAGCTTGCCCAATCTCAAGAAGGCTGCCGAACAGATCCCAGAACCTTTAAATGAGCATTTTGAGAGAGTAACGGCACAATTATTGGCAGGTCATACCGATGAAGCCATCTATCAGGAATTTACCGAGAAGATAGAAAATCGCTATCTGCGTTTTGCCCTCAAGAATATCCTGGTCGCATTACGCACAGGAAGTGACATAGGGCCGATATTGTTTAATCTGATGGATTCAGTCCAGGAGGAAAAACTGCGCGTCGCAAAGATCAAAAAAGCATCGTCAGAAGCTAGGTTCATGGCGTTGGTGTCGACGGGTATTACGTTTTTCATTATCGGTGGATACGCGGTTCTGAGTCCTCAATTTCTCGTTATATATACGACTGAATTCGCCGGGAAGGTCGCTGTAGCAATCCTGACCGGGGTGATTCTGTTCGCGCTATATAAATTCAATGACATCAAGCAAATTGACAACTAAAGGGGGTGCGCCATGACCACAGGTATATTTTTAGGGTTATCCATTATGCTTCTGGGGATTTATCTCGTTCTGCGAATTGAGTGGGCAGGAGGTTTAAGTGAAAGGCTTTTATATACGCAGACACTCTCCCGGCAGATGGATAATTATGCGGTATCAATTATATGATTTTTATCGAATCATACGGCACAGCCATGAGAACCGCAGAAATACAAGGCGGGGTCGATCAGGTAGTGGTAGATGCAGTTCGGGCGCATTTACAGACCCTACCAAATTCAATTGACGTAGACCAGGTAAATGTGGCCGGGACGGCTCCGGAAGTCCAGTATGGAGGCCCAATACAGGTTGAAATGACTTATACCTATCGCTACCGTATCTTAAATAATGTCATGCAGGCATTAGAAAAAGAAGTGGTCTTTCACCCTATCGGCTTTACTACATCTTCAAAGATCGTGAGGTGATAAGGTGTCAATAAGAAAGTATATAGACCGCCTGCGGAGCCAAAAAGGGAGCTTAGTCTTTTTCATCGCAACCTTATCAATTTGGTTGTTGAGACTTTTGCAAAATACCAAAGACTGAAAATATCGGGGTTTTAGTCGCACAGAAAAAGGACTTCACCCCCCATTTTGTCGAATTAATAAGTGACCAAACAAACAATCCGAAGGAGGCGAAGTCAC
>JAAYCK010000079.1 GCA_012729835.1 Syntrophomonadaceae bacterium
ACCGAACACGGCAGTTAAGCTCTCCAGCGCCGATGGTACTGCATTTCAGATGTGGGAGAGTAGGACGTCGCCAGGAATTATATTTTATTAGGACCCGGTCTAACCGGGTCCTAATACTTTTTCTGAATGCGAGTCACTCGTTAATCAATTATTGTAGCGGCAGCTTTGCATGGCCCATAAGGGGTCACCGTAAGTTGTGGAAATACGAGCCTGGCGTTCCTATTACTCAAACAGTACGAGATGTTTAAAACGAGCGATTGAGAAGCCATACATCCGTTGTGGCGGACCCTGGGACGTAATCCCGCGGATTAATCTGTTTTCTGGAAGTGTCACCCACAATCGTGCCAATAGGCGCAATAAGAACCCGGGGCCAGAGGATTGAGGGTATTGACAGCATAGCACATTAACGTATAATGCATTCAAGTGATGTGTATAGAGGGAAGACGGGCAATGAAAAAAGAGCTCAGCGGAGGTTGGAGAACATTAATACGGTGGCCCTTTGGATTGTCCGCAGAATAATATTGAATTATCAGGAGGTAGATATTTTTGAAGAAGGCTATGGGTGTATTATTGCTGGTATCAGTTTTTTTAACTGTGATGCCTGCTTCGACATGGGCTGAAGGGATTAATGTTGTGTTAAACGGCAAGCCGGTAAGCTTTCCGGATGCCCGGGCTTATATCAGTCAGGAAAATCGAACGATGGTACCGGTCCGCTTTATCAGCGAACAGCTGGGGGCCCAGGTTAATTGGAGCGCAAGCAATAATAGTGTTGAAATTCAATACGACAGCAAAAAGATATTGCTACCGATTAATCAGAAGTTGGCTGCTGTAAATGGGAAGCAACTGGAACTGGATGCTCCCGCCGTAATTAAAGATAACCGGACCATGGTGCCGCTACGTTTTATCAGCGAAGCTATGGGGGCCACGGTATTGTGGAGCAATACCGCCAGTACAGTAAGGATAAGCACCAGCGCTTATGATTCAGCAGTTGCCAAAAACAACGGTAAATACAAGAGAGAACCCCAAATGACTGTAGACACTAACAAACAGTATCTGGCAACTGTGAAAACCAACCGTGGAACCTTCAAGATCAAATTGCTTCCGGCAGCCGCGCCGATAACTGTTAATAACTTCGTATTTCTTGCTAAAGAGGGATTCTACAATGGCACACTTTTTCATCGGATTATAAAGGGTTTTATGATTCAGGGCGGCGATCCACTGGGTAACGGGAGCGGCGGACCCGGCTACAGTTTTGTTGATGAATTGCCGCCGTCCATTCCTTATGGAGCGGGAGTAGTAGCCATGGCCAATAGCGGACCCAACACCAACGGCGGTCAATTTTTTATCTGTAATGGGAATAACGCCAACAATCTGAACCAAACCCCGAACTATACCGTTTTTGGACAAATAATCGAGGGAATGGATGTAATATATCTGATTTCTGAAACCCCGGTTGTGCAGAATGCCATGGGTGAATACAGCCAGCCTATGGAAGAGGTGTATATCGAGAAAGTAACTATCGAAGAAAAATAAGACAGAAAAAATGGGGGCAATTCATTTGGAATTGCCCCTAGAAATATTTAACCATAACCATTTTACTGCGCTTTTTTACCGCACATGACCGTGAAACTATATGATTTATAGACCACATCAACTGATAAAAAGCCAGCCCTTTTTAACCATCCAAGCTGTTCATCCAGGGTTGACATTTTATCGAGGCTGGTTCTTTGGTTTACCTGTTCTAACTCATCATAGGACAGACCGCTCTTATTAATGGTTTCCTTCCATTCCCGCTTATAAAATGCATCCATCTGGGAATCCGGCCCTAAGACCTGATCGGCGTTTATGAAAATCCCCCCGGGGTTAAGCAGGGCATAGATTTTGGCAAAGAGTTGTTCTTTTTCAGTGGCGGATAAATGATGTATGGACAATGAAGAGCCGACAATGTCATAAATTCCTTCAATAGGCTGGTTTAGATAATCACCTGCTATATAAGATATGTTTGTGAAATACTGCAACCTTTGACGGGCAATTCCCAACATCTCTTCTGACAGGTCAATGAGTGTAAGGGATATTCCAGGGTGCTTTTTTGCGATCATCTCAGAAAAGAGGCCGGTGCCAGCGCCCAGATCCAGTACCCTAACTGGATTGTTGGATATATCAGTTAGTTTTAGAGCAGTGCCATAGAAATCGTCAAAACAAGGAATTAATTGTCTTCTTTGCGTATCATAATGCTTAGCAGTAGAATCAAAGTGCAGTTTTATGTTTTCGGGGTCCAACACCATAGAATAACCTCCTGGCAAATCTTTTGGAGTCTTAATTATAAACGGAAGGTTTCCGCTCAGCTTCATCAATTCTTACTATTTAGTATTTCAACAAATATAATACCATATAAGCCTGGTAAACCTTAATTATGAATACATTTTGTCCAGATAAAATCAGGTTTTGTGCTGCTTCTGGCATAGCGTTTACACAAGGGCATTTATTTTTGGAAAAGTATCATGTATAATTTAAAAATTATAAGCAACTTCATCAATAATAGAAAAATAAGGAGTTGTCGCGCAAGTGCCTATTATTAGCGATAATTTGATAAGACCGCTACTGCGCTTTTTAAAGACCCAGAACACCGGCAGTCGGCTGTTACTGCTGGCAACAATAACCGCTCTGATTTTAGCCAACTCTCCTGCTAAAGAAATATATGACCAGCTATGGAAGATCCCCATTGCTATATCTGTTGGAGATAAGGTTATTTCTGGTTCCCTGCAGCATTGGATAAATGACGGTCTAATGGTGATATTTTTTCTGGTAATTGGGTTGGAAATTAAAAGAGAAATATTAGTCGGGGAACTGGCTGGCTGGCAAAAAGCAGGGTTGCCCTTTATTGCCGCTTTAGGTGGAATGCTGTTTCCTGCTCTAATCTATACGATCGTGAACTGGGGCGGGCCCGGGTCTTCAGGATGGGGAATCCCGATGGCAACGGATATAGCTTTTGCTTTAGGTTGCTTGATGATACTGGGGGATCGAATCCCCACTTCATTAAAAGTGTTCATGCTGGCGATGGCAATTGTTGATGACCTGGGAGCCATAATAGTTATTGCGTTTTTCTATACATCGGAGCTATACATACCGTATTTGTTGCTGGCAGCAGCAATTACCGCAGCATTGATATTATTAAATATTCTTCAAGTCAGAAGACTGAGCCCATATGTTATTCTGGGGATAATTTTGTGGCTGGCAGTTGATCATTCAGGGATTCATGCAACCTTAGCCGGCGTTGTACTGGCTATGACCATCCCTGCCCGTTCAGTATTCAAGCCAGAGGAATTTTTGTTTGAAGCTGAAAACATCATAAAGAATTTCCCGGAGCCAGACGAAGAATTCAACCTTATGTGCGTAGATGAGGAGCAAAGAAACGCCTTAAAAAGCATTGAAAATGCGGTCGGCAAAATGGACACTATGTTGCAGCGCCTGGAAGATAAACTACATCCTTTTTCAGCTATAGTCATCATTCCTTTGTTTGCCTTTGCTAACGCTGGCGTATATCTGGGGCAGGATGCAATCCGGCTGGTTACGGAAAGCCCTATAACCTTAGGTATTATATTAGGATTGTTATTAGGAAAACAAATTGGGATAATGACATTTTCATTTGCAGCAGTAAAATTAGGATTAGCCACCTTGCCGCAGGGAGTAGGCTGGAAAGGAATTTATGGACTTAGCTGTCTGGCTGGCATAGGTTTTACGATGTCACTGTTTATTTCCAATTTATCCTTTTCATCAGCAAAGTTCATACAAGAGGGTAAAATAGGTATTCTGTTAGCCTCTATGTTTGCTGCGGTAATTGGAACTGCAATAATGAGGACATTAACCGAGAAAGGATGAGGGTAAAGACTGTTCTCTTCTTTTTCAATAACGCCTGATGCAAGTTTTTGCTTATTACTCGGCTTTGTAATTGATTAATTCGTATAAATGAATTATAATAATGGCTAAGCAAAGGGGAGTAACTGCCAAGGATAGGGTCAACATGCATGGCGAATCGCCTGGTCCTATCGGCTTTAAAAAGCTTGGTGAGACCTTTGCCTCTCGAAAGAGAGGCAAAGGTCTTTTTTATTTCCCTGGTCCATAACCTGATTGCAAAGGGGTGTTAAATGCAGGAACCAAATATCTATAAGAGTTCTACATAGCAAAAGAAAAGGAGGTCAGACTATATGAATAGTATCAAAGTGTTTATATTGATGGGTGTATTTTCCGTACTATTAGTGTTTATGGGGAATGCTGCTGCCGGGCAAAGCGGTGCGGTGTTTTTCTTCCTGTTGTCACTGGGTATCAATCTGTTCTCTTATTACAATAGTGACCGCATGGTAATAAGGATGACCAAGTCTCAACCGTTGTCAGAATCGGATGCTCCGGAGCTGTATTCCATGGTAAGAAACCTGGCCAGCCGGGCCTCGATTCCCATGCCGCGTCTGTATCTGACGCCTTCAGCTCAACCCAATGCCTTTGCTACCGGCCGCAACCCGGAGCATGCCGTGGTGGCAGTCACCCAGGGATTAATGCAGATATTGAACCGGGAAGAAGTTGAAGGGGTACTGGCCCATGAGATTGCACATATTAGAAACCGTGATATTTTAATCGGAACCATTGCGGCATCGTTTGCCGGAGCGATATCCATGCTGGCTAATATAGCTCAATGGGGTGCCATATTCGGCGGTTTTGGCAGTAATGATGATGAAGGCGGAACCGGTTTGGTCGGTATGCTGATATTGGCTATTGTTGCACCAATAGCAGCGTTGATAATACAGATGGCAATATCTCGTTCCCGGGAATACCTGGCTGATGAGACCGGGGCACGGATAACAGGCCAGCCGCGGGGATTATCCAATGCGCTGCTGAAGCTGCAGAACGCTGCCGGGCGCACCCCTATGGCAGTAGATCCGGCCGCCTCGCATATGTTTATAGTAAATCCGTTGTCCGGCGCTAGCTTCAAAACCTTGTTCAGCACCCATCCTCCCATTGAGGAAAGGGTAGCGCGTCTGAACAAGATGGATGTCAGAATGTAATTATGGGATGTGTTATTTATGAATGGATTTGAATGGATTGTTCCTTTATTGTCGATCATTATCATCGATATTGTACTAGGAGGCGACAACGCAATAGTAATAGCGCTAGCGAGCAAATGCCTGCCTCCCCGCGAACGCAGGTTGGCTATGTACTGGGGTACAGCCGGAGCCGTAGCGGTACGTGCAGCCCTGACGGCAGTGGCCTTATTGCTGCTGAAGATCCCTCTGCTCCAGTTTATCGGCGGGCTCCTGCTGATATGGATTGCCGTAAAACTACTGGTAGAAGACAAAGATGTTCAGTGCAAGGAAGCCGGCAGTCTAGGTGAGGCTATCCGTATAATCATCATTGCTGATGTCGTGATGGGTATCGATAATGTCATCGCTATTGCCGGTGCAGCCCACGGGAGTATACTGTTAGTGGTTATTGGACTATTGGTGAGTGTTCCTATAATTATGTGGGGCAGTACCTTTATTCTGAAACTAATGGAACGCTATCCCTTTATTGTATATATTGGCGGAGGAGTACTGGCCTGGACGGCTGGGCAGATGATGGCAGGCGATCGGATCATAGCTGGAATACTCAGCAACTATATAACTTATCCGAGTCTTACCTTGTCATCGCTGGTGGTGCTGCTGGTCTTGGGTATCGGATACTATAAAAATCAGAGAGGCAGCGCTTTGCCTGAATAGTTACCGATGATTACAGTGATGGCATAATACCCGATCGAACCCCGGGGCCGTCCCGAAGGGATGGTCCCTTTTGTCAGATGGTCTTACGCTACCGAGCTTTCCTCTTAACTCCGCCCAATGGTACAGCCAGCGGAGTAAGGCTTATGATATAAGTCACTAGCACGGTTACCACCAAGGTTATCAGAAATTTGGCAGTTGCCCCAATATTACTGGACCATAGAAGCGGCTGGTTTACCACCCGCAGCGAGATGAATACCAGCGCATTGGCCATCAGCGGGTGCAGGAGATAGATCAAAAAGGACTGATCCGAGAACCAGCTGATAAAAGGTCCGACCTTGACCGGATATTGATTCAGCCAGCTGCGCAGGAAGAAAAAGCTGGCAGTGGCATAAAGAATTACGGTAGGCTTCAGGGAAAGCGCAAAGCTTAGTGTTTTATGACTATCCCATAAGAGCAGTGCGAAGCTTGCTGCCCAAATGACAGCCCAACTAAGCCAGGAAAGCTGCCCGGATTGTTCCAGATGCTGATCGTTCAGGGCCAGGAACATGCCCAGGACAAAATAGAAAAGCCAAACCGGAAAGGCGATGAGGTAAATCTCCAGGCAATACCCCGGGAGTTTTATGACATTGAGCGCCTGCAAGTATAAGAGCAGCTGGCAGGCAAAAGAAAGCAGCAAGGAAAAAATTAAAAATGGGCCGGGATGGGTCTTGAAAATGCTGCGTATATATGGGTACAGCAAATAGAGCTGGATGATGATCACTACGAAATAGAGATGGGTAAAGCCATTACCCAGGAAAAAGTGCCTGATCATGTCCGGCAAAATCATATGGGCATTTTGCGTTCCATTAAAGTAATAATGCAGGATCAGGCTGTAAAAGATGGTCCACAGTATATACGGCAGCAGGATGCGACGAAAACGCTTACGGTAGAACTGGGATCTGGGCAGCAATCCATCATTTAGATCGTTCTGGAACAACAAGAAGCCTGATAATATAAGAAACATGGGGACAGAAAACCGGGCCAACTGGTTGCCGTAGTAGCCCATGAATGAAAGGGTCATATCCTGTGATGTGGTGTGGATCGCAATAACCGCCACCGTAGCGATCAAGCGCAGAACGAACAAGTCGTTGAAACGTTTTCCTCTGCTCATTGATGCCTCCATATATAATAACCCTGATGGGAGTAGGGAACCAACCTCCATCTCATGCTATATAAATAATATCTTAAAATAGGCAGTATCTCTTTCCTTACATAATTATATTTGGGTGATAGTACAAAGGCAATCCTTAGACGCACAAGGCCAGGTTATTGATGGGGAATTGGATTACAAGATAGGCAGCAAAACTCCGCGCGATATTATGTTGAAAGAGGTACGTAAGAATAGAGCAGGTGTTTAATAAAACAGGAGAGCCGGAACCAAAATGGTTTTCTCCTATGCATATGGAGATTATAATGGCCAGCTCATAGCACAATATGGCCTCTGGCGGCGCCGCGCAATCCCAGGATCAGATAGATGACGAACAGGGAATAGAACAGAATACCGGGATAGGCGAAGTTAGGCAACATGGCCTTCTGCAAGCCCTGGGCGATAAAGGGGGTGGTCAGGGCATAGATAGATATGCGGAAGAAATGGCTGTATTCCAGGTCGGTACCTATAATCAAACCAATCAGCAGCACTAACAGGGCTGCCAGAGCCGCCTCCAGCAGCTTAAAGAGATATAAGAATGGGAAAGCGCCTATGATGGTAACCACCGCTAACCATGCAAAGTGATCCATACAGAATATCAGCGTCTGTTTGGTAAAAGTAACGAATTTCAGAGACATAAAGTCGACCACCCGGGATTGCCCTCCCCGCCGCTGAAAGATCTGGTCCTGGGTTATTACAAAGTTGGCCGATGGAAATGCTTGTACAATGGCGGGATAGTCTTTGCCCCTGGTATCTATTATGGTAAGGGACCCGTCGCCGTTGTCGATTATAACAGGCATAGGGGCGTTAACCTCCAGCCTGCCGCGAGTCAGTGTAAAATCCGGCCAGTCTTGCTTGATTTGATTGGCCAGCTTGGTGGTACCGGGGGACATATCTTGGTAGATATATATAAAGCTCGGGATGCTGACCAACAACACCAACCAGGCGAGATAACCCAGAGCTTTCCCGGTGCTTTGATAGGCAAATCCTCGATATGCCGCAGGTCGCAATATAGACCAAAAAAAACTTCTGAAGAAATCCAGCGTTAAACCCTCCTAAGCTTCATGCCATGCTATTTTGCTATTCTTTATAATAACTTATCGGCTTTTTCTCCCGGGCGACATAGTTTATCAAATCAGCTGCGTCCGCAGCATCATCCGGGTATGAGGCATAGCCTATTTCAACAAAATACAGCTGGGGTGGAAATTTGGCCTTCAATTGTTCGAAAGTAGCTATCATCCGCCTTATCACCGTAAGAGCCCCTTCTTTGTCGGTGAACGGCAAGCTTATTACAAAGGAATCGCCGCCGGCAGCCAGAACCAGGTCGGTCTTACGATACTGGCTTTTCAGCATGATGAACACCCGTTGCATCAGGTTCACTAACAACTCTTGGTGGGGCTTTTGATCCTTGGATTCTATCAGGGTAAAAAACAAGCGCACAAATGAAAAGCTGTAATTATGGCGACGAGCACGGGCCAGCTCCAGCTCTACAACCGATCCCAGATCTAATACCAGACTCTGCGGGAACATACGGGCGATATCGGGGACATAAAGGTTGATTATCCGATCCAGCCGATCCAGCAGGTTACCAGCTTCAAAGGGTTTTAAAACATAATCATCCGCTCCCTGCCGCAGCACTTGCACGATGGTGTTGCGATCACTAACTGGGGACAGAACCATTACCGGGGTCTTGGCGGTCTTACTGCGGACATGACGGAGAAAATCAAAAAGATCGTTCTCGTTCATGGTGAAATCGATAATAAACACATTAAAAGGAGAGGTATCGGTTTCTTCAAGGTCATAGTAATCCGCCAGGGTATCCAGATATTCGCATTTGTACTGAGTAGTGGAAAGGACGGCTTTCAGGTTCTGCTTGGTGATTGCGACCGGACTGATGATGCATAATCTAGTCATAAGACTACCCTCCTTGGTCATAATTCGCGGTAAAGCGATGCTCTAGTCGGAGATACAACGATTCCGGTAGAATATGATTTCGGCACCCGCCTGCAAAATCCTGCCAGTAAGCTCATTTTATTAGCGAAGGGGATTATAAGAAAATCACCGGGGCAGAAGATCTTCGCCCGGTGAATAGATGATCCGAAAGGGTTTTAACGCTTATAGTCCTCCATTCATATAATATACGAAAAGCGATAACAGAGGATATACAAATGAAATCAAATGTATTGGAAATCTATTTGCACGAAGAAAACAGCAGAATGTGGGGGATAAAGGCGGGAGATATATGGGCGGTAAGCTGCGGTAAAAAGCAAACCCGGGTCAGGCTTAGAGAAGGGAGTTCTCCGCTCTCTCAGGAACTGCCGGTCATTACGATTACTCCAGGTCTGGCCCGGGATCTGCACCTGCCCTCCGGGATTAGTCTGACTGTTTCTGCGGAGGAGAACAAACTCCGTTTGGGACCTCTTGTCGGCATTCTCGCCGGACCCTATAACACTCAGACCGGTTCTTTTGGGTCTCAGGATAAGTTTTTCCGCAGTTTGTGTTTTCATATGCGAAAGCTTTCCGGATTGGCTTTTGTTTTTACCTGTAATGATCTGGATCCAGTACGTAAACTGGTACATGGTTATTATCTGGAGAAGGAAGGCGGGCCGTGGCGCCGGCTGTGGCTGCCTTTCCCGGATGTTTGCTATAATCGCTATCATCATCATTCCGGGGACACTCCATCACGCTACGGGGTCATGTCTCTCAAAAAGTACGGGATAAAGGTCTTCAATATGGGTGTGGGTGATAAATGGTCGGTCCATAAACGCCTCCTGCAGAACCGACAGGTCGCTCCCCATCTCCCGGAGACTCATCTGGTCAAATCCCGGCAGATCCTGAATACCATGCTCGCCAAGTACCCACAGGTCTATATCAAGCCCATCAATGGATGCAAGGGGCAGGACATAATCAGGATCAGCCGTCATCAGGGCAGCTACCTGGTTAAGTCGACCGATGATGTCAATGGCCGGGTAATAGCCGGATTGTCAGGCTTGCTAGGCGGTTCTGTCAGCAGGCTTCGTTTAGTCCAGCAGGGCATCAAGACTCCCGGAGATGACCGGCATTTTGATCTGCGGGTAATGGTACAGAAAGACCGTTATAATGAATGGCATGTCAGCGGTATAGCGGTTCGTATGGGAGCCCGGGGCAGGATCACCACCAATATGGCCACCCGCGGACAAGCGGAAAGGCTGGAGCAGACCCTGGGCGACCTGGGCTGGACCGATGAGCGTATCGCTAGAATCAGGGAGGACATCAAAGACCTGGCCCTGGAGATTGCGGGCACCCTGGATCGGTATGCAATTTATCTGGGCGAGCTGGGATTGGATTTCATTATCGATACCCGGGGCAAGGTGTGGTTTCTGGAGGCCAATCCGAAACCAGCCCGCAAGGTTTTCACGATAATAGATGCGGAGATGCGCCGGCTGGCCGTCTCCCGCCCCATGGAATATGCCTGCTGGCTGGCGGGGTTTTGATAGACGCAGGTAACGCAGATTGATTAGATTGACGCAGACGGGGGAAACCGGGAGACGGTTTTTAGCCACAGATGAACACAGATTTTTTAATTGGTAGGGGCGGGTTCCGACGTCCACGGATGGACACGGATTTTTATGTACAATGGCATTAATAATAAGCGCAGCAATCCCAAAGTGTCTTTGCGAGGACCCGGCACTCAAAGAAAGAATCCAAATATAAACGGCTACTTATTATGCATTACTATAATAGACTGATACTAATTTGTTGAGTGCCGGGGACGCGGCAATCTTCCCGGGGGTTTAATAGCTTAAAGATTGCTTCGCTGCGCTCGCAATGACCGGGCCTGAGGGACCATATCTTATCTGTGTTAATCATATAAATCTGTGTCCATCTGTGTTGAATCGTTCCCCCGTTCCCTCGCTCCCCTCGTTCCTAATCTGTCGCAAAAATCTTCCGGTAACCTTATTCGTTTTTTTTCATATCGTAATATACCTGCCTGCTTGAATAACTATGGTGACGGCAGGGCAATAATCTATGAAAAAAGGGGTCTATTATGGATACAGTAAATAATACTCCCGTGGAGGAAATGGGAAAGGTGCTGCCTCGGTGCCTGGTATGTGGTGAGGTGCCTGCCGGCGGCATCCGCGATGGACTTAAGCTGAAAATGGGCTTCATCTGTACCGAGTGTGAAAAGAAGATCGTACACTTGGAGGTGGGGTCAAGTGCTTACGATGATATTATTGAGAAAATAAAGGCGGTGCTCATGATATAGGGCATTTCTTCCTCATTGTCATAAGATACTTATTAATAGGCTTAGGCCTATTATTTTTTTCCCCGGCTTTTCATTATTAAGGCTAAAATTAATAAATAACGAACACTTAGAAAGGGTCGGACCACCATGACTATCGGGGCTCCCATTTATGATGCCATAAATGAATATCTGGCGGAGAACAACCTGCGCCTGCATATGCCCGGTCATATTGGCGGGCGGAGTATGCCCTCCCCGTTCAGTGAAATGGCCAGCCTGGATCTGACTGAGGTGCCCGGCCTAGACGATTTTCATGCGCCGGACGGGGCCATTGCCCGGGCTCGGGAATTGCTGGCCGCAGCCTATGGCGCCGATGAGAGTTTTTTCCTGGTCAACGGGGCCACCTCAGGTATCCATGCCCTATTCCTGAGCCTGCCAGAGGAGGCGGTGGTGGTGGTTCCCCGTAATGCCCACCGGTCTTTTTTCGGGGCGATGGTTCTGAGCGGTGCCCATCCGGTTTACCTGACGGTACAGGTCCACCCGGAAATAGGGACTGGTCTGGCGGTAACGACGGATGAAATGGCTCGTGTCCTGATCCTCCAGCCTCGGGTAGATGCCGTGTTTGTCACCAGCCCCAGTTATTACGGCACTACCTGTGAAATCACTCGGCTGGCAGAACTCGCTCACCAACAGGGAGCGCCGCTCTATGTTGATGAAGCCCATGGCGGTCATTTCCCGTTTCACCCGGATTACCCCGGCCCTGCCATCCAAGCGGGTGCGGATGCTGTGGTCAATGGGCTGCATAAAACACTGCCGGTACTGAACCAGGGGGCATGTCTTCATCTGGGGGGAGGCCTCCCCGGGGAGGCGGCGGCGCAGGCCATAAGCCTGATTACCACGACGAGTCCGTCCTATCCGATACTTGCCTCCATCGATCTGGCCCGCCAATTTATGGTGGTACAAGGTCGGGGCTTTCTGGAGAAAGCGGCGGTGCTAAGCCAACGTTATAGAAATATGATAAATGAGATAAATGGTTTGCATTGTTACACGGAAGAAGAAATGAGATTTGTTCCCGGAGTTGACAGGATGGACCCGTTAAAACTGTTCATATCGGTCCGGGGGCTGTACATTGATGGCTATGGAGCATCCCGATGGCTGCGGCAATATTATGGGGTACAGCTGGAAGCCGCCGATGCAACTTCCATACTGGCGATGATGTCCATGTTACACCAGGAAGCTGAGTGGGAAAGGTTTTATCGAGCGCTGGTTCACTTGGCCAAAGAATTCGCCGGTCAGCCAAAATATTTAGACCGGGGGGAGACCCCTCCGGCAGGGCGAATGGTTTTGACCCCGCGCCGGGCCTTTTATGCCAGGAAGCAGAGGGTGCCCCTATCACGAGTGGCCGGCAGGATAGCGGGGGAGATGGTGGCAGCTTATCCGCCAGGGATTCCCTGTGTATTTCCCGGGGAAATAATCACTGAGGAAATATATGAGTACTTGTGTTATCTTAAGAACAGCGCGGTCAGCATACAGGGACCCTCCCAACCAGGACTGGAATCTCTGCTGGTGATCGATGATTAAGCTGAGAGACGGGGACTAAACTAAACATTTAGGCCCTTTGAGCAACAATAAGCGAGATGGAGCGGATACATGAGCCGGAACGGAGCGTTTATATCCCTGGAAGGCATTGATGGGGCGGGTAAAACCAGTCTCAGAGAACTGCTGATAAGGGGCAATTATTTCGATAATATAATTAGTATCAGAGAACCTGGCGGAACCTATATCTCTGAACAGATTCGTGCCATTCTGCTCGATGCCAGAAATACCGGGATGGCACCCCGGACGGAAGCTTTGCTCTATGCAGCCGCCCGCAGCCAGGTGGTGGAAGAAATCATCCGGCCCGCCCTGGCCCAGGGCCAACTAGTCATAGCTGATCGTTATCTTGATTCAACCATTGCTTATCAGGGTTATGGACGGGGACTGGATCTGGATTTCCTGATCCAGCTCAACCATTTGTGTACTGGCGGTCTTAAACCGGATCTTACACTCTTATTGGACATCGATCCCCGGGAAGGCCTGCGGCGCAGAGGAGAAGAGAAACCGGACCGGCTGGAGCAGGAAGGTATCATATTCCAGGAAAAGGTGCGACAGGGGTACCTGGAGATAGCCGCCCGGGAACCTGAGCGGGTCAAGGTGATCAATGCCGGCCGGGAACAAAGCGAGGTCCTGGCAGAAGCTGTCGAGTATCTTAGGGAGTTAGTTGGTGAGTAATCATGAAAATCGAGCGCGACAAGAGTGATTTGAGGAATTATACCCCCAGCAGCAAGCCCGTTAATCATGTGATGCGCAAGACGGGGGAATCACCCTTTGATCAGGAAATGAATGGGCGCCGGGAAGCCGAATGCCAGTTCCGCATGCAGGAACTGCTGAAAGAGATCGACCATCTGAATGAGCGATTAAACAAGAATATGACGGTAAATGACCTGATGCTCTACAAGCGCCTGGTGAAACAATTCCTGCAAGAGGCCGGAGCACGGGCTTATCAGATCAAACAACAACGGGCCCGCAATCGCCGGGGACGCAGCATACTGGTATCGATCCAGACAGTAGATCGGGAGATCGAAACCCTGGTCAACGATTTTATCGATAAAAAGAAAGACCCTTTCGAACTGCTGATTGCCCTGGACAAGATCCGCGGCATGCTGGTGGATATGGTAATTTGATTTAACCACAGATAGACACGGATGGGGTAACGATTTTTTAGCCACAGATTAGCACAGATGAACACAGATTATTAATCAGGCAGATAGACCATCCTAAGTGGCAATTATTGCACTCTAGTGAATGTTCAGAAAAGAGACATTCCTATTTGCAGTTTTCAAGTGTAGAAGAAAAAGCCAAGAATAAAACGTCAAAGATCTTAAACAACCAAAGATAGATTGTGGTGGGGATAAAGTTTAGTTTTTTCCTCTAAAACAAATCTGTGTTAATCTGTGTCCATCTGTGGATAATAAAAAAACTTCGGGATGCTAGTATGAATTACTTCGATGAGATCCGCGGGCAGGAACGCGCGGTTACTCTCCTGCAAAACAGCATAAAGAACGATAACGTTAGCCATGCCTATGTTTTCCTGGGACCGTCCGGGGTGGGGAAAATGCTCACTGCCCGGGCGTTTGCCTGTGCGTTGCTGGAACGCGATGATGAGCAGGCTGCCATATATTTTAAAGACGGCATACATCCCGATCTCTTAATAATCGAGAAGCCGGAAAACAAGACTACTATTTTGAAGGAACAGATCAGCCAGGGTATGGAACCATGGCTGGCCTTGAAGCCGTATCGCGCGGGGAAGCGGGTAGTAATCATCCGCGATGCTCATCTAATGAGGGCTGAAGCGGGGAATGCCTTGCTTAAGACGCTGGAAGAACCACCGCTCTATGCCGTTATTATTCTTCTGTCTGATGAACAAAACCTGTTGGAGACGATCATGTCGCGCTGCCAGCCAGTAAGATTCTTTCCTTTGACTGAACCAGTGATCGAAGAAATGCTGACAGGCCGGGGGATTGAACCTGAGATAGCAGTACGGGCAGCACGCCTGGCTCAGGGCAGCTTCGGGGACGCCCTGGGCTTTGCCAGCGGCGGAGAAATACCGCATGCTTATGAGATAGCCGGGGAGATACTACTGGCACTCGCGGGCGGAGAAATGATATCGGTATTCGATGCGGCGGAAAAAATGGAGGTCAATCCTGAACTAATCACTGGGATGCTGGAGACCATGCTCCGTGACCTGGTTATCTATAAACACAGCGGCAGGGCGGACAGCCTGGTTCTGCCCGATAACCTGCAATTGGTCCAGGCCCTGCAGGACCAGGTGGATCCGGCTAAGCTCAGGAGAGCGTTGCAGCAGTTGGATGAACTGCGCCGCAATTATCGTCGGCATGTCAATGCATTGATAATCAGCACCAATATTTCCTATACGCTCTGGGAAGCGTTACAATAGAACAGATAGATTAAATTATGAATTATTAATTTTTAATTTTAAATTTAAGGAGGAAATGCTAGCGGCATTTCGCATTATAAAATGGAAAGCATAGCTTTCCCACCATAATTAAAAATTAATAATTAAGCATTAAAAATTTTCATAGGAGGTTAACATAGTGGCTTGGGTAGTAGGAATCAGATTTAAACCGGCAGGTAAGATATACTTCTTTGACTGTGCCAACCTGGATTTGGCGGTGGGCAATGCCGTCATAGTAGAGACCATTCGCGGGGTGGAATACGGTACAGTAGCCATCGGGCGCCGGGAAATAAAGGAAGAGCAATTGCCAACCGCTTTGAAGAAGGTCATCCGTAAGGCTGAAGATGAGGATCGGCATATATATGAAACCAACCGCCAAAAAGAGCAGGAAGCCCTGGATATCTGCCGCCAAAAGGTAAAAGAGCATAAGCTGCCCATGCGTTTGATCGATGTAGAGTATACCTTTGACATGGGCAAGATTATCTTTTATTTCACCGCCGAGGGACGCGTCGATTTCCGCGAACTGGTCAAGGACTTAGCTTCGATCTTCAAGACCAGGATCGAGCTGCGGCAGATAGGAGTACGCGACGAGGCTAAGATGCTAGGTGGTGTGGGCACCTGCGGCAGGATATTATGCTGCAACTCTTTCTTGGGCGAGTTTGAACCAGTTTCCATTCGCATGGCCAAGGAACAGAACCTGTCTCTCAACCCTACCAAGATATCTGGCACCTGTGGGCGTCTCATGTGCTGTTTGAAGTATGAATCGGAATTATACGAGTCGAAGGAAAACGGAGATAACAAGCATGGAGAACACCATCCGGGAACTGAAAAATCTGGTAACTGATCTCCTGATCGAAATCGATCAATTAAAAGATCGGATGAGCAGCCTGGAGTCACGGTTCAGACAGGTTGCTCCTCAGGAAAAAGAGCCGGAAGATAGTCCCTTCCAGCGTGACCTGCGCCTGGAGGGGGAAAGCTATGAAAATCTGGGACGCATTTATAACGAAGGTTATCATGTCTGTTCCATGGCATTTGGCCAGCCGCGGGGAGACGATTGCTTGTTTTGTGTAGCCTTTTTGGAAAAGGAGTAGGCTTTGGAGCGAGTCGGTGACAATCCGGTCCGGGAGGATGAGAGCCTGGATGATCTGATCCTGGGCGGGATGAAGGTGATTCAGCCCCGGCGGGGTTACCGTTTTTCACTTGATGCTGTTTTGCTGGCCCATTTTCCAGAATTAGACGGGGTAAGGTCAGCCGTGGACTTGGGCAGTGGCAGTGGGGTAATCCCGCTGATTATGTCGTGGCGGTCACCGGAACTCGCCGTGATCGGCATCGAATTGCAGGCGGAGGTGGCGGAGCGTTCCAGGCGCTCTATTTCTTACAATGAACTGGAGGGGCGCATCCGGATAATACCGGCTGATATACGGAAGATCAGGAACGCCCTGTCGCCAGCATCAGCTGATTTAGTAGTGTGCAACCCACCCTTTTGGAAAAAAGGCGAGGGACACTTATCCAGTCATCCGGAAGAGGCTGTTGCGCGTCACGAGCTAGAAGTAGAATTTATAGACATTTGCCGGGCCGCCGCCTATCTGTTGAAAGACGGCGGTCATTTCTGTGTTATCCAGCGCGCGGAACGCCTGGCTGAGGTAATGGCTGCTATGACCGGTAATAGGTTGCAGGTCAGGCGTATCAGGTCAGTCCATTCCTGGGCCGGAGATGAGGCTACCCTGGTACTGGTGGAAGGCAGGAAAAACAGCCGGGGCGGAGTGCGTATCATGCCTCCGCTAGTCATTTACCAGGAACCCGGAGTTTACAGCCCGGAGGTAAACCGATGGTATGGGAGGGGTCAAGATGCCTGAAGAACAGGGAGTATTATATATATGCGCCACCCCCATCGGCAACCTGGAGGATGTCACCATTCGCCTGTTAAAAACCCTGCGGCAGGCCGACCTTATCGCTTGTGAGGATACGCGGCATACTCTCAAGCTGCTTAATCGTTACAAGATCAAGCGGCCGCTAACCAGTTACCACCAGCACAGCAAGTTGGAGAAGGTGGACTATATCATTGGCCAGTTGCAGGAAGGCAAGAAGGTAGCCCTGGTTTCTGATGCAGGCATGCCAGGAATCTCAGATCCAGGTAGCGTACTGGTAGCCCGGGCCATAGCATGCGGGATCAAGCTCGAAGTAATCCCCGGCCCCTCGGCGGTGATCTCCGCCCTAGCCCTTTCGGGGATGGATACTACCAGTTTTACTTTTGTTGGGTTTCTGCCCTCCCGCCGCAGCGAAAGGCAAAAGTCTATAAGGGCTATAGCCCAGGAGCCGCGAACTATAGTATTATATGAGGCTCCCCACCGTCTGCTGGATACCTTGAACGATCTGGCAGAAATCTTAGGCGAAGAGAGACCGATAGCGGTAATGCGTGAAATGACGAAGCTGCATGAATCGGTGGCAAGAGATACGGTGGGGAGACTGATACAGCACTATCAACAAGATAAACCCAGAGGAGAGATTACCCTGGTGATCGCTCCTTATCTGCCGCCTTCTCCGAGCGAGGTCAGTCTCGAACAGGTGATGCAGGAAGTGGATGAGCTGATTCAGCAGGGATTGGAAAAAAAAGAGGCCTTCAAGTTGAAGGCCCGTGAGTACAAGATTGCTAAGTCGACAATTTATAAACGCTATTTCGACAAAATCAGACAATAGGTTGTATGTAATTAACCGACTTGTTTGCCTAATTCGGTAAGGCAACTCTTGCAGAGATTCTTGCCTCTCCAGTTGATGACATCTTCAGCATTGCCGCAAAAGATACAAGCTGGTTCATATTTCTTGAGGATTATTTTTTCGGCATCTACATAGATTTCTAATGCGTCTTTTTCCTCAATACCCATCGTGCGTCTCAGCTCAATGGGGATGACGATTCTTCCCAGCTCGTCCACTTTTCTGACAACCCCAGTGGATTTCATCATAATTATCAACCCTCCTCTAATTCCCGTTATTACGTCTTCTTGAACAAAGTGTACCAAGGATGGCATTATTAGTCAAGCGCTTTTCTACAAAATTTTTAAAAAAAATAACTAAATAAGGATATTGTAGCGATAAATGCATTAATAAATCGACAGTTTGCCGGGATTTGCCATGAATGAGAGAAATGTTTACTATTAAGGAAAAACAAAATAGTAATGGGGTTACAGATATTTTCAACCGAAGAAATATGGCAGTTATTATATGGTTATAATATTAATTAGTGTACATCTGAGGGCATCTGTGGTTAAGTATTATTGTATAAAAGCATACGCAAAACAGGAAGGAGTAAGCTCATGGAATCCAGGAAGAATTACTACATTACTACGCCGATCTATTATCCAAGTGATAATTTACATATAGGTCACGCCTACACTACGGTGGCAGGCGATTGCCTGGCCCGTTTCAAGCGAATGTCCGGTTACGATGTTCACTATTTGACTGGTACTGATGAACATGGCCAAAAGATAGAAAGAACCGCCCGTAGCCAGGGCATGGAACCTCTGGATTTTATCAATCCCATCGTGGACAGTATCCAAGCCCTATGGAAGAAATTGCTTATTACCAATGACGACTTTATCCGCACCACTGAAGCGAGACACGAGAAGGTGGTGCAGGCCTTGTTCCAAAAGGTTTATGAGCAGGGCGATATATACATGGCAGAATACCAGGGTTGGTACTGTACGCCCTGTGAGACCTTGTTTACCGAGCGGCAACTGGCTGAAGGGAAATGCCCGGATTGTGGCCGTGAGGTGGAAGTGGTCAAAGAAGAGAGCTATTTTTTCAACATGGCCAAATATGCTGACCGCTTGCTGGATCATATCGAAGGGCACCCGGATTTCATCCAGCCTGAATCGCGCCGGAACGAAGTGGTCAGTTTCATAAAGATGGGCCTGGAAGATCTCTGTGTATCGCGGACCTCCTTTAGCTGGGGTGTGCCGGTTCCTTTTAACGATAAACATGTGGTTTACGTTTGGTTCGATGCCTTGATCAACTACCTGTCAGCCATCGGGCTCGGGGTGGATGACAAGGCATTCAATGAGCGATGGCCGGCAGATGTGCATATCATGGCCAAAGATATACTGCGTTTTCACGCCATTATCTGGCCGATAATGCTGATGGCCCTTGACTTGCCACTGCCCAAAAAGGTATATGCCCACGGTTGGATAATGCTGGAGGGCGGAAAAATGTCGAAATCCAAGGGGAATGTGGTTGACCCGGTGATACTGGTGGATAAGTATGGGGTTGACGCAGTCCGCTATTATCTGGCTAAAGAGCTCACCTTCGGACAGGACGGCATTTATTCGGAGGAGATGATGGCTGGTCGTATCAACTCAGATCTGGCCAATGATCTCGGCAACCTGATCAGCCGTACTGTAGCCATGATAATCCGGTACTTTAAGGGCAGGATACCCGAACCGGCAGAGGCTGCTCCACTGGATGAGGAATTGAAGGAATTGGCTGCCAAAGTATATCAGGAGGCTACAGATAAACTGGAACGTCTGGATCTTTCCGGCTACCTGATCGCAGTTATGCGCCTGGTCTCCCGGGCTAATAAATATATCGACGAGACCGAGCCCTGGCTGCTGGCCAAGGACGAGGCACGGATCGGACGTCTGGCTGAGGTGATGTACAACCTGGCAGAATGTATCCGCATGGTGCTTATACTGACCGCTCCGGTCATGCCAACCCTGGCCAGCCGGGCTAATCAACAGCTCAACTTGTTTAAGGATGCGAACAGCCTGACCTGGGCCGAGGCCGGTCGCTGGGGACTCACTGTGGCGGGCAGCCCGGTGCAAAAGGGCGAGGTGCTGTTCCCGCGTATAGATCTCAAGAGTTTGGAGGAGAAACCAGTGGAAGAAAACCAGCAAGAAAAGTCAGCACAAGAAGTAATTAAAGCAGAGCCGGTTGCTCCAGTTGAACCGGAATACATCACTATAGACGATTTTGCCAAAATGGAACTGCGGGTAGCCGAAGTGGTGGCTTGTGAGAAGATGGAAAAGGCCGATAAGCTGCTCATTCTCAAGGTGCGCCTCGGCGAAGAAGAAAGAACGGTGGTATCTGGCATCGCTCAGCACTATGCCCCGGAGGAACTTATCGGCAAAAAGGTGGTTCTGGTAGCCAACCTGAAGCCCACCAAGCTGAGAGGAGTCATGTCTCAGGGCATGATACTGGCTGCTTCCGATGCGGACCATGTCGAAGTCCTGTTCGTTGACCAGATTCCGTCTGGCAATCGCGTAAAATAACCGGAGATTTTTTATTTGGCCACAGATTAACACAGATGAACACGGATTAGATATGGGGTTCCCCGCCCTGTCATTGCGAGCGCAGCGAAGCAATCTTAAGCCATGTAAGCCTCGGGGAAGATTGCCGCGTCGCTCCGCTCCTCGCAATGACACATACGTAGCTTTCCCAGCAATGACGCTTTGGTGTTCCTGTAATATCTGGTCAACTTCAAAAGGTGAGATATATGCATTAATCAAAAATCTGTGTGAATCTGTGTTAATCTGTGGCAAAAAAATTTCCCCAATCAGGAGATGAGAATATGTTGATAGATAGTCATGCGCATTTGCAGGACAAGGCCTTTGCTGGGGAGGTAGAGGCCGTACTGGAACGTGCCGCAGAGGCCGGGGTGGAGACCATTGTATGTGTAGGTTACGATTTAAACTCGTCCCAGGCCGCGCTTGATCTGGCCCGCAAGCATAAACAGGTCTATGCGGTGGTGGGGATTCACCCTCATGATGCCAGTGAATTAAATGAAAAAGCTATAGCGCAGATTTATGACATGGCCAAGGATCAGAAGGTGGTGGCCATTGGCGAGACCGGGCTGGATTTTTATCGGGATCTCTCTCCCCGGGACCAGCAGCGTCAGGCTTTTATCGAACAGATTAAGATTGCGCATGAACTCTATAAACCTATCGTGATCCATGACCGGGATGCTCATGAGCAGGTAATGGAGATCATCAAGCAGGAAAAGGCGGGCAGGAATGGAGGAGTTATGCACTGCTATTCCGGACACCTGCCCATGGCACTTGAACTGATGAAGGAAGGTTTTCATTTGTCACTGGCGGGGCCCCTGACCTATAAAAACGCCAAGAAGACCCACGAGGTGGCCGCCCGGGTGTCTCTCGATCGATTATTGGTGGAAACTGACTGTCCCTATCTTAGCCCCGAACCCTTCCGAGGCAAGCGCAATGAGCCGGCCCAGGTCCGGCTAGTGGCCGAAAAACTCGCCGAGCTGCGGCATAAGCCGCTGGACGAGATAGGCTACCTAACCAGCCGCAATACCAAAACTGTATTTAGAATAGACTGATCAAGGGGTAGACCCAAGATAGACAGAAGGTGACGGTTCTGCTGTGTTTTTAACGCAACAGAACCGTCACCTTCTGTCCTTCCCTGCATTTTCGAGTAATTTATTGATAACAAATTTTTCTTTTTCATCAAACTTTTTACCACTAACGGAATAAACTAATTAACAAAGGCTAATAATTGCAGGTGAGAAGATTTGTAAATATGGCTTAGCAACACCAGGAATATAGGCCAGGAAATGCCAATAAAATTGACTGATGGGCGGTTTCTGGCTAAAATGAATTTACTATTGGGGTTGCTTCGCCCGGTAGCTAAGAAAGGGAGGAAAAAATGGAAATCATTCGGACCAGGAAGAGTACTTACCTTATCGCGGCTGTTCTAGGCTTGGTCGCGTTGGTCGTAAGTCTGTTCTTTGCCCTGCAGAAGCCGGTAAATATCATTGTGGATGGAAAGACAATTCATAGCAGAGTGTTTTTTACTGCACAAGTAGCCGAAGTTTTGAAAAATGAACAAGTGCTAGTTGGGGCAAAGGATAGGGTTGAGCCATCGCTTAATATGGCGGTAAAAAAGAATACCAATATTATAGTCACACGAGCCTTCAAGGTGAAGGTTATCGCAGACGGCAAGCAGTACCCACTGTATACTACTCCGGTAAGCATTAAAGAAGCTATTAAAATGGCCGGCGTATCTCTAGGCAGCAAGGACATTGTCAAGACGTTGCCGGTAGCCAACACTGTACCGGGGCAAGAGATCGAGGTCATCCGCGTATCGGAGAAAGAAATCCAGGAACAAGCGGCCATTCCCTATGGTGTCGAAAGAACCAGTGACAACACCCTGGAACGAGGTCTGACTAAAACGCTGGTTCAAGGTGAGAATGGAATTGCCATGAACACCCTCAAGGTCGTTTACCACAATGGGCAGGAAATTAAGCGTGAAATAGTAAAATCCCAGACCGTACAGCAGCCTCGTAACCGGGTAATCGCTATGGGTACTATAACCTCAGTATCCCGCGGCAGCCAGCTGATCAATTTTAAAGAGGCCAGATACATGGCTGCCTCCGCTTATACCTACACCGGCTACCGCACTGCTACTGGTCAAACCCCGACGGTGGGAACTGTAGCGGTGGATCCTTCGGTAATACCTCTAGGCAGCAAGTTATACATCGAGGGATATGGATACGCAACGGCGGGAGACACTGGTGGGTCCATCCGGGGCGACCGACTGGATCTTTTTATGGAAGATCGAAGTCAATGTTTGAGCTGGGGACGCCGAACCGTCAAGGTATATATCCTCAATTAAACAAAGCAAAAAAACATATAAACATGAAGCAATGGAATACCGGTCTTAAGGCTGGTATTCTTTTTTGCCAACTTTTCCCTCGTTTGAAATTGCTGCAAAAACAAAAAATGATAGCAGAGTCAATATGACTTTTCATAACAACGAGGGAAAAGGAGGTGAAATAAATGCGCAAAAAAATTACTCTTCTGCTGTGTATCGGTTTAATGATAGTCGTAGCGATGGCCGGGTGTTCAAGTTCCGCCAAAAAGCCAATGAATCCTGTCAAAAAACCTGCACAGGTTCAGAAAAAGCCCGCGGTGGACATGACAGCCAGTGAAAGACGAGTTATGGCTGATCGCCTATCCAGAATAGCGGAAAGCGTACCAGGCGTGCAAAAAGCGACAGTGGTGATTATGGATGTCAACATGACCCGCAATAGCACCAGCACCAATACCGGGACCACCACGAACACTACTCCCGGGATGACCACTAAAGGGACCATGAATAAAACCACCGGGACAGGCACCGGAACCAACTATGGAACTACGGGAACCACCAATACCAACAACAATAACAATTCCATGATGGGAACCAAAAGCGGAACGGTCGTCATGGTAGGGGTCACCCTTAATCAGGCGACTTCTGGCAGTGCATCTAAGGCAGTCACCACCAAGAACATGGTGGCTAAAAGGATCAAGGCCAGTGATAAGAAGATCGGTCAGGTTCTGGTCACAACCGATCCAGGTTTGATAAAACGCCTCAATGATGTTGCGGCAGGTATTATCGAGGGTAAACCTATCCAAAGCTTTGATAAGGATATCAAGGATCTGAACAACAGATTAAAACAGCAGAAGGCAGTTTATTAGAAACTTAGTAAATGATTTTGGATAGGGGCCGTCAGGAAACGGTTTCCCTATCCAACTGCCTTTTAAGGGGCAAAACTGAACTCAGGATTGCCTTTTAGTGTATAATGAGCCTAAAAGACAAGGGTGTTCAAGATGGCAGGATTGCAGTCTCTGAGTCAGGTCAAACAGGCTATGCAGGAATATCAGTTTCACCCCCGTAAGAAATGGGGGCAGAACTTTCTGGTTGACCGGAATATAACGAATAAGATCATAGAATCCTGTATGCCAATAGACGGGCAATACGTGGTGGAGATCGGCCCCGGATTGGGAGCGCTTACCGGCACCCTGGCCCAGCGCAGCCTGGGAGTCCTGGCGATAGAGATCGATCATGGTTTTGAACCTATTCTATCTGAATTGACCGTGCAGCATGACAATGTTCGCTTGCTGTTTGCCGATGTACTCTCCATTGATATCGAGCAGGAGCTGATGCGCGCTTTTGCCCTGAAAGAAGTTCCCTCATACATGGTTTGTGCAAATATTCCATATAATATAACCAGCCCCATTCTCTTTAAGCTGTTGGAACAATGCAGCAGCTTGACGGCAGCCACGCTGATGATCCAGAAGGAGGTTGCCCAGCGCATCGTAGCAGGCCCCGGCAGCAAGACCTACGGACTCTTGAGTATCTCGGCCGGATACTATGCCACCATCCAATATGTGATGACGGTATCCCGGCACTGTTTTTACCCCGAACCAGAGGTTGATTCCAGTGTGATACGCATCATCCCCCGGGAAATAATGCCGGAAGTCTACGATGAGAAGCTATTCAAGACTCTGCTCAAGGCGGCCTTTCAAAAGCGCCGCAAGACTATGTTAAATATATGCAATAGTTTCTTTCCACAGGAGAAAGCCCAGGTGGAGGATACCATAAAAAGTATTGGTTTAGACCCGGGAGCCCGCCCTGAAAATCTTAGCATGGAGGACTTTGTTGCTTTGGCGAACCGATTTGCCAAGGAGGGCTGAATATGAACATATTCCACAGTCCCAGCAAGGGCAGCATGGAATTGGTTGAAGTAGTCGAGGATATCCTGGCATATGTCAGCGAGGATATTACCCGATCTTACAAGCTTTTGGTAGGCAGTGACTCCAACCCCGGTGCGCATGGGACATGTTTTGTCAGTGCCATCATCATCCATCGCGAGGGTAAAGGGGCCCGCTATTACTATTCGAGGTACAACGAACCAAGAGTGCGCGGCATGCGCCAGCGCATATTCTACGAAGCATCGCTCAGTCTGGCTCTGGCTGATCGCCTCAGTGAAGCCCTGAAAGAAAAGGGAGTAAATGATATGCCGGTAGAGATTCACCTCGATGTTGGAACCCATGGAGATACTCGGGAACTCGTCCGGGAAGTGACCGGTATGATCACCGGCAGCGGTTTTGATGCCCGTATCAAACCTGATGCCTGTGCCGCTAGCAAAGTAGCAGATAAATATACCAAATAGACTCCGGCATGACCAAAAATGTTATTTCGCAGAAAAGGTTGGAATTTTAAGATTTATTTGATAATAAAAACATTATAAAATTACAAATTCCCGGTTGACAGGGCCTTCATAATTTTATATACTAATACATCCGGTTGACAGGCTATATCATTTGATGTAAAATTATTTCGATTAATGTATTAAGAAGGTGGTATTTTGAGTTCACCCAGGGCCCTTGCGGACATCAAAAAAGACCTGGAGTTTTTTGTGGGAAGCAAAATACGTCTGAAAGCCAATCGGGGACGCAATCGCATCGTAGAAAGAGAAGGGGTGCTGGAGTCCATATATCCAAATATATTCGTTGTGAAGTTGAGCGAAAGAAAGATAGAGCGCAGAGTATCCTACAGCTACGCAGATGTTCTTACCGAAACCGTAGAACTCTTTGTTTACGACAGCCAGGATGCTGAGATAAGGATAGCCTCAGGAACCCCCTAAAAACGACAGGATATTTGCCGCATAATCTGACAAGGGTTATGCGGCTTTAATTTATAACAGAGTGATTACGATATTGTGAAGGGGCGGATTCTATATCCGCCCGTTAATTTTTTCTGCCAGGGCGATGACCTTTATTTTTGTCATCGCCCTGGTTATTATGATGCCGCCGGGAGCCACAACCTGTCATAGCGAGCGTCAGCGCGGCAATCTGCTGGCTCTATTAACTATCTGCTATAAACTATCTCCGCTGTGGTACTACTTGACCACTTAGAAAAATATATATAAGCAATGTCATCACAGGCAAGGGGGAACAACATGGAAGATAATCTGACTATTTGGTCGCCGGTACTGCTTAATCGTCTGAAGGACAATCGTCGGATCGCGGAAGAAAAATCCTATCCGCTGGATATCTATTATCGTGCCATTGAGGACCTGCGGGTTCGGGTCAAGGAGAGACAGGTAGTATCCCTGGGAACAGCAGTAGAAGCCCGGATCAAGGTTGATATCCTCTGTCTGTTGGCTGACCAGGAAGGGCAAATGCAGCTATTCAAACGGGAGGAGATCCTGTATGACCGGATTTCCCTGCAGGAGTTTGAAAAAACGCTCAATCGTGACGAACCCGTCGATTACCATCTGGAGTTGAAGCGGGTCACCTGGGAGGGCGAGATTGATGGCAATGATGTCAAAGTGGCTTGTTTTATCGACTATACCATCATTGCTACTCGCGAACAGCTGGTACGTTTGCGCGGAGAAGAACACGCAGAGATATCCGGCGAACTGCTGGAAAATGCCATGCGGCAGTTGGAGGCAGAGATAGAACGAATCCAGAACGAGAATGCGGAGCTGAAGAGGCAGCTGTTTTGCCATACCAGTAATATCTCCAGCTTGAAGCAGGGTCTGCATAAGGCGGAAAAACGTAATGCTGCCCTCAGCCGGGAGAATACTGCCTATCAGACCATGATCGCCAGAATGCGGGAGGAGATGTCGGGACTGGGCCAAGCGGTTGGGTTTTCATCTGCTGCCGAGAGTTATCCTGCCTACCTGCCAGAGCGCAGCGA
This sequence comes from Syntrophomonadaceae bacterium, assembly GCA_012729835.1. Taxonomy (GTDB): domain Bacteria; phylum Bacillota; class Syntrophomonadia; order Syntrophomonadales; family Syntrophomonadaceae; genus Syntrophomonas_A. The sequence continues at coordinate 26,649 of JAAYCK010000079.1, forward strand.
ATACAAGATATATTCAGCTCGAGATGAAGAAGCAGCAAAAACAGATACCAACGGATTGAACCAGCTAGGCAGCCGAATCAAACGCCTATTTCAGGCCAACCAGTGACCAAGCTTATGCACAGTTGATAGATGATGTGCAATAATTGTGAATTATGAATTCTTAATTTTTAATTAAGGTGTGCACCCTCCGGGTGCAATTACAATTGTCGCTTGCTATATTGCTAAGAAATGCGAAGCATTTCCACATTAATTCATAATTCAAA